>QCWB01000111.1 GCA_013114715.1 Nitrososphaera sp.
ACAGGTAGTAAAAGCATTAGGCAGGTCCTGTGCAAATAAAAAGGCCGCCAAGGCTCAGCAGATATACAACAAATTTCTGGAGACTTTTGCCAGGATAGATCTTGCGCATGCGGACATCCTGCTTGGGATGGGAGTACAAGTCAAACCAATAACCTACAACGGCAAAAAGATAACAACGTCGAAATTCTTCCAGACAGGCCCCCATCTTGTAGACATGTCAAACTCAAGATACTATATCAACGGCAAGATGTTCAAAGCCAGCGGCGATGAGTACCGCGACATCCTTGCAGCCCTGCTATCTAGAAAGTTTGACATGTTTATCTCTGCACAGGAGATGGGCCAGCGAATCGGGATAATCGAGAAAGTAAAGAGGATGAAAAAGATGGGCTCTGATTACCGGCTTGGAGCTGATGCGTTTTTGCTAGCCAAGGAGTAGCGATTTTTTCAATCCCAGCTGTCGTCCTATTTCTGCTTCGTCGTAGTAGATTCGGAATCCGCTTATCTTGCCGTCGTCAAATTCTACAACAATGGCCCCGCGAAGGCTTATCTTCTTCTCGGTGGCCGGCGTCTTGCCAAGGCTGCCAGAGTTCATACCCTCGATATCGACTTCTGCAACGACTCGATGATCGTCTGCTGTTATCGTGGCTGGTTCCATTCGCAAATCGGGAAAGGCCAAAAAGACCTGCTGCCAGTGCTCGCCGGCCTGGTACAGACCGCTGATGGTGCCGGCCGTCGCGCTTTCAATCTTTACGTTGTCAGTCACACAAGATAGCATCCTTTCAAGGTCATGGCGCTTGTGAGCTTCAATCCATGCCGTAAAGACATGCAAATTCAAATCACGAGTCACTCTCTCATGCTTTATTATATGGGTAAATAAACTTGTATTGTGTGTCTGAAATTCATATAGGTGGCCTTTCAGCCCCCCCCCATACCGTCTAAATCTCCTCTATATTATCAAGATCTGGAAAAGAAATACAGTACATCCCATAAAGACGCTTGACTATGTTCTACTTTCCTAAAACATACTACGCCGCGTCAGAAATGCCGCGGCCGGGCCAATCTCTTTACTTGAAAGTTGCTTCGTCTTCAAGTATCTTGCGCTTTTTAGACATGTCAAACAACTTGTCAGTCCTAGCCAAAGCTTCAGAGCGCGGACGCTTGAAGACCAGGGACTGTATGAGCATGTGGTTTTCTGGAATCACCATTCCAGTCTGGTCATCTGAATATCCTATCTTTATCGTGTCGTCTTGGACGCGCAGTATGTCTTCGTGGATGTGGACCATGTTGGTGTCGCCGTGCACAAAGCCTAGCTCTATTGCTTTTTTGCGGACGTCGCCGGTTCCCTTGGCCGACTTTATAATAGCAACTCCAAACTCTTTTCTAAATGGCTCTAGGATCTGGTCCTTGGTCGGGGCCTTGCCCTTGAACCTGATAGTCATGTGGTGCAGGTGCATCATCCTTGACGGAACCTTGAATGCATCGACATACAGGTTTGCATCCGGGATAAAGTTCTTCACGTCGTCCTGGTGGTGCGGGTGCTTGTCCCATTCAATAGAGTCCTTGACTGGCTTTACGTCTTCCAAATCTGCCCACCTTCTGATAAGCGAAACGTCTGTCCTTATGATGCTGTTGTCAAAAGCCTCCTTTAGCGGCTGCATTATGCGCCCCATGCCAGAGACGTTGCAGCTGCCCTGGATGACGTAGGTCATCCCCTGGACCTTGTCATAGTTTACGCGAGAGTTGTGTATGACGTTGGAAACTGCAGTCTCGCCCTGCCAGTCCTCTCCTCCCTGGAAGATGGCTGGCTTGTTTAGCGGCACGTACAGGTTTTTCTTGTTCTCAAAGCCGCCGCCTTCTTTTGCCGCGTCGACTATCAAGTCTGCAGCCTTGACTGCATCTTTGACGGTCCCTGTGACACTGTAGCCTTTTTCCTTGCACTGGCCTAAAAGCTCGTCAGGAACATAGACGTTGTAGTGCTTGTCAAGCGCTTCTTTTACCTTGTCGTCGATGGTGTACTTTGCCACGCCAACAAACTGGATCTCTTTGTCCACAGAGAGCGCGGTTGCAAGTCTCCGTCCGATGTTTCCATACCCGTTAATGAATACTTTGACCAAAACTAATCACTGAAGGCAAAATTGGTACCCTGTTATTGGATTATAAGTTTTCCTAAATACTGGCGTTTATTTGCGTATTTTTCTATCTCGGAGGCGAGTCGGGTTCTAGGGAAAGTTCCTTACATCACAACATCGTGTAGCTTAATTCGTTTGGATTGATGGAACCTACATTGGAAGGGATCCCTACATGTTCCAAATGATGATGTAGATTGGAAACTCTGTCAAGCCAGACCTGACAATCATAGGAGATGAAAGCAAGCGCATTGGACTCGCGCTCAGACATTGGATGCGGGAATGTCCGGAGCTGAAAGAGATACTGGCGGACCATCTTTACAGCAATCCTGACTTTTTTTAGGAAAGCCAAATTGACCAGTCCGGATACCATACTGCGAGATAATCGATTTCCGGAAGAGGCAGAATACTTTCAGAAATGAGATGCAAGGTTTCTACGATCTCTTCGCTGGCATAGACGGATTCGGGCAGGGCCTCAGAATGCACGCAACTCAAGTGTTCCCATAAGTAGATACTATTATCATAGTATATCAATTATATGCGTTAAGGAACGTTAGTGACATAAATACACAATTATTTAATAATTGTATCTAGATAAGGAATATTTTTAAACGTTTGTAAGAAATTTGCAACACGATGTTAAGAAAAACTGCGACGAAAAGTAAGGTAACGGCTGTAGCACTGGTCGTTGGCTTGATGGCTTTTTCTGTAGTAGCCATGTTCCAACTAGCAGGTACTGCAGAAGCAACACATTCGACAAAGGCAAGAAAGGCGATATTTTGTGCAGACAGAAGTGATGGTAACATAACAATCAACGGTGTTGTCTATAAGAAATGCACACCACCAGCACTGACAACTAGCGAAGCAAATACCTACCAAGGATTGGCGATACAGGGTACCACAGGCAAGGACTGGATACTAGCACCATCTTCCATTTATCATACCCAGGTACACGACTATATTGCTGGCGATGCGGACAACGACATTATCCAGGGTGGCGAAGGAGAAGATGTCCTGAGCGGAGGAGGAGGCGACGATATCTTATACGCTTGGAATACCTCTCACACATCACCAACAGCTGGGAGTGACAGCGATGGATGGGTGGACTCGATAAATTGTGGTTCTGGAACAGACACGGCATATCCCAATTTAGGCGACTCCGCAGCTTCCAATTGCTATCCGTGATAGTGCAGACTGGCTCTGTTGAGCCATCTTTTTTATTTTTTCAATATGTAAGATTTACGTTTTACAAATAATCCGTTCTAAGATAAGGTTTGTCTCAACCCATCAAACTGATCATTTGATCTTCTAGATCACATCAAAAACCTTCTAGACATGGAGATGATTGAAAAAGGGTCTAACTGTTGTTGGTGCAAACTAGGACAGTCAGGAATCCTTGCTTAAAACCGACCCTCTCCTTCTGTCTCCCGTGGTAGACCTTGAAAAGATAATCCAAAACAGGACCGCAGTGATTCTAAGACACGACAAACCAACTGACAACCCGGCAATCCAACAAGGAGCCAAGATCGGGATGACCACATTGGAAAGCACTCCACGAGACACCATCAGTCTAAACACCCACATTGCCCGGAAAAAGAATATCTTTGACTAATACCCTGTGGTTCTAAGGTCTGGCATAAGGGTTAAATAGAATTTTGGCCACAAAAACAGCAGGTCAAATGAGAGGCGGTCGCTTTTGGCATCAAACCGAAGGTTAGTATCTTGTCAAAGAAAAAGATCCTGATTATAGATAATTACGACTCGTTTGTCTACAACATTGCACAGCTACTAGGCGAGATGGACACAGAGCCGGTGGTAGTCAGAAACGACAAGATAACATTAAAGCAGATAAAAAAGATGAAGCCAGACGGCATAGTCATTTCGCCGGGCCCCGGCCATCCGGCGGACAGAAAGTATTTCGGAGTCTGCACCGATGTTATAAAAGAGATGGGCCCAAAAACCCCTATCTTGGGAGTCTGCCTTGGACACCAGGGCATAGTCCATGCCTTTGGAGGCAAGGTGATAAATGCCAATAAAGTCAGGCACGGCAAGACCTCTGTAATAGAGCATTCTAATAAAGACAGGCTGTTTGAAAGCGTGCAAAACCCGTTTAAAGCAACAAGATACCACTCGCTTGTGGCAGACAAGGAAACAATCCCTGACTGCCTTGAAGTCACTGCCAGCGCCAAAGACGACGGCGAAATAATGGGAATTCGACATAAACAATACCCAATAGAAGGAGTCCAGTTCCATCCAGAATCGATTCTGACCGGCGAAGGCCGCAAGATACTCTCCAACTTTTTGTCACTGGTGGACAAATGAACCAAGACTTGCGGCCGGCAATACGCAAGCTGGCCGGCAGAATAGACCTCTCAGAAGTAGAGATGTCTGATGCTTTAGACCTGATACTGTCAGGCCAGCTGTCCGAGGCTTCAATCGCTGCTTTTCTAGTTGCCCTGACTATGAAAGGCGAGACTCCTGCAGAAATTCGGTCAATACTACAGTCGATAAAAAAACATGCGACTAGAATAACTCCTGCAGTTGACGGGCTGATTGACACCTGCGGGACTGGAGGTGATTCCCTTCGGACTTTTAACGTCAGCACGGCTTCGGCGATAGTTGCAGCCTCTGCAGGAGCCAAGGTTGCCAAGCACGGAAACAGGTCTGTCTCTGGAGTCTGCGGCAGCGCCGATTTTCTAGAGTACGTTGGTTTTGACCTTGCAGCCAGTCCACTTCAAATCCAGAGGTGCATCGAGCAGACAGGAATCGGGTTTCTGTTTGCCCCTGCATTTCATCCTGCCATGAAAAATGTGGCTTCTGCAAGAAAAACTATTGGTATTCGGACTGTCTTTAATATCGCTGGCCCGCTTTCCAACCCCTGCACGAACCTGACCGGGCAGGTCATTGGCGTTTTTGAGCCCTACCTGATAGACGTCCTTGCGGAGGTCTGCCAGGGCTACATTAACGAGGCCATGATCGTCCATGCCGCA
>QCWB01000112.1 GCA_013114715.1 Nitrososphaera sp.
CACCAGCAGCGTTATGAAATGGGACGAAGACAACCAGATTCTGGTCTGGAAACCGAACAAGAATCATAGCATACATCTCCTTGTTATCTGTCCTATTGGCAAATTCAGTGAAGTGCCAAACGAATGGCCGGAGATTAAAACCCTGAAAAAAAGAATCCAGTTCAGGTAGTTCAGAAAGTTTTCCTCGCATTGACTAAAGTCTTGAGGTTGCTACAGATTCGAGTTACCGCCGTCTGGTCAGACAATAGTTAAAAGGTTGTTTGGCGTTAGAGGAAATATGTCCGGACTTGCTCGGACACTATGTTTTGCTTTTGCAGGTGTATTTCTGATTCTGTTTGTTCCTAATTCCTATGCCCAGCAGGACGAGATTACAGTCAAAGAATGGAAAGTGCCTACCCCAAACTCTGCCCCTCACGACATCGTAGTTGACAAGAACGGGACAGTTTGGTACACGGCTATAGGCGTCAACAAGATAGGAATGTTCGATCCCGTCAAAGAACAATTCCGCGAGTTTGACATCCCTACACGGTCATCTAGACCCCATGGCCTTGTCGCTGACGGCAGCGGCAATATCTGGTTCACCGAATCAGGGGCTGCCAAGATAGGAAAACTCAACTCTGCGACTGGCGAAATTGAGGAGTTTCCAACTCCTACTCCTGGTTCTGTCCCTCATACACCCATCATGGGTGACGGAGTGTTGTGGTTCACAGAGCAGGGTGCCTCCCAGATAGGCAAGCTTGACATTGCGACTGGGAAGATTGAGGAATTCCCCACCCCTACACCTCGCTCATCGCCGTACGGAATAATTCTGGATGCCGATGGAAATCCCTGGTATGCCGCGCTCGGAAGCCACAGGATAGGAATGGTAGACGCAGAGACAGGCAAGATAACAGAGTACACGACTCCCACTCCCAACAGCGGGACTAGGAGAATAGCCATAGACAGCGAAGGCAAGCTATGGTTCACAGAATACAATGTCGCCAAAATTGGTAGTTTTGACCCGGCGACAGGCGAGTTCAAGGAATACGACACTATCTCGCGTTCTTCAGGCCCCTATGCCATCTGGGTGGACATTTACGACAACGTGTGGTTCAGCATGACTGGTGTTCACAAGATGGGCAGGTTTGACCAGGCCGTGGGCACGCTCTACGAGTACGACATGCCCACGCCAAGGACGACTAGCAGGTTCATCTACGCTGACAGCGAGGGAAAAGTCTGGTTCCCAAACGACGTTAACGACAAGATAGGAGTGATAACTCTGAAATCGTCGGAAAACCTTGAGTCGCCCGGTGAAAATTTGACGACAAGAGACTTGCAGAAAAACCCTGTCACCTTGTCCTACGACATAACACATAGAGACGAGCAGGACGGGGCTCATACGATTATCAAATTGACGCTGACTGACGACAATAAAGACGAGCTCGTCAGGAGCGCCGCGTATGTTCTAGAAGTGACAAGGGTCGAAGACGACTCACCTTTGATGACTGAGGCATTCTATGCTGAAAACGGGGCTCTTACGCTTGACATAACACACAGCGAGCCGGCACGGATATTTGGCGTAAAAGAAGAGTTTCTGAACGCATGGATGTCCGGTCCAGAGACGGAAACGATATCTGCGGATCTTCCTCTTGATCAGGATTCGACGTATCTGTTACGCATAGAGATACTTGCCACAGACGATATTCATAATCCATATCCTGCTGCCTGGCCTTCGATTGATTTGTACCTTGACAGCGACAGTCCTGCAGCAGGTCAAGTCAGGATTGTGCCAGAATTTCCGCATAATCTTGTACTGTTTTTATCTGTGACAATAGGGATCGTAATTCTCCTGAGCAGACGTATTGTACACAATGCCCAAAGTTAACTAGCCAAGTTTTGAGTTACTTTAGTCGGCTTTTTGTGTCTCTGCTATAGCTTTTGTGGAAAAAGCGCCGGGAGTGGGACTTGAACCCACGAGTCCCGAAGGACATCAGCTGGCGCGTCTTTGTTAGATCTCGAGGCTGACCCCTTTTAGGGCCTAGCATGACTTACCTAGCTTGGGTACCCCGGCAGCGATTGGCAGCAGGTGATGCAATTTAATCCTTAGCAGGTGGCCAAAAATTAATTAACAGCCGATATAGCATAGGTTTCGTGCTAGCCACATCCATCAGGCCGCCGACTGTTCAGGAAATCAGGAAATTGAATCTTGCAGACATTGCAATTGCTGCAGGCCTTGCTTACGGCCTAAGAGACAGGCTAAAAGAGCACGTGCGCATTGACGCTTTTACGGTGGCAGACCCGTTTGCAGACAAAGACGACCATATCTATTCAGTAGTGGTTGACCGCGAAAACCCAAACAGAATCGTGGCTATGATAGTCAACAAAAAAGACTCGCTTCCCCAGCTGCCTTGGACTACAATACTGGGTGAAAAGCTGGCAAAAATCCAGATTCCAAAGAGCGAGGCCAAAGAGATAAAACATGAATTGATGCCAAAGGAAACCGGCAACTTTTATCCGTATAGAAGAGGGAACAGGATAGCAGGATTCTTTATGTTTGCATTCCAGATCTGCGGACAGCGCTGATCCTGTAGTCTTTAAATTCTACTACCGATATTTGCTGGAACTGACGAACCATCTGTTCTAAAGACCGTTTTACTTCACGCTCGTCTTCAGAAGAGATGCGCATGACTTCACAGAATAATTCTTCAAAAGTGATTCCGTTGCACATGTTCCAGAGAGAAATTGCAGTATCGTTTACGCGGTAAGCCTCGCCGCGCATGTTTATCAAAAGTGGCGTGCCGTCGCGGTCGTTTCCCACTTCGCCTCTGCGGACGATTATCTTGTTTTCTATCTCTCTTTTCATCAGCAACCTGACGTCATCAACCCTCCCTTGGAAAATCTAGTTATTATCCATATCTGTTGCAGTGCATTGCATTTTTGGCGTGCATCTTCTCGCGTTTCCGTATATCCAATGACCACCTAGCGCCCGTACCACCAGTTGTTGCTTTCTCGCCCAAGATCTTGCACTCATTAAAGCCGGCTTTCAGTGCAAAAAGGCCTTTGCATCCAAAAAACAATACGCTAATTAGTAAAAATATCCAATAGACGCTGTTGTTTGGCAAGACGCAAAGGCAAAGGCCCAGAAAGACAGTCGTGATAAAACGAATTGCTGCTGATGGCATCATCACGTTTTCAAAGACGTGGCATCCAAACGAGGCAATACTCGTGCTGCAGGGAAAAAGCGACAGAAAAAACAACCAGATAATCGTCGAAAGTCTGGTTATCCCGCCATTTACTTCAAACGGGCCGTTTTTCTCGGGGTTTTCTATGCACAACTTGCCCTTTGACAGCTCGTACATCGGAACGGCACATTCCCACCCGGGGCCGTCCAACAGGCCGTCGCTAGAAGACCTGAACCACTTTTTTGGGCTAGTTTCTGTCATAATCCACCATCCTTATGAATACGACACGATAGGCGCGTATGACAGAAATGGCGACGGGATGGAGATAGAAATATCAGACTAGCAAACCTTAATAAAAGAATCCAGCAAAGAAAATGTAATAATGAACTGGATGGGCCAGCAGCTTGTGTGGATTGGCATCTCGCTTGCCATCAGCCTCGCGCTCTCGTTTTTCCTGCCGTTTTACATCTCGCTTCCGCTAACAATAGCAATCTTCCTTGGGATATCGTTCTACATTAGAAGACGTGCAATGGCCAGGATGGGCGGCACCGGCGGAGGAGGATTTGGAGGCATGCTTGGCGGAGGAGGCAGCGGAGGAATCAGCTACGTTTGCATATCCTGCGGCCACAAGTTCAAGGGCGGCGCCTGCCCAAGGTGCGGCTCAAAGATGCGCAGGGCAGACTTTTAGAACATGACTCTTGAAGAGCTCCGTTCCAAGGCGTTTTTCCAGAACACCATAGACGTCTGGATAATGTACTGCGAAGAAAAGAACGTGGACTGGTACAACGTAAAGTTATACCAGCAGTTCATAAAGCACCTGAACTCCAAGGGGATAAAGATGCAGAAATTCCCGCTCTGCATCAAAGAGTCAGGGGGCATGTACGAGCGCGGCAAGGACAAGACCCAGTTTCTAGACGAACTGTCCAAGCTACCCGAAGAGGAGGCCGCTGCATACACGGTGAAATTGAGCAGCGACGTCATGGCTGCTATCAGGTCTTTTACAGCTACAAGCTAGCCTACTTGCAGTCTATTAATTTAGAGCACGATGGCACCATTGTTTATCAACAAGGCCTAATATCTGAAAAAGAAAACCCTATGCATTGTCTTTTGACGACCTGCCTGTCGGAGTCGAAGAATCTGCCCCAGAACAGACAAAACCAGAAAGTAGCCAGGTTGTTTTTGATAGCATAATCGGCTACGACGACGTCAAGCGACTTTTCCGGATGTCGCTTTCGTCGCAGATGCCAGTCCACATACTGCTTGTAGGCCCGCCGGCGTCGGCAAAGACCCTGTTCATGCTTGAATGCATGAAACTTGAGCGGTCGTTTTTCACGCTTGGAAGCCACAGCACAAAATCCGGCATGATAGACTATTTGTTTGATAAGCGACCCAGGTATCTCATAATAGACGAGATAGAGCACATGCCTATGAAGGACCAGACGGCCCTTCTAAGCCTGATGGAGACAGGCATCATAGCAGAGGCGAAATTCCAAAAGACGCGCAACACGCAGCTAAAGACATGGGTCTTTGCTACAAGCAACGGCACTGACAGGATGCTGACTCCGCTTTTGTCCAGGTTCGTAGTCCTGCATTTCAAGCAGTACTCTTTTGATAATTTCCAGGAGATTTGCACGCATCTTTTAGGACGCGACGGAGTTCCGGCAGATATTGCAGCCGCGATTTCAGAAGCAGTATGGACCAAGCTAAAATCCAAGGACATCAGGGATTGCGTCAAGATAGGCCGGCTTGCCAAGAGCCTACAAGATGTGGATTGGATAGCCCAGACCCTTTCAAACTACAAGAAACAGAAATAACCGCAAAACATACCCCAAATGGCAATGTCCAAGGGCACAAGAATAGCAATAGTCGTTGCTCCTTTCACTGGCTAGGATTTATTAACAATCCAGGCCGATAAGATGCAGGCAAATGGGTCTAGACCTCAAGCCGCTTGTGA
>QCWB01000113.1 GCA_013114715.1 Nitrososphaera sp.
AAAAATATCTATGGTGCTATTCCATTTCCTCATTAAATCAAAGATGCGCCAGTAAATGTTTTTAAGAGGCTTGTCGTATTTTTTGTTCCATCCATAAGTACTATAAACAGAAGATTTCAAATCTTTTTCCAGACTTTCTAATTTTCTTACATATGAGTCGAAGGGCAGCCCTTCTTTCTTGTAGTAAAATATTTTTTTTCCACTATTAAGAAAGTATTGTCCTCCGTAGCTATTCACGAATTTTAAGACGTCCCTAATGGCCTGTAAAACGTCTTCAATATCCTCAAAATCATTATTATTCAGAAAAGTTTGAATTACTTCATCATCTGTTTCGGCATAATCCATTGTTAGTCTCTTTTTGAAATCCTTTGTTGTCGGCTTTCCAAAGGGCACTGAAGCACCAGCACCAAGAAACAATACGACATTCAGCATAGAACAATCTCTATTATTTGGATAATAAAAGCTTCTAGTTGATTCCCTAAAGAATTATCGCAATTGGCAACCAAAAAAGACATTTTTCCTAAACCAATAAACCTCATTGACTCCAAGCCCACAAAGTTCATTCCGTATCTAGTATAAGGTAAAAGCTATAGCTGAGTAACTTCTTTCTTTTCTTATGTGTGACTTCGACCTTTTTACGGGTATATTATCTGCAGCCGCTGGCGGGCTTGTTATTGTTCTTACAATCGGCCTGATTCAGAGACACAACAACAAAAAACCAAAACCAATGGTGACTGAATAAACTTGCTAGCAAGACAGGTTGTAGGCGCAATAATTGTAATCGGAGTCTTTCTACTCTGGTTTCTTTTGCCCATGCTTCAGACCGTCTACAATCAAGTCTCATCAAAGGTCGATGTTTCTGATCTAGGCATTGCCATAACAATAGAGATGGGAAACATTTGAGGCATAAGGCGAGGACTAATATTATCAAAATCCCTCCGTACTATCATGGTGACTGTTGACAGCAAATGGCTTGCTTCAAACCTTGACAATAACATTGTAATTCTTGACGCTCGTGGCAGCATGCCCTATAAATTCGGGCATATCAAAAACGCTCTTCCAGTAGGGGTGGAGATGGTAATTTCCATAGCCAACAACGGCGCAAACCTAGTAATTGATAGCGCCGCGGCAGAAAAACTGTTTGGCAGTTACGGCATCGACAACTCAAAAAAGGTGGTGGTCTACGGCGAGCAGGACGACCCGTCAGCAGCAAGGGTCGCATGGAGCCTGATGTACCACGGGCAAGATACTGCAATACTGGACATCGGCTTTAAAGTCTGGCAGAAACTCGGGCTGCCAGTCACGCGTGAAGAAATCCAGCCAAAGCCTTCGCAATTTGTATCAAAACTTAATACAGACATCCGAATTGACGCTGAAACAATAAAACAAAAAGCATCAGATCCGTCCTTTCTTGTAATTGACGCAAGGACGCCGCAGGAGCACAAGCAGGCCAGGGTGCCAAACTCTGTGCTGCACAACTGGGAAGACGGCGTCGGTACAAACGGCGCGCTGTTCCTGACAGACGAGGAGCTGCGCAGAGAATTTGAGGCAAAAGGCATCGCGCCTGACAAGCAAATAGCCTGCTACTGCCATTCTGGCTTGCGAGCTTCTCATGCATACATGCAATTTCGGCGCGCCGGATTTGAAAACGTAAAACTGTACGACGGCTCGATAATCGACTGGGCAAGGCGCAAAAACCCGCTACGCTAGCTTGAATCTTCTTTTCAGCTTGTTTCCGCACCGGTCACATTCCTTTGCATTTGGGCCGTAGCCAACGCCGCAGGCGCTGCAGTAGCTAACCCACTTTCTGATGTGCTTTAATTTCTTAGATACAGACTCGACGGAAATGCCCATGCTTGCTGCAACGTTTGCAGCAGCCATGTCGTCTGTTATCAGGGCAATTCCCATCTGCCTTGATAGCGCTATCACGGTCAAGTCTTCAGCCGAAAGTTTCTGGTAGTCGCCGGTCTTTTTTGCCGCCTCGCTGACAGCCTGCAGCTGACTTTTGTCCGGATCCAAAATAGCAAGCTTGCCCGAGTCGACAAGCGCTTCAACTGCAGAAATTGATTTTTTGATATGCTTTATCTCGTTGAAAACGGCGTTGGTCGTGTAGTATTTCCCAGACGATAAAAACGGCGTGCCTGCGTAAAAGGCGGTTGCGTCAAGCACGTAACTAGTAGCCAAGTTTTATTAGCTGCCTCATTCCCTTTTTATCGATACGCAGAAATTGGGCGTCTTGCGCAAACCTCGAGATGCGGATCTCCTGCTCTTGATTTATCTTGAAGGTGGCTTGGCCGTCTATCACAACGTAGGACGGCTGGTTTACCTTTACAACAATTTCGGCTTCCGGGATTACTATCTGCGGTAGCCTGTTCACCGGGGCTACCGGGCTTAGAATCAGGCAATACATGCTTTCATGAAGCACTGGTCCTCCCATGGACAGAGAGTGTCCAGTAGAGCCGGTTGGAGTCGAAACGACTAGGCCGTCCATCCTTCCGTTTATCTCATAGTCCATCAAGTTGATAGACATATTGGGAGTGTGCGTAAGAATCGCCCTGGTGATAAGTACTTCGTTTAACGCCGGCGGGAATTTTTTCTTGTCTGAAGAAGCCTGGATCCTCATCCTTGAGTCAAGGTAATACTTGCCCTCGACAATGGCTTTGATTGCCTGGTCAACAGACGCCGTGTCGACTTCAGACAGTATTCCTCTGTGGCCGCCGATATTGATGCTTAAAAGAGGCAGGTTGCCAGAGATGGTGCGGAAAGCCTTGAGCGTGGTTCCGTCGCCGCCAATGGCGAATATCAAGTCGATATCGGAATTTACCTCGTCTGCAGCCAAGGCCTTGCTGCCCGTGATTTTTAGAGGCAGAACAGTGTAGGTTTTTACCTGCATCTTGTTTAGGAGATTGGCAATCCTCTTGGCGGCCATCTTTGCTTCGTTATTCTTTCTTTTTGTGATAATGACCACGCTCCGGATCTTTGGCGCCATTAACAGCATGCTATTGAAATAGCTCCGTCTTAAAGCCTCTCCCAAAATTATCCCAATATCATGGTACAACAGGTCGTCTGCGCCAAAGGCTGTCATCCGGCTATAACAGAGGTTTTAAGTAGTTCTGCGCATTTATTGCATCCATGACAGGATATTTCCATCCGGAAGTTCTTTGTGAAACTGACTGGGTTGCAAACAACCTGAAAAATGATTCTTTGAAAATACTGGAAGTTGATTACGATCCAGAAAACGCATACAGGCAAGGCCATCTGCCAGGATCGCATCTTGTATGGTGGAAACGCGACATCAACGATCCTGTAAGACGGGACATCATAAACAAGCAGCAGTTTGAAGCCCTGATGAGCCGAGTCGGAGCCACGCCAGAAACTGAGCTTGTTTTATACGGCGATTTTAACAACTGGTTTGCAGCCTTTGCCTTCTGGGTATTCCAGTACTACGGTCACAAGAAAATAAAGCTGATGAACGGCGGCAGGAAAAAATGGGAGCTGGAAAAGAGGGAATACAGCAAAGACGAGCCAGCGCCGCAATCAACGAAATACGTGGCCAATCCTGCAGACGAGGGCGTCAGGGCCTACATGCCTGATGTGAGGCGCGCGCTGGACCGGACAGAGCCAACAGTACTGGTTGACGTTCGGTCTCCAAAAGAGTTCACTGGCGAGATTACCGCCCCGCCGGAATATCCGATGGAGCATGCACAGCGCGGAGGCCATATCCCTGGCGCAAAGAACATCCCGTGGGCGCAGGCAGTAAAAGAAGCTGACGGCACGTTCAAGTCTCCGGAAGAATTGAAGGCCCTGTACGAGGGAAAAGGCGTCACGCCAGACAAGCCTGTCATCTGCTACTGTAGAATTGGCGAGCGCTCATCGCATTCTTGGTTTGTCCTAAAATACCTGCTTGGATACCCGTCGGTTCGCAACTACGACGGCTCCTGGACAGAATGGGGCAACATGATTGGAAACCCGATAGAAAAATAAGTCCTTACCTTCCTTTTTCTTTTTGAACATGCAACAAGACGATCTAGTGAAAAAAGGCCAGTTTTACTTCATTTACAACAGGCCGCCGCACCTGGTCATGGAAGACAAGACAAAGCGCGGACTGGAGATAAGAGAGCATGTTCTGGACGAAAAATACGGCGTAGAGTCAGACAGGGGCGTGATATACGACATGGACGGAATAGGCCACAAGGTAGGCATACGCTGGTTTTTCCCACAATCCAAGTACACTTTGGAGCAGGTAATAAAGAGCGCCGAGGAGATGGAATCTAGGTACCGCGCAATACGGGAAATGACCTGCCCAGACGACGAATAAACGAGCGAAATCCTTTTAGGATATACTATTCCAAGGTAGCACAAGTATGTCTGCCTTACTCAAGGACCGAGTCTGGACTATGTTATCCGAGACCGCGAAAAGGGGCGTTTACCCGCTTCACGGAAACAAGCTTGGACTTTACAGGATTCCCGTTGAGTTAACCGACAAGGCCGAGATTGCCGGAATACAAAACGACCTGCGCAGCTCTGGCTTTACCATGGCCACCCACGCCGACAGAATCTACGTTACCCACAAGTGGACAGAAAAAGGCGAGGACAAGGTCACCGGCGAAAATCTTTCAGTCGAATTTAACATTACAGTCGAGATAGTCACCGGCGAAGTCGTAGATCTTATTTACCAGATAAGGCAGATGGAATACTTTGGCGATCCCTACTGGGTAAGGAACTACCGGCAAACAGCAGACAGAAACGCCAAGATGATAATTGATACTATTATCCGAAATACCAGGATAGGAGACAAAATGATTGCCCAATACCAGAAAGCTGAAAAGCTGACTCTGGAGCAGGCTATAAAGAAACTCGAAGAAGTCGCTCCGCTGGCAAAGAATCCAAAGCCAAGAAGCGCAATTGCTCCGCCTCCCTCTGCCGCGCCAAAACCGGCTCCTGCCATGGCAGCACCCTCAGCTCCGGCTGCAGGCGGCAGCACCACCATCTCCCTGTCCGGAACAGGCACCAGCTACTCCAAAGTAGACGGCCCGATAGACGTTGGATTCAAGTCAAAGAGGCAGGTGACTGGCCAGTTCCAGGGAATCAACGTATGGGGCCCAATTGA
>QCWB01000114.1 GCA_013114715.1 Nitrososphaera sp.
AGCAGCCTTGGAAGCAAAGAGATGGTAACAAGAGCAGACAGCTTGACGGCAAATCGGCAGTATTACGAGGCATTCTTGCTTTACAGGACGGCCGTTGCGAAATACCCGCAAAACAGCGATGCGTGGACTGGCATTGGCAACATACAGGTCATGATGTGCGGCAGCATGTCAACTGTTGCCTACCAGCAGGCGCTCAATGCATACCCGGAAAACCAAAACCCGATAATCGGAGTTGCCAACTTTTACACAAAGCAGGCAGTAATAGAATACACAAACAAACAGCGGCCGGAATTCATGCAAGAGAATGCAGGCAATGCCCTGAAGTACTACGGCATGGTCAAAGACAAGCAGACAAACTACAAGGTCCTAAACGGCATTGGCACAGTCCAGGTGGTCCTTGGAAATCATGACGAGGCCATCAAGATCTTTGGCAGGTCGCTTGAAATAAAGCCAGACAGGGCAGAGAGCCTAAACGGCATGGCGTTTACCTATTTTGAAAAAGGCGATACCCAGTCTGCTATTGCATACTATGAAAAGTCACTGAGCATAGACGGCGGCAACTATGACGCCCTGTCTGGATTGAAAAACTCGTACCAGAAACTGCAGAGGCCAGACATCGCAAGCAGTTACGAAACTGCGTTGCAGAGCCTAGGCTGACAGGGTCTTGCGACCAGACTTTATCGCAAGGTAGACTAAAGACGCGCAAGCCAGGCTCGGGATGGTCGCGCCGATTGCAGGCATCTGCGAGATGTAGGCAGGCGACAGCGGCGACAGGACAAAGCTGACCGCGACTCCAGCAGCCCAGGCCACCATGGCCGGCCAGCCTATCGCGTTTTTCGGATTGTACATCATGTCTTGCGTGTATTTTTGCCGCTTGACGATGTAATAGTCTGTCAGCACAACTCCAAAAAGCGGGACGAATACCGCGCCTATCAGGAGGAGAAACGCCTCATAGTTCTCTATCGTGACTACGGTGGCCAGCACGCTGCTAAAGGCAACGACTCCAATTATCAGGTATTTTTGCTTGATTTTTGAAAATATGTCCTGCGTCGAGACAGAGGCAGAGTATGCGTCCGCAAAGGCGTTGTCTGCCTCATCGACTATCAGAAGAAGCATCAAAAATCCAAAGAACATTACCTGTATTGCCATGATGAGCGCAACGACATCAAACGTTCCAAGCAGGACTCCGCCAAAGTAGAACAGTATGTTGGTCAGAGCAAAGCCAATCAGAGTTGCCCAGAACGCGCTTTTGCCTTTTTTTGCAAACCTGTTGTAGTCCGCGACAAGCGGCATCCAAGAAATAGGCATCGCTATTACCAGGTCAAGCGCGGTAAAGAAAGACATCCCGTTTCCCTTTGACGATAGCACTTCTGAAGCTCCTGGCGACATCAAAAGGTTGATGATTATTACTGCAGACGTTCCAAATGCTATCCAGACTGCAAACTTGCCTAGCCACTTTCTTACCACGGTCAGAGGCCCTGCAATCCCAAGCAAAGCTACCAGCCCACCAAATATGGCAGCCCATGCAGGATAGGGCAGCATGTTGCCAGTCAAGATATCCGCTGCCCGCGCCATTATCATTATCTCAAAAGTAGTCCAGCCCACCAGCTGAATTATGTTAAGAACTGCAGGCAGGTACGAGCCGCGAATTCCAAACGACGGCCGCATGCTAACAAGAGACGTGATGCCATGGTCACTTCCAATCTTGCCGGCCAGCGCCAGCAATATCGAGCCGGCCACCGAGCCGATTATTATTGCCAAGACAGCGTCAAAAAAGCTTGCCTCAGACAGAAACGAGCCGGCGGAAAAGACAAGCAGACCTACTCCGAGGCTAGACCAGAGAATGAAATAGTCAAACCCACCAAGCGCCCTGCTTTTCTGGGGCACGGGTTCGATGCCCCATTCACGGCTGCTGATGGCTGTCATATTACAAAAGTCCTGTTCAGGGCGTTAATAACCTTGGCTTTCAATATTTATACGGGCAATAACCATGGTTACGGTACAAATGAGCTACGGACAGAGAAGAGGCGGAGGCTTTAACAGGAGCTTTGGCCCAAAACCAGTTGAAGTCGGCAAGGAATACGAAGTAGAAGTTACAGAAGTAAGCAGGAAGGGCGACGGCATTGCAAGGATCCAGGGCTTTGTGATCTTTGTCAAGGGCGGAAACGTCGGCGACAAGGTCAAGGTCAAGGTTGCAAGCGTAGGCGCAAGATTCGCAACAGCCGAGAAAGTCTAGACGCCAGAAGGCGTTTTTTCTAATTTTATTATTTATCTTGTTGAAACAAAATTAGCTTGCAGCTCTAAATTAGCTTGCACAGTCCGTTAACAGATCTAATTCCAAACGACAGTCATGCAGACCGAAGAAACCGGCAGGATTGTTTTCTGCGAATTACACAGCAAGTACTGCACTTTTACTGCAAGCCAGAAATGCCCCTGCTGTGGAAAAAAAGTCTGCCTCTGCAACCATGTCCTTAGATAGTTTAGTGTACTTTCTTTTGCTTTTTTCTCCAAAAAATTTTATCAGATAAAGAATTGCAAACGTCCCGCCGACTGAAAGCACGACAAGTGCTGCAAGCAAAGACAGGTCGTTTATTTCAAACGCCAAGTGTACAGATTTACCAACAGTTCCTAATGGCCTTATGCCCTAATCCGATAGACAAAATAAGTATTGTAACTTTTGTCTGTGTGTGAAAATCGCGCTTTCTATTGCCGGAAGCGATTCGGGTGCAGGCGCAGGCGTCCAAGCTGACCTAAAGACTTTTTCCGCGCTTGGAGTCTACGGCTGTACAGCCATAACCGCTATTACTGCCCAGAACACGAGAAAGGTTGCAGAGATTTTCGAGATACCCAAAGACATGATAAAAGCACAGATTGATTCCGTGATGTCAGACCTGCCCCCGGATGCAGTAAAGATAGGCATGGTCTACAGCAGACAGACAATCGAGGTTGTTGCAAAAGCCTTACAGGATTTTAAAAAGCCGGTTGTTCTTGACCCAATACTTGCTGCAGGCACAGGAGCAAAGCTGTTGCGCGATGATGCCATGCAGTCTTTTGTTTCGATGCTTGTCCCGGTCTGCACGCTTGCTACGCCAAACAGGATGGAAGCAGAGAAACTATCTGGAATAAAGATAGAATCCGAGAAAGACGGCATCGAGGCTGCAATGAAGATAAAGGAAAAAGGAGCCGCAAACGTTATCGTAAAGGGCGGCCATTTTGGCAAAAAGACCGTGACTGACCTGCTTGTAGACTCTACAGGAAGTCTTGTAAAAATATCAAACCCGCGAGTCAGGATAGAGGAAAGCCACGGCTCGGGCTGCAACTTTTCTGCAGCGGTCACTGCGCATCTGGCAAGAAAGATGCCTCTTGCAGATGCATGCAGGATGGCAAACGAGTACGTCCACAATGCAATCAAAAACGCACTCAAGGTAGGAAGCGGCCTTCCGGTGACAAACCCGCTGTCCTCGATATACAAAGACTCGCTGCGGTATAACACAATTACGCAATTACAGCAAGCTGTTTCTGAAATAACAAAAATTCCAGGTTTTTACAGCCTGATTCCAGAGACGCAGACCAATTTCGTTTATGCGCTTCCAGATGCTGCAGATGCAGATGATGTCGCCGGGATAAGGGGGAGAATCGTGCGGGCCGGCGATCTGGCCGTTGCAGTCTCTACAATAGAGTTTGGCGCGTCAAGGCATGTGGCTTCTGCAGTAATTGCCTACATGTCGCTCAACCCGTCAATCAGGTCTGCCATCAACATCAGGTTTGAAGATTCGATTCTAAAGAAAACGAAGGGCCTGTCCGTGGCCAGCTACGACAGGTCAGGCGAGCCGGCAGAAATAAAGAAAAAGGAAGGGTTAACCATACCCTGGGGAATAAGGACTGCCCTGACGGCAAAGCCGAATGCCGATGCAATATACCACAGAGGCGACGTTGGAAAAGAACCGATGACCATTGTCTTTGGAAAGGACCCAGGAGAAGTGGTTGCCAAAATATCAAGGATTCTAAAGTAACAAGCTAATAAGCAACCTTTCCATACAGAAAGCCCTTGCATTCCAGAATCACGTTTTACGGCGGCATCCACGAGATTGGCGGAAACAAGTTTCTAGTCGAGGACAGGGGCACGCGCATATTCCTGGATTTTGGAATGCAGATAACAAAGGCCAACCAGTACTACGGAGAATTCCTAAACCCAAGGAACCTAAATGGCATGGGAGACTTGTTTGAGTTTGGCCTGCTGCCCAGGCTCGACGGCCTGTACAGGCAGGACTATGCAAACCATACCAAACTTAAAGATTCCAAGGAAAAAGAGTTTGATGCGGCGATACTGACGCACGCGCACATGGACCATGCTGCCTATCTTTACTATATCAGGCCAGACATACCGGTCTATTGCTCTGAAGCAACGAAACTTTTGATGCAGGGCCTGCAGGATACTGGTAGCAAAGAAGAGTATGTCGTTTTCAAGAAAAACTTTCAGCTTTACAAAAACAGTAAGGGAGAATACAGCCGGGGCAAGGGCGACGACTTTAGACAAGACAGGACAATAAACGTCTTTGACAAGCCGTTTTCAATCGACTCCATAGAAATAGAGCCGCTTGCAGTGGATCACTCTGTTCCAGGCGTGACTGGATTTGTAATACACACTTCAAAATCATCCATAGCGTATACCGCGGACTTGAGGTACCACGGCCGGCGAGCAGGCGACACGCAGAAATTTGTCGACAGGTGTAGCGAATCAGACATCGATTTTATGCTCTGCGAGGGAACCAGAGTTGAGGAGAATTTTTCAAAGACAGAGAAGCAAGTTGAGCAAGACGTCAAAGACATCGTAGGCACGACCAAGCAATTAGTCGTATGCGCGTATCCTGCTAGAGACATGGACAGGCTGCTGTCGTTTTACCAGGCAGCCAAAGAAACTGACAGGGATTTGGTAATAGACCTGAAACAGGCCTACATGCTAAAGTTGTTCCAGCAATCAGACGTCTGGAAAAATGTCTTTCCACAGCCAGACGACAGGCGACTGCGGATTTTCATCCCACGAAAATCTTGGGGGGCTGATTGATAGACAGGATTGGCCTGAGCGCATAGTCGAGCAGGAC
>QCWB01000115.1 GCA_013114715.1 Nitrososphaera sp.
AGATGCACAAGTGTGGGAACCTCTGATGCCGAAAGGCGTTTAGCACATCTGTAAAAGTATGCTTGCCAGCCATGCAGATTTGTGTGGGAACCTCTGATGCCGAAAGGCGTTTAGCACTGGCATTAGATAGATTGAATAGACTTGGTTAGTATTGTGTGGGAACCTCTGATGCCGAAAGGCGTTTAGCACATGCGACTCGACAACAAACTCGTCGAGCTCTTACAAGGGTGTGGGAACCTCTGATGCCGAAAGGCGTTTAGCACCATTCACGTGTCCAGATAGCCGTTGCGAACGACTCTGTGTGGGAACCTCTGATGCCGAAAGGCGTTTAGCACGAAGTGTAGCGTCATGGTAAAGATGTGCAATTAAAAGTGTGGGAACCTCTGATGCCGAAAGGCGTTTAGCACAGGTTTCTTACATGTTGTTGTTTACCGTGTAAACAAGTGTGGGAACCTCTGATGCCGAAAGGCGTTTAGCACTAGCCAACTCGGATATCGTTTCCTGTCACTTCGTCAGTGTGGGAACCTCTGATGCCGAAAGGCGTTTAGCACCTTTTACTAGTTTCATTATTCTTGCCAATTTATTTGTGTGGGAACCTCTGATGCCGAAAGGCGTTTAGCACAACTGCTTGGTGTGTGCATGTCCCTCTCTGCTGAACAGGTGTGGGAACCTCTGATGCCGAAAGGCGTTTAGCACAGCAGACAAAGCGACGAACGTACATCTACAGCGTGATTGTGTGGGAACCTCTGATGCCGAAAGGCGTTTAGCACTACGTTGATGGTTGTGGATATGGCATAAGCAACGTGTGTGGGAACCTCTGATGCCGAAAGGCGTTTAGCACTGTAAACTGGTACTAAACCTAGTTTCAAAAGTTCGAGTGTGGGAACCTCTGATGCCGAAAGGCGTTTAGCACCTAACACAGTCAATAGGCAACGTGATCCTGAATCCAACGTATAATGAATCTGAATCCGGTTATAGTCAGTGAATGCTTCTGTGATGACAGATTCAGCTTGATGGTAATCCGGGACTCTGACTGGATGTCTGAAAAAAGGTCTTCACACCGAAAACGGCTCATTTCCTAACATAAGTAAACCCATTTTGAATTTGTAATGTTATGATTCATAGTTTTCTAGAAGCAAAATAAAAAAGATGGCCAGCTATTTTTCTTCTTTAAAGAGCTTGGTCATTCTTTCGTGCAGTTCCTGCTCGGCAGCAGTTTGCTGAATCATTGCCGTCCACTGCTTGCCCATCGTCTCCAAGACCGCGTCTGCAGCCTTGTCGGCCGTTGGACCCCAGGCGGCTTCCATTCTCTTCTTTAGCTTTTCTGCCATGAACTGCACATGAGCTTCAAAAAAACGCCTTGCGCCACATGGATATTGACATGTTGACCGGCGAGTTTTCTTCTGGTCCGTGCACTACGCTGCAGATAGAGCATTCTCCAGAGGTACCATGGCATGGGCAATCACAGTCCATTTCATCGTGGTGGTGTTCGTGTTGATGTTCCAATATCATATCACCTATTGTTAGTAAGTATAGAATGGTAAGTATTTAACTTGGTAAGTGAGAATATGGTAAGTAGGCAAGATTTCTGTGGACAAGATTGAGCAGGAAAAAGAGGCGCTCTCAATAGTGAGGCAGATGTACGGCAAGAACATCGATTTAGTAAAACAGTGCCCCATTCACAATACGTTTAGAATAGTCGGCAAGAAATTCACCGTGCTTATCTTGCGAAACATGATGTACTTTGGCCAGTCTAGGTTTAACCAGTTTCTTGATTCCGTGGAAGGCATAAACCCAAAGACGCTGTCGGCTAGGCTCCGGGAAATGGAAAAAGACGGCCTGATAGAAAGAAAGGTATTCCACGAGACTCCAGTCAGAGTAGAGTACACCCTAACGGAAAAGGGCAAGGCTCTTCGTCCGATACTTGAGCAGATGGCAGAGTATTCAATGCGATTCAACCCAGCAGATATTTTTATTGACGGAAAGCCGAGAACCATGCGCGAGATACTTGGCCAGACAACTGGATGAAAATATCCCGCCGGCAGGATTTGCTCCAAAACTGACAACAGCCAATCTTGTTTGAGCCTGCGACTCTTCGGTTACTGCTACCTGTACGCCCGATAGGCTGTTGCACGGGGTCAGCTATTTAGCCGACATCTACAGCCGAAAGCTCTACCAGGCTGAGCTACAGCGGGACATTTCCGTTGACTGCAAGAATGCTATATAATCCTACTCGGCTAGGTATCCAGCCACGTCAAGGGCAAAATAAGATATTATCAAGTCTGCTCCGGCCCGCTTCATTGAAGCGATTGACAGGACTTTCCATTGCTCCTCGTCTATCCAGCCGCGTTTTCCGGCTGCCTTTATCATGGTGTATTCGCCTGAAACGTTCTGCACAGCCAGAGGCACGCTGAAATTGTCTTTTGCTGCTCTTATCAGGTCCAGGTAGGCCAGACCTGGCTTTACCATCACAATATCAGCACCTTCTTTTATATCGGATTCTATTTCACGCAGCGCCTGCCGTGGATTGGAGAAGGAAACTTGGTAGGACGATTTGTTGATAACCCCCTGCTTGGCAAATGCTGCGGACCTGAACGGAGCGTACAGAGACGAAGAATGCTTGGCAGAATAAGACAGTATCTTTGCATCTTTGCCCAGCGCATGCCTTATCGCACGAACCTGCCCGTCCATCATTGCTGACGGGGCCACTACGTCGGAGCCTGCCTCGGCGTGGCTGGCGGCTATTTTGGCCAACAGTTCTATTGATTTGTCGTTATCAACGCTGCCATTGACCAGCAGCCCACAATGTCCAGTCAGGTTGTACTGGCAAAGGCAGACATCAGTTATGAGGTTGATGGATTTGCCAAACGAACCCTTTATTTCGCGAACGGCCCTTTGAACCACGCCGTTTCTATCATACGCTTCTGAGCCGTTTTTGTTCCGGTCCTTGGGAATGCCAAAAATGATTATTGACGAAAGCCCGGCCTGACGTATTGAGCTGACCTGCTCGACTACCCGGGTAGCCGGCGTTACGTTCATGCCGGGCATGGCGCTGACTGTCTTTTGTTTTCTTTCAGAAACAAACAACGGGCATACAAGGTGCTCTTTTCGCAGGCCAGAATCAAACAGCAATTTTGCGTATCTGTCTTTTGCCTGCAAAGACCGTTGCAATTCCTTTTGTTGATGGGCAATCGGCCTATGAAAATGTATTGCGAGTTGAATCTAAAACACCTTTTTATGACAGACGATATTGTAACTTGGCAGCAGATAGGTGTGAGGGAGATAGGCAACAATCATGGTAGAGACACAGACTATACGCAACAACGGCCTATCCTGGATAGACGTGCAAAAACCATCCTTCGCGGACATGACGGAACTATCAAGACAATTCCCGTCGTTTCACAAGCTGAATTTTGAGGACAGCCTCTCAAAAATCCAGATTCCCAAGATAGACAGGTATGACGATCATATCTTTATCATACTGCATTTCCCCACGCCAGACAAGGTTCGTGGGTTCGTGTTTAGCCAGCTTTCAATCTTTGTTGGCCATGACTACCTGGTGACAATCCATCAGGGCGAGCTAAAGCCCCTTGAAGAGCTGTTCAACATGTGCAGGGTAGACGAAAAGTCTCGCCAGGCAACCATGGGCAAGTCTTCAGGGTACCTTTTGCACAAGATCATTGATGTTCTCGTTGATGACCTTCTCCACTTGCTGATGAAAGTTGTAGGCAACATTGATGACGTGGAGGACCTAGTCTTTGATGAGAAGGTCTCAGTTTCAAGGCAGGTGGCTTTGCTGAGGAGGGAGATCACCACGCTTAGGAGAATTGTACTGCACCTGCGCCGGACTGTCATAGAATTAACCCGGGACGTCCAGCGATTCTCAAACGATGATCTTACGCTGTACTTCAAAGACGTGCTTGAGCATATAGAAAAAGTGCACGAGGCTTTGGAAGAAGCCAAAGAGACTGTGGAAATCTACAAGGACACAGACTTTGTCCTAAGTACTGAAAAGACAAACCAGATACTTGCAGCATTGACTATAATATTCACGCTTTCAATCCCCGTGACGGTAGTTGCCGCGATTTATGGCATGAACGTCAACCTGCCAGGAGGGATTGAAACTGGGCCCTGGATGCAATTAGGTTCGTACACCGCGCTCATCTTTGCGCTTGCGATATCTGCAGGTGTATCTGGATTGATGGTTTGGCATTTCCGCCGAATAGGATGGCTTTAATCTTGTTAATTTACCAATGCCATGTCGTAATTTAGATACTTTTATTACAGAATCACAGCATTTTGTGAATATTTTGCCACAGGACATATATAGTAGCTTTCACTCCGAACAGTAGATTGGCTTCTGCACTGGAAGTGTGCGGATACGTCTGTACCCCGCACGATAGACAATATTCTTCTTTGATAGACAGCTGGAAGAAAAGCGACAACATTGTTGACATTTACTTTGCTGCCGCAACGTTTTCTGAAGAAAGTATTTCCTATTTCCCGAACACAGCCAACAATTACGTCCTGGCATCGTTCAAGGACATGAACGGAATTCTGCAGGACATCAAAAACCACGATATGGACAGGCTGGCGTTTATCTTTTTAAACAACCCGTTGTTTGAGAGAAGCGGGGACCGGCTGAACTACATTTCTTTGTATTTTACTCGGTACACAAGCGAAGATACAGCGATAAGCGACCTGGCAAATGTCATTGCACGCAGAGACAAGGTCAAAAGGGCCAGTCTGTCAGAGATGCAGGTGGTGGCTGCAGACAAGCCCAAGTTTGTCTTCCCGTATGCAAGAAACCTAGTCATCTTGGAAGTCGAAGGAGAGGCAACCCACCAAACCGACTTGAAGTATTGCGAGCGTACAAGAAGAGATATTGCAAGAAAAGGAATTTTACTAAATAATCTTGTAAGCTTTTCCGTACTTGAAAAACTCAAGTAAACGTTAAATATGCTGTTTTTTCTCTAGGCTTCTGATTATATTGAGCAAGCCGATGGATCTTGGTGCTCTAAAGATTGGATCGTATATCATAATCGACGGAGAACCATGCAGAATAGTATCT
>QCWB01000116.1 GCA_013114715.1 Nitrososphaera sp.
GGCGAGTTTGTAATTGAGGGCATCAACACAACAATACCGCTGTACAAGACAATCATGGACGAGCCGAACTTTATCAAAGGCAACATTTCGACAGATTACCTTGACAAGTTCAAGATGTTCGACAAGATGAGAGAAGACGTCAACAACCACACAAACACAAAGGCAACGGCTGCCGTTGCAGCAGTTCTACTGCAGTCCGAGCTAGGTAGGAGAGCAAACACACCGCAGGGTCCAGCGAAAAAGTCAAACTGGAAGAACAGGGTGAGCATGTAAATGGAGTTCAAAGTCGGCGAAGTTGCCCAGATGCTTGACGGCGAGGTAGTTCGGATAGCAGAGAACAACTCTGTCATCGTAAAGATTGGAGGCAAGCAGCGCACTCTAAGGCTGCTAAGGTCAGGTACAGGCGAGTTTGAGTTCATACTGGACAACAGTTTCCACCATGCAAAGGTCCTGCAAGCCAGCAACGCTGAAGTAAAACTTATCCTAGACGGCCAGCCGCTCACTGTCAAAAAGCACTCCAAATTGACAGAAGTGCTGGAAAAGGCCGCCGCGCTTGGCGGCTCTGGAGGCGGAGACCGGAACCTGACAAGCCAGATCCCAGGCAGGGTAGTGGACATTTCTGCAAAGCCGGGAACAGAAGTCAAGAAGGGCGACACGGTCATGGTGCTAGAATCCATGAAGATGCAAGTTGCAGTCAAGGCGCACAAGGACGGAAGCGTCAAAGAGATAAAGGTCAAGCAGGGCGCCAGTGTTGCAAGAAACGACGTCCTAGCTGTAATAGAATAAACTGGCTTGCGCCAGTTTTTTAGTTGTTTTTCAAGAAATCCTTGATTTCGGCATAGTTTGGCTCCACAAGAGGGCTGTCAGAGACCCACCTGTAACGAACCTTGCCGTCCTTGTCTAGGATAAAGACTGCGCGCTTTGATGCATTGTAGCCTTTCAGGGATGCAAGGTCCTTCATGACTATGCCGTATTTCTTTATGACTTTGCGGTTGTAGTCGCTTAGAACCGGGAAATTCAGGTGCCGATTTACCGTAAAGAACTTGTTGGCAAAAGGTCCGTCTATCGAGATTCCAAGAACGCTTGCTCCATAGTCCCGAAGCTCGTCTATCGAGTCTCGCAGAGCGCACATTTCAGCAGTGCAGACTGGCGATTCTGCCGCCGGAAAGAACGCAAGTATGGTCTTTTTGCCGCGATAGTCGCTTAGCTTGTGCATCTTCATGTCTGGGTCAGGAAGTTCAAAATCAGGCGCCTTCTGACCGATTTTCGGAACGGTGCTCGTTGATTTGGCCATAACCACAAAGACAGAGGATTCTCATAAAAAGATTTACGAGTACTTTGACTTGAACGGAGACAACGACCTGAGTTCTTCGATTACCTGCGCCAGAATCAGAACTGCGCGGTCTACTTCCTGTACAGTATTTTGTAGTCCAAGGCTGAGCCGGAGCGAGCCGGTAATCTCTTCGTACGAAAAACCGAGGGCCTTTAGAACGTGCGATGGTTTTTGCTTTTTCACAGAGCATGCAGAGCCGGTAGACGCGGCGATTCTGTTCTCGTCAAGCTTGATTATCAGGTCCTCGCCGTTTACCCCAAAGAAAGTGAAATGCACGTTGTTTGGGATTCTGTCTGTCGCAGAGCCGTTTAGCCTGCAGTGCGGGATTTTCTGCTGGATTTGCGCGATAAAATAATCCCGCAATTTTGACACCTGTTGCTGGTACTGCGGCAGCCGGTTTTGCGCTAGCTCGCAGGCCTTTCCAAATCCGACTATGCTGTGCACGTTTTCCGTGCCCGATCTAAGAAGCGATTCCTGGCCTCCGCCGTGTATTATCGGCGCAATCTTGAATCCCTGCCTTATGTAAAGCGCCCCGACTCCCTTTGGGCCGTTTATCTTGTGCGACGACATGGAAAGCAGGTCGACTCCAAGATCCTTGACGTTTATCGGCACCTTTCCAACGGCCTGAACTGCATCGGTATGAAATGCCGTCCCGGCTTCATGCGCTATTCTGGCCAGATCCCTTATCGGCTGGATGGTTCCGATCTCGTTGTTTGCGTACATGACGCTGACAAGGGCCGTCTCTGGCCTCAGCGCGTTTTTCAGGTCTGAGGGATTCACAAATCCCTCTCGGGTTACGGGTAGAAAAGTCACGTCGTAGCCGGCGTCTTCAAGGCTCTTGCACGGCTCAAGCACGGCATCATGCTCTATGCTGCTGGTAATTACATGGGTCTTTTTGAGATATTGCACCGTACCTTTTATCGCAAAGTTGTCGGCCTCGGTTCCGCCGGATGTAAAAATTATTTCGCGTGGATTTGCCCCTATCAAGCTGGCAATCTGCTTTCTTGCATTCTGGATTGCCCGGCTAGTCTCCCGGCCGTAATAGTGGATTGAAGACGGGTTTCCGTACTGGTTCTTTAGAAACGGCAGCATTTCTTGAATAACTTCGTCAGCCACTGGAGTAGAGGCTGCATTGTCAAGGTATATCCGGTCAGCCTGCGCGCTCATCTATCATCACCAAGTTTCCGGTCCTGTAGCCGGCGGCATCGATTGCCACGAATTTAAAGCCTAGTTCTTTGAGCTTTAAATCAAGCAACGCAAGTTTGTCTGCGTCAAACATCTTGGCAAGCTCGTCTTTTCCAACTTCGACTCGAGCCACGTCGCCGTGATCCCTTACTCTAACTTGACGGACCGCAAAGATGGACTTGACGATTATTTCAGAGCTCTCTATTTTCTGCAGTTTTTCAAAAGTGACATCCGTGCCTCTTGGGATTCTGGAAGCAAGGCAGGCGTTTGATGGCTTGTCGTAGATTGACAGATTGAATTTTCTTGCTATATCGCGGATCTCAGCCTTGCTAATTCCAAGCTCTATCATCGGGCTTTTGACGCCGTTTTCACGCAACGCCCGTATGCCAGGCCGATAATCTGAAAGATCGTCAATGTTTGTCCCGTCCACCACCAGGCTGACTCCTGCTTTACGTGCCTGTTTGGCAAGATGCGCTCCAAGCTCTGTCCTGCAGTAGTAGCAGCGCAACTCGTCGTTTTTAACAAAGTCAGGATTCTCCAGCTCGTTGTATTCAATAATTGTATGCTGTATCCCTATTTCCTTGGCTACCTTTCTTGCGGTGGACAACTCTTCTTCGGACAGTGTCTTGTAATCCGCGGTGATGGCAATGGCCCCATCGCCAAGGGCTTTTTTTGCTGCAAGGGCAACAACCGCGCTGTCCACGCCCCCAGACAGGGCAACGATTGCTCCTTTGCTTGAGCTGAACCATTCTACCAGCCTGTCAAAGTTATCGGTCATGTCATGCCACCCATCTTTTCTGCCACCTGGGACAGCACCAGGTCCATCACGCGTTTTGTAGGCATCTTGCTTTTCTGCGCTATTTTCCTGACATCTTCGAATTCAGGCTTGAAGCTGATTATCTTGTCCGCGTTTTTCACTGCCTTTATCTGTACGTAAAAGTTGCTGCCAGCTATGGCTACCGGGACTGTCAGGATTGTCCTTGGCATAACCAGCCTTTCAACGTTTTGTATCCGGACTCCAAGCGTGCCGGTCTCCGCAAACAGGATTGAGAGGATGTTGGCAAGCGAAGCGTTATCCGATACTACCCGTATCAGGTGAGTCGGCCGGTTCTTTTTGCCGATGCCGGCAAGCACGGTCACGTCCTTTGCCCCGGAATCGGCAAGTGTCTCTATCAGGTTGCCGATTATTTCGCCGGAAACATCGTCGACGTTGGTTTCAACAACACAGACAGAATCCTTTTCGGCTGCCAGGGCAGACTCGCCAATCAAGATTCTGGTCACGTTGGCAAAGTTTTTGAACTCCTTCTGGCCGGCGCCGTAGCCGGTTTTTTCTGGGATGATGTCAGGATAGTAATTTATGCTTCCAGAAGCCAGGTTGACGAGCAATGCCGCGCCAGTAGGCGTTGTCAGCTCTTCTTGCGCCTGTCCGCCGGAAATCATAAATTTTCTTTTCTTAAAGATATTCAGGATGGCGCCTGCAGGGTTTGGGACAGTGCCGTGCGAGAAATTCAGCAGGCCGGCTCCCACTGCAACCTTTGTGCAATAGACCTGCGAGTCAAACAACTCCAGATCCTGCAGGGCAGTAGAACAGCCGATTATGTCTGCAAGCGTGTCGATGCTAGACGCTTCATGCAGATGGACATGGTCAAAGTCCTCGCCGTGTATCTGCGCCTCTGCAGAAATTATTGTCTTTAGCGATTCAAGGGCAAAGGTCTTGGCCCGCTGCTCCAAGTCAAGCGAATCGCAGCATCCTGTCAGGGCATGCAAAAGGTCTGTGCCATGTCGCTCATGCACGCTGTCTTTGTACGACATGGCAAGCCGCGTGGCGCTAAAGCCGTGCACCACGACTTTGTCAAAGGAGACTTTTTGTATCTTGCTTCCGGATAGAAAATTTTCGCAGGCAAAGACAGAGTCTATTACTTTTTTGGCGTTGGCTCCAGCATCTACCAAGCTTGACATTAACATGTCGCCGGATATGCCGGCTACCTGGCAGTCAATCACCGCTATCTTTGCCATTGACAAGAGTTAAACCCACGGCCGTTTATATCACGTTTACTTCTTGACAAGGAGCTGCTGCAATGCGTCCAGCTCAGCTTTGATCTCGTCGCTGCTTTCATTTCCATAGATCACGAGAAAGTGATCGTTTTCATAAAGCACGTAATCGTTTATTGAATCGACCTGCTCGCCGTTTACAAAGAATTTCAGCGACTTGTCTCCGTCGTTGCAGAATTTCTGGCCATCATCGTTGGTAAAGCAGTCATCGGCAATGCTCATCCTTACTGATTTTAAGAACTCGGAAAACGGAACGTCTGTTGCATGCCTGTGCAGAGTAGTACCGTCCCGGTTTTCAACGTGTATCAAACGCGACTTTACCTGATATTTGTCCTGGGAAAAGTCCATTGCATCGCCGTCCAGCTTTACGGCAAAAGCAGCGTGCTCCTCTCTAGATCCCACAGCTACATAAGGGCTAGGCTGTGAGCCGGCTAGCACGCCTGCAGCAACTCCAAT
>QCWB01000117.1 GCA_013114715.1 Nitrososphaera sp.
AGAGCCACAAACTATAGACAAAAGAGAAACGGCAGCAGTGTAACAAGTCTTGCTATTGCAGAAATAAAGATACTTTGTCCAATAATAATGAAATCGGAAAAATGGCATTCCTAGAACAAGTCAGGCTACATAGTTGGAGAGATACTAACACTCAAGCAATCTGAGTTTACGACTACAAAGACCTGCTTTACTCGGTTACAGACTATTGATTTTTGGGGGAAAACCCAAAGGAGGCCAAGTGTTGCCGCTTAGGCAACTCTAAGGTCCGAATCCCTTTGGGCCCATTAAGAAAAGGGTTCTAACATAACCCTTTTCTTTATCCATGTCCTCTACGCTTGCAATCAGGGCGTGTAGACAATCTGCAAAATGGGGCCATGTAAATCTCTGAGTTTTATGATTGGATGGATTACAAATTTAAATAACTATTATGCACGACATAATCGATGGCCGTAAAGTTCCCCTTGAGCGGCCTCTTTCTGAAAGACTGGAAGAAATAGTCTCAGAATCTCCAAAGCTCTTCAAGGCCCTTGCCACGAATGACTTCAAAGTAATCACAACAAATTGTTAATGCTTGCTGGGACTTTCTAAAATCTTAATTATCCCATCTACCAGTCTCCACGTATGTCTAAACCAATTCCAGCATGGTATAGATTTGAAGTCAAAACCACTGATACATACAAGGAATTCAAAAAGAAGGCCAATGCTGCAATAACTGAAGCCAAAGTCAAGACAAAACTATATGCCTTCTATGACACGTCAGACGGAATTCCAGAAACACCTGACCTGTCTGCAATAGTCTTCAGCTATCCTGCAATCAACAAAGAAGAGGTCGACAGGCTCAAGCAAGCGCTTATCGAAATGTTTGGCTCTTGCAAGGTCAAAATAGAATACTCTGAACCTGCATAACATGGCACTTTTTTTATGATAGTCTATTCAATTCACATGACTGTGAGTTATAGTGGTTTGATATGTATATATAATATGGTTTGAAGACCGCAAGTGGCATTAGTACCGATTCTTCGATGAAATATTCTTTAAGAGTGCCATTGATTCAGAACCTTTAAAAGCAAATAGCTCTTTTTTCAGGTAGAACGCGCTTGAAGGACCTTCGCAAGGATTATGTTCTTGACAGATTTGTAGTTGTCCCAGCAGCTTCAAACCGCGTAGAATCTCGGGACATCGTTGACGGAAAATGCCCGTATTGCCCGGGAAATGAGTCGATGACCTCTCCATCAGTGCTGTCGCTTGTTGCGCAAGACGGCATGCTGCAGAGGCTGTCTGACAGCGAAGACAGCGTCGTAGACGGCTGGTCTGTCAGGGTATTTGAAAGCAACGACCCTGTAGTGTCAACGACATCGTCTTCAAGCTACAGCGACAAGCCGCTGTACAGCGAGCCGGCGTTTGGATACCACCAGATCGTTGTTTCGACCCCGGATCACAAGCAAGGCTTTCAGAACATGACTGTTGAGCAATGGAGCAACGTCTTGGTTGTTGTTCAAGACCGCGTAAGGTGGCTTTACACGCAAAAAGGCGTGACCTATGTCGCCATATACATCAACAGTGGAATCAGCGCCGGAGCAAAGACTCCGCACTCACACATGAACATTGTCACTTTCTCAGCTATACCGCCGATAATAGAGCTTGAAGCAGAGGGGGCTCACAGGCACATGAACGAGAACGGCAACTGTCCTGCGTGCAGCATGATCTCTGTCGAGTCAAGTGGGCCGCGTCAGGTCCTTGCCACTGACAACTTTTTGTCTTTCTGCCCTTGGGCTTCAACCTATCCGTACGAATTCTGGATATATCCAAAAAGGCACGTCACGTCTTTTTCAAAGATAACCCAAAAGGAGATAAGTGATCTTGCGCTTATGCTCCGGGCAACGCTTGGCGGCATGTCAAAAGCCTTGGACGGCGCGCCGTTTAACCTAGTGTTCCACCTTTCGCCGGAGAAAAAGAACAGCCGGCAGATTCACTGGCACATTGAAGTTTATCCGCTAACAGGCAATATTTCGGGCCTTGAGCGGGGCTTTGGCGTCTCGGTAAACAACACCCGGCCGGAAAAATCCGCAGAGGTTCTTGGATCTGCATGCAGAAAAGAGCTTGCAAGCCTGGTGGGCATAACCTGAAATCTGGTCCTAAATACTTTTAATTACCATTCACAAAATATCAAGCAAGATGAAGTTAGAGACTTGGCTTTCCATTGCGTCACTCGGGCTTTCGATAATGTTTATCAGCCTTATCATATCGCTGTACACTTTTCTAGTCGGCCCAGAAGGCCAAGGGCCGGAACGTGTTGTCGATCCTGGCGGACTGATTATACAGCAAGTCTCTATCTCAGGAGCTCCTGGAGTCATCCTGGCTGGAATAACCTTTGTTCTTGCGCGCAGCTATGGAAACAAGCTTGCTGCTGTCATACTAATAGGCTCTGGTGTCATAATCATCTCTGGGATGGTGGTGGCCTCCAACATATTGCCTTCAATCCCGGCGCAGTACCGCACAAGCGGGATACCGTTTGTCCCGTACATGTTCATGGCTGCCGGAGCAGGAGTTCTTGGAATAGGTGGCATGCTACTGACAATATCCAGCCGGCCACGGACGACAAGCCATCTGGATGATCTTCGTTGAGCGAAATCTCTGTCTCTAGGGAACTTTTGCCAATCAAGGTATCTGGAAATATAGAATCCGTGTTTGAGCAGGCGCGCGCTGCCTCTTCGCCTATATTGGCCGTAGTCACTGGAACAAAACCAGATTTTTACAAACAGGCCCCGCTGATGATAGAAGCAGCAAAGCAAAAACTTCCTGCGTTTGTCATAAACACGGGGCAGCATTTTGACGACCTTTTGGGCTTTGGTATAGAGGAGTTTAACTTACAGGATTTTGTCGGCTGCAACTTGCAGATCCGCGGCAACCTGATGGAAAAGGCAAGCGACCTCATACTAAAGTTTGGGTACTTTGGTCAACACTGCAAAAAATTTGGCAATGAATCTTTGCTTCCAATAGTGCACGGCGACACGCTTGTAGCCGGGATAGCTCCGATAGCCTGGGTCTTTGGCATGGGCCAGAAGGTGGCCCAGAACGAGGCCGGCCTTCGGTCCATGAGCCCGCAGATAATGAAGCATCTGAGCCCAGGAACAAAACCAACTCGGTCTGCAGTGCAGAAATTATTGCAAAGCCAGCTGGATGGCCGGTGGTTTCTGGCCCGGGAAGAACCTTTTCCAGAGCAGATAGATACCTGGGTATGCTCTGCAGGCACACAGTTCTTTTTTGCGCCAACGCAACTAAACAAGGACCACCTGCTAAGAGAAGGCTATCCAGAGGAGTTCGTCTACGTGGTAGGCAATTCTGTAGTTGACGCAATAGACATGAAAAGAAAGCAAAAACCCCAGCAGAGCATCTTTGACATTTACCCGCAGCTGGAATCCGACCAGTGGGTGAGGATGGACATCCACCGCCGGGAGAACCTTACCGAGCGGCGCTTTACATCTATAATCAGCGCGCTCTCTGACCTTGTCAGAAATACTGACTTGAAAATAGTTCTTGTCATGCTAAACGCAACTGCCGCTGCTCTAAAGCAATACAACTTGGAATCAGAAATCCAGAGACTGGAGGAGCAGCACAAGGACAAGTTCCTGGTAACTCCGCTCTGGAAGGAGTATGGAAACGTAATAGAATTTCTTGACTCTGGCCACTGCTGGGCCGAGATGACCGACTCTGGCTCGATGCAAGAGGAGCTTCTTTACTTCCCACACGTCTCGTCGCTGACTGTCCGGCTTAACACGGACAGGCCGGAAACGATTTTTGAGGCCAAAAGCAACGTGCTTGTCCCGCCGCTTGGCCCTGACTGGATAACAAGCATGGTCAAGGAGGCCAGAAGAACCGACGGCTTTGGACTAAAAAAGAAGCAGATCTACGGCAGGCCTGGCCAAGTCTCAAAAAAGATAGTAAAGATAATCAAAAAAGAGTTTGAAAAAGGCGATGCCAACTTTTATCCGTGGCTGCATCAGCGCCTTGGCCTGTGGAAGGAAAGCCAGTCCATAGACTACATGTAGCTATATCGCAAACTTGCCTTTCCTGATTCCTGACCTTTTTCGGCTTTCTGCAGTCATCAAAAAGACGTCTTTTATCATCTGCTCGTATGCATTGCTCATCTCCTTGTCGCGCCGGCCCATCATCCGTTTCTGGGTCTGAATGGCCGATTCAAGCTGCATCTCGACGTTCTTGCTTCCAATGCCTTCTCCATGGATTGAAAAGCTGGGTACGTCTTTTGCAGCAAGGCCGTATACCTGCGATGAGACACCGATTCTGCTACTGCTGTATAAAGTAGAGCAAATTGCAGTCTTGACCATGTCTCCTAGAAACACACCTATCTTGTTCTGACCAGTGTCGATATTGTCCATCTTTATGTTGCCGTATGTTATCTTTAGGTCCGAAGTAGTAGACATTGCCCCAATGTTTATCCACGGGCAAAAATACGAATGGCCCACAAAGCCATCGTGGGCCTTGTTCGTGTGGTTCATGATTACCGAATGCTCTATCTCGCCGGCAACACGGCAGTTGTAGCCGATGTAACTTTTCTCTATTATCGAGAACTGCTTTACCTGGGTCTTGCCTTCAATGTAGGCCGGGCCTATTATCCTGCATGGCTGGACTTTGGCCTCCGGGCCGATGTATACGCCGCCTTTTCTGTTGTCTATGACGGTTCCCTGCTCTATCTCGGCATTTTCAATCACGATTGGGTGGCCTCCAAGAACACTGATGCCAGACAGATCAGCTGTGCTTTCAGAAAAGTTGGTCTGCGATTCAAGTGCGTTTTCGAGAACCTTGACCAGATCCCAGATGTTTGTCAGCAGGCCTTCCGCCTCTGCAATGTCCGTGGATTTTTCAACATCTAAGTTCTTTACCTTTATCTCGCTTCCTGCGTAGACGCATCTGCAAAGATATTCTGTGGATTTTTTTGGCAGCCTTGCCACAAGCAACCTGCCTTTTGCCGATATCAAAAAACTGTGGCTTATCTTCGATAGCCTG
>QCWB01000118.1 GCA_013114715.1 Nitrososphaera sp.
AGAAGTCCTCGAGGAACCGCCGCAGGTCGTCGACCGTCTCGGTGCGAGCCCGGTAGAGCCGACGGGTGCCGTCCCGGCGCTCGTCGACCAGATCGGCGTCCCGCAGAACGCGGAGGCCAGAAGAGATGGATGAAGATAATTCGTTTAGACTAGATTATGACCTAAAAAGTACTGCAGTACATGGAAGATATGCGATACGGGTAGAATATCAAGATCAGTCAGCTGCGGCCATCTTTGAAATAATAGATGAAGACGACGATAGCGTGAATCTCGTCTCTATAAAAACAGACAAGAGCGTATATTCACCAGGAGCCACAGTCAAAATAAGCGGAAAAGTAAACAGAGTATCGGGCGAAGAATCCGTAAATATCAGGATTAGTGATCCAAACAAAAAGAACATAGCGGACGACGATACAACGTTTGCTAAAGACGGATCATTCATTTTCGACTACAAAATGAGAGATGATGCGCTTATCGGCAAGTATAGGATAGTAGCAGCATACAGCGGTATTCATAAGGAGGTCTCTTTTGAGGTGACATCTTCAGGTGCTCCCCCCTCTGCTTTGAGTGTCAAATTGGACAAGACAGACTATCTTACTGAAGAAACTATGAAAGTCTCCGGTAAGGTTGACAAGATAATCAAGGATAAAGTTATCAATATTCTTGTTTTCAAGCCTGATGGGGCATTTGCAGGGTTGGGCGGATATACAAATCCTAATCCAGACCTGACCTACAATCTCGAGATTAAACTGTCTGGAACGCTTGATGTCAAAGACAAATACAGAGTAGAAGTAAGCTATGGCGATAACAAAACAGCAACGCCATTCAACATCAAAGGCAAATCTGGACCGTTGCCAAACCCAATAACAATAAAGACCGATAAAATTCAGTATGACTCAGGCTCAACAATAATTATTTCTGGAACTGTTGATAAAAATCTCATAATCGATGAGCAAAGCATCATCATTCAAGTAAACAACCCAAAAGATGAGGTATACAAAATTGACACAGTAGAACTATCTGCCGATGGCTCTTACTTGTACAATATCGTTGTAGGAGGCAAACTCGGAATATCAGGGAAATATAAAGTCACAGCAATATACGACTTGAAGCAAGCCAAAACTACGTTTGATGTCAAAGAATCTGGAAAACAAGACCTGGACCTAAAGATTGACGAAAAAGAATACAGAATTGATTATGAAATAACTAAAGGATCTCTGAAGAGCGCCTTTGCAAGGCCAGAAGATGGACGAATAATACTGTCCGTAGACGATTCGGAAGCAGGGCAATTGAGGATAACATTGCCGCGGCAAGTTATAGATTCAACTCAAGATGGAAAGGATACAAAGTACGTTGTTTCAGTTGTGGATCTTGAAACAGGTGAAACCAATCTAATATCATCAAAGGAAGTGCAGACAACAAACGACGAAAGAATATTGGTCATAGACTATCCGCTTGGGACCGGCCTAATAGAGATACAAGGGACGCAAGTAATTCCAGAATTTGGCTCAATTACAATGATCCTAGTTGTGTCCATGACTGTCATCGTTATTGCGGCTTCAAGATTTCAGAATGCGATAAAAGGCAAATTGTAAAGTCATGAAAATATTTGACACAAACTCGTGTGGCTTGTAACAACGAAAATGTTGGACAATCTTGTTCTAATTTTGATCCCATCGATTTCCAATGCTGTTCTTTGGTACGAGATGCAGTGTTTCTCTCCACCATTCTTTCATGTTCAAATTCTTTTCTGCAGTGCTGAGATACCACTCCAAACCTTAGTTCTTGACCGTAAAAAAACTATCAGCGACAGGCCCAAGTGCGCGGGGATTTTCTAGTCCAGTCAGACCCCACGTCCTGACGCTGTAAGTACCAATCTTCAGAGGAATCCAGGATGCCCCGATTGCGGTTTCGCTTCCTCCGGACAACATTCCGCCTTGCCAGATTACACTCTCAGTAAAGTCGTCAGGATCTCGGATTTCTATCATTAGCAAGTACTCGAGGTCTTTTACCTCGTTGTTTTTTGCATTAACGAAGATGATGTATTGGTTACCCGCAGTCGGGCTTCCCTCAAGAGATGTCATGTCGATAGACTTCAGAATAGGATAAGAGGGTTCCAATGAGAGGACGGACATCGCAAAAGCCGGCCCCATCACAGTCAGCAATATCGTCGTAGCAAGAACTAGTCCAATAAATGAAATGTAGAAATTCTTGTTCAATTGTTCTCATAGCTTGAAACTTGGGCTATATCTTTTTTGTACAAACTATAATCCTACTTTGAGTGCTGCAGCCTTTGGCAACAGGTTTTGAGACAAGTTAGCAGAGCATTACAAAAACGATTTTGCAACATACATAAGCCCGTTCCTGCAATAATTGGCAGCCTTGGAAGACATCTTTCTTATCATCTTTTACGTGGCAACCGTCATCCCGACCTTGCTCATGGTCAAGGAGACAAAGACAAGGCTTCGAAACATCAAGGAAGGCCTAAAGTCCTTAGTCTGGCTTCCACTGACTATTGGAGGCCTTGGCGTCTACATTTTCTTTGCAATGGACTTTCTGTCCACGATTCCTATCCTAAACTGGTCGTGGCTTGGCTACAACGTCGCCATAGGCCCCTACGCAGACGCAGGCTTTCTTGGAGTTGCCCCGTTTGTGCCTATGCTAGTATACATGCTGATCCACGTCAACTATTTTGAAGAGATGTATTTTCGAAAGAACTGGTGGATGACTGTGGCCTGGGCCTTTCTGCACGTGGCCATGGGAGTCGCGGTCCACGTCGCCTTGGCACTGTTGCCTATCGGCTTTCTGTACAAACACATCTACAAGAAAAAGGGCCTCAACCACGCCTACGCGCTGCACTTTGCTACAAACATGATTGTAGTCACGCTCTCCATACTGTCGTATTTTGTAGTCTTTTAGCCTTCGACGCGCTTTTTTAGCGCGGCGTTCATCTGCTCAAAGCCGGCCTTGATGTCTTTGTCAAGGCTGCTACCAAAAAACGAGGTCAGCAGCCCCGTGAACAGCTCGCGGTGGACAAACTTTACCTTTGAGTCTAACTCCTCGATTGCGAAGATGTGCTCGCCGGCAAAAAGCCCGGGAATCTTGCCGGACCACCGAAGCTCTTTGTTCGGAATTACTTTTGTCACCTTGGGCTCATAAGACCTGTTTGTTCCAGACGGCGTTGTCAGATGTATGGCAAGTTTTGCACCTTCAGTCGGAGAACCGGCAACTGAGCGGATAAACGGGTTCCACTGCGGATAGCTGTCAAAATCAACTAGGACACGCCACAATTGATCTGCAGTAGAGTTTATCTCGATCTCGGTGTAAATCTCTTTCAACAGGGATCGTATGTAGACGCTGGTTAAGACCTTTACTTTCGAGATACAAAGTCAACCCGGATAGAGTCGCCGTCTTTAAGCGGCAGATCCAGGAAATGGGTCGCTTCGTATTTCTGGCCGTTGAGATATACAGTCGTATCGAATTTTGTCAGGTCTATTTTCCAGTTGAATAAAAAGTGCCCCAGGGTGAATTTGTACGGCTCGCTATATGCGACGTGTATCACGCCTTCCTCAAGCGTGTGGACCGGCAGTGTGCATTGATCTGTTATCCCAATGCCCCTTGGTACAAGCGAAGGCGTTCCATTTTCGGTAACGGCTATCCTGACTGACAGCTGGTAGGGTGCGGAAAGCGGGTCGTCGATGCACTGGTAGATGGGGTCATTTGTCCGAAGTGAGTCAGTTACGAGTTTTGTGGCAACGCCGGCTCCAACAACAACTACTGCCAAGATGACCATGGACCAGAGAACCTTTCTTTTCTTGCCCGGGCCTTCAGGAATGCCTTCAAAGCTCATCAGAGACCAAATGGAAAAAGAGTAATAAAAACTAGGTTATTGACCTATAGAGATCACGTGGGCGGTGGCATCTAGCATCTGAAAGCCAGTCAAAAGTTTGGCTGCCGGGTAAGAAGTCACGTAGATGAGGACGCCGGGAACTGCCGAGCAGGCAATGATTACGATGATAATAAGCCAGACGGCTGTCATCTTTTCGACCATAGGAGTAGTCGTTTGCGATTGGATATATAAGTCTTAAATTGATGGACAAGGTTCATGCTTAAGTACCTCAATCGCGTAGCAAAGCCATGAGCGAGGAGTTCTCTAGAAAGCTTGCAGAGATGTTTGGCATTACATCGACTAACAACGAAAAATGGTTTGCTGAATTCCTAAAACAGTTCGAGATTTCGACAGAGAGGACAAAAAAGATGTGGGAGGCCGCTGCTTCGGATGCTACAAACCGAACCATCACAACCACGGTTCCTGGCGATCCGAAAAGGGAATACAAGACCCACATAGGAATTGATGGCGACATCACAAACGAGTTCCCAAGTACAGTCCCGGACGACAACGATGTCTACTGGAGGCACCACAAGCAGATGATAGACGAGGCCATGGCCACTAGAAAAGAGATAATACTCAGGATAATCGACGTGTCTGGCAATACAATAAGGGGCATGATCAACCCGATAAGCATCTCGCCGGTAGACTTGGCAAAGTTGATAGAATCATTTCGGAAAGCATGAGTTATAGGATTTAATACCTGAAAACTGGATTGAGCGGTGTGAGCAGGTTTGCCGGCAAGGACACCTTGCAAAAGCTCGTGGACAACTCGTACAAAGCAATAGACGAGGGGGCGTACGATGTCAAGCAAAGGATAACCCACGACCCGATATCGCTGAGAAAAGCGATAATGGCCTGCAATCATGCCCCACTGATAACTGAAGTAAAATTTTCTTCCCCATCACGCGGCCAGATAAGAGTTGCAGGCACACCGGCAGAAATCGCGGTAAACATGGTAAATTCAGGTGCGATAGGCTTGTCAGTGCTGACGCAGCCGTACATGTTTGACGGCTCTATTGACAACCTGATTAAAGTGAGAAAAGCTGTTTCAGCCCCGATACTTATGAAGGACATCACGGTAAACGAAGTCCAGATAGACGCTGGCAAGCAGGCA
>QCWB01000119.1 GCA_013114715.1 Nitrososphaera sp.
GCAAGCCAGTATAGGGTATAGACCTGGCGATTGAGTTCGGAGGCTATGGCACGGATAAACTGCCCCCTCCTTGGGACCTCGATTCCCATCAGTTCTTCAATTGCCAAGCTGTACGAGTAAGTTACGTTAGTAGAATCGTGGATTACCGGCCGCTCAAGGTGCGGGATGTTTTGTATGATGTTGCGGTACTCGCACATCTTTTCTTCGCCGCGGTGCACGTATCCGGGGTCCGGGTCGCAGTACACAATGTAGTCGCCATCGACCTTTACAGTGAACCTAAAGTGGCCAGAGCCAGGATGCTGCGGGCCGACGCTAAGCGTCATCAGGCGGTCTGATTCAGACTCTTGGACTACCTGCAATCCCAGTTTTCTTGTCTCTTCTATTCTTTCATCAAGACTTGCCATTGTTATCTACCCTTTATCCTAAAGTCCTTCCTAAGCGGTGGAATGTCTGCCCAGTCTTCTGGCAGGAGGAACCTGTCGTTTCTTGGATGGCCCTCAAAGTACACGCCAAGCATTTCGTACGTCTCCCGCTCGTGGTATTCTACGCTGGGATAGACATTAATTAAGCTTGGGAGACGGGCGTCGTCTCTGTTTGTTTTTGTAGCCAGGACTATGATATGAGCGAGAATGTCTTCACGGTTGTAAGAGCCAAGATGGTAGTCGACTTCTATCTGGCCTTCCTTTGGGTAGTCTGTGCCTGACGCAGACTCGGCATGGTCAAAGCCCATGTTGTCGCGCAGAAACGCTGCCACCTCGACAATGTTGCCCGGCTCGGCCATAACCTTTATCCGGCGCGGCCTTATGTAGAGAATTTTTACGCCGTCGCCAAACCGAAGTGAGATTTGCTGTGCAAGCCCCTTCTCAAATGCAGATGGTTCTGGATCCTTCTTGGGTGGCGGAGCAGCCGCTGCTGGCGGTTTAGCTGCCGCAGGAGCCGTTGCTGGCTTTGCAGCCGGCGGAGTTGGTTTTGCAGGCACAGGTTTTGTTTCAGCTGGCTTTGGCTCCTCTTTCTTTTCTGGAGTTACAGCCTTTTCTGGATTAGATGGTTTAGCTGGAGCAGGTTTTGCAGCCTTTTTTTTCGCGTCTTCCTTGCTATCGCTGCTCATATTACCTGATCTTTTGTCTCTTTATTTTCTCTTGTAGCAACATACAGCCCTGTATCAGGGTCTCTGGTCTTGGAGGACAGCCAGGCACGTAAACGTCTACCGGGACTATGCCATCGACGCCGGGCAGGACGTTGTACGAGTCTATGTACAGGCCGCCGGTAATAGCACAGGCACCCATCGCTATGACATATTTTGGTTCTGGCATCTGGTCGTAGACCATCCTTAGCCTTGGAGCCATCTTTCTGGTGACTGTTCCCTGGACCACGATTAGGTCGCACATGCGCAGCGAGCCAAACGCTTCGATGATGCCAAACCTCTCCACGTCGTATCTTGGGCTGGAGGCTGCACCAAACTCGACACTGCAGCATGCAGTTTCAAGGTGGACAGGCCACAAGGACCAGATTCTGCCCCAGTTTACTGCGTAACCGAGGGGCGCATCAAGGGCCTTTACCAACACGTCACTTAGTTTTGTGACAAGGACGTTGAAGTTGGTTGGGCTTACCAGTTCCTTATTCATAGCGGTCTCTCCTTACTATGTCTTCCACAGGACTGTATTTAAAATGTGCTAGCGAAATTACCAAATTCCCTTCCTCCCGGACAGATACAGAGCGTACCCCATTGCTGCAAACATGATTCCCAGAAATGCAATTATCGGAAGGGTGGCCTCTTTAGGAATCGAGAACAGGGCCGAGCCCCAGGCATACAAGAAAATTGACATGACGTCGAAAACCACGAACATCAGAATGTAAGAGTAATACTGCATCATGAAATGGGATCGTCCTTCGCCGGTTGGCATCTGTCCGCACTCCATTGGCAGGAATTTGACTGGGTTGTACCTTCTTTTTGGAGAGATCAGCCTTGACAATATCAGGGCCGGAACCCCAGCTACGAGGCCGAAACCAAGCATATATAGAATTGGGGTAAACTCTGCAGCGGTCTCTCCAGCCAAGTCAACCTTGCTGGTCTAAACTGGGTATAAAAACTTAACGAGTGAATAATCGGATTACTTCAGTACCATGTTGAAAAGCTGTCTTGCCGCAAGCCCCGGGTGGTGAAGGGCAAGTTTCATCATCTTGGCTGCGCTAAAGTCCGCCTTGATAAAGTCCAGGAATTCATCTACAGTCATGTTGCGGAGTATCTCTATTTCCTTGTCCCAGTCCTGGTCTGACAGCCCTATCCACCTTGACTGGACCTTTACCGCTGAAGCTATCTTGGAAGCAATCCTGGATTTCCAAGCTTTTTCGTATTCTAAAAGCGAGTCCTTGCTTGCGTTGGCTGCGATGGACTTTGCGCCCACCTCTCCGGCCACTCGGCCAAACTCTATGGCGTATCTTATCCCCTCTAAAACCAGTGGGTTGGCCTGCCCGGCAGAATCGCCGACTAGAATCAGGCCGTCTGAAACTGTTGCTTGCCGGAGTCCCTCGTTTGGAATAAAGCCGTAATGCAGCTCAAGTGGCTGTATCTTGCCAAGCACGTCAAGCGGCTTGAGCCTTTTTTCTAGGACGAAATGAAGCTTTTCTAGAGGATCTGCCTGCGATTCCGGCCGGCCGATTCCAACTCCAATCCGGACTCTGTTTTTGGAAAGCGGAAACACCCAGGCGTATCCGGCCTCAGAATACCGACGGCCGACCATCAGCATCCAGGTCTGGCTGTCGGCGCTGTCGCAGTAGCATTCGTATTCCGCTCCGACGCCGTAGCGCTTCCACTCATTTGCAAGGCCGGCCTTCCTGGCTACGGTGGAACTAAAGCCGCTTGCGTCTATCACAAGCGTGCAGTTTACGGTCAGGTCTCCAGCCGGCGTGCTTGCCTTTATACCGGTTATCCTGCCAGAGTCGCTCTTTATGTTAATCACGTTGCTTTTAACCATCAGTTTTGCTCCGGCTCCTGCGGCAAGCATTGCCAGGTGCTGGTACGTGCCTTTCACATCCAGGACGCAGGAGCGCGGCGTTTCTCCAGAGATAAAGACATCGTTTGACGGCGAGATGAACTGAAAATTGGATATCGGGTTGTAGAACTGCTTTGTTATTCCAAGTTTTTCCATTTCTGATATCCAGCTGACCCCGCTTGTCCTGACGCTGTGGGCTATTGCCTCGTCTTTTTCTAGCAGTATCACCTTGGCGCCTTTCTGGGCGGCAGTCATTGCAGCTGAAAGGCCCGCCGGCCCGCCGCCGACAACTGCAATATCGTATTTTTCTTCCATCGATATCAGCCCGAGGTAAAGGAAACCCCATCAATAGTCATATACGGCAGAATAGAACTGGGAAGTACTTTTCTTTCCCTGGAGACAGCGGTGATATTTTTCAGGCAGTCAAAGACATTGCCGGCTATCATCAGCTCCTTTACCGGGTGCCCAAACTCGCCGTCTTTGATAATCCTGCCGCCCTTTACAACGCCAGAGAAATCACCGTTGACTGGATTGACATTGCCAGAGAACCGGCTGACAAGGACGCCGCGGTTTAGTTCAGATACCATTGTCTCCAGTTTTGACCTGCCAGCGCCCACAACAAGGTTGGTAGTTGAGACGTCTGGCGGCATGCTGGCAGAGCCGCCTGCGTTGCCGGTGCTCCGCACGCCGTCTTTGCCAGCAGTATAAGAGTTGTAAAGGAATTTCTGCAGCACGCCGTCTTTGATTACGATGTTTCGGCGATGCGGCACGCCTTCTCTGTCAAAACTTGCGGCGCCTAGGCACTCGGTGTTGGTGGCGTCGTCTTCAATTGTTAGCATGTTGGAGGCCACCTTTTTGCCAATCTTGCCGGCGAACTGGCTGGCCTTTTTCTGGACTGCGTCAGAGTTGATGGAATTTGTTATCGGCTCTTCAAGCAAGTCGGCAAAGGCAGACGGCGTAAGTATCATTGCGCCCTTGAAACTTTCGGATTTTTTGGCTCCAAGCGAGTTTACCACGGTCTTCGCAAACTCTGTCGCAGTAGACTGGACGTTTACTCCCTCTACCTGATGCGTGCCGGCTGACTGGACGTCAAAACTGGAAACATCATCGCCGTCGATGGCCATGCCCATTATCGACCAGGAAAATGCGCTTATCTTTTCTTCAAGCAAGACACCGTTGGAATTTGCTAGCCATTCATTTGCCAGAATGGAAGTAAAGTTGCCGCTGTCAACGCTCACGCGGTTGTCGACAAATTTTGCAGAGTCAAGCAGGTACTTGGCCATGCTGGCCGCGTCAGCTGGCTCAAAGGACTCTGCTTTTCTGTCATAGATGCCTGCAAGCATCTTTACTTTGGACTTGCCGGCAATGGTGTTGAACTTGTCTTTTGGGCTGACTCTGGCTATCTTGATGGCCTTTTGAGCGCAATCAAGTACGGTCTGCCTGTCAAGCCGGTTTGTAGAGTAAAAGCCAAGCGAGCCGTTGAGTATTACCCGGAGGCCAAGCGAGCCGGAAACCTGCGACTTGGCCTGCTTTAGGTCGTTGTTCTCGATAAATACCTCGGATTCTCTTGAAGAAGCCACGCAGACTTCGGTTTCGCTTGCGCCAAGCGACTCGGCATGCTTTATTGCAAGGCGCAGAAGGTCTTCCATTACTGCATTCCCCCGACTATTGCCGTGCACCGGATATGCGGTCCGCCGCCGTCTACCTTGGCAGGCTGGTACTTGCCGCAGTAGCCGGTCCCGATATCGTATTCAAACTTGTCGCCGACCATGTCAACAGACTTGAGCACGTCAAAGGCGTTGCCAGAGATGCTGGCCCCGCGAAGGATGCCTTGAATCTCGCCGTTCTCTATAAGGTAGGCCTCCTGTGCGCCGAACATGAACTCGCCGTTGGCGTCGGCCTGGCCGTTTCTGGGCCCCTTTACCAGGTAGCCGTGCTTTGTCTCCTTTATCATCTCGTCGAGTTTGTCAGAGCGTGGCCGGATGTAGGTATTTCTCATCCTTATCAGAGG
>QCWB01000120.1 GCA_013114715.1 Nitrososphaera sp.
ACATCCCTCGGACAGGTCCTTTCGGCTGTAGTAGTATTATACACTAATTATGCATCTTTCTCTTCAGAAAATCGCCAACAATATTAGAAAGGCTATTCAACGAGCCTTATACCTGCTATTCCTTTTGAAAAATTGATAGATGGATATACAAAATGCCTCAAACACGTCACAAATCTTATTGAAGCTAGCGAAATATTGTATAGTGCGAAGAAATATTTCGCATCAATACCATTATCCGTCCTTGCCATAGAGGAAAGCTACAAGATAGTCCTTTTCCAGCAACATCTATCATCGAAGCAGGGAATAAGTGAAATGAGGTGGAAAAAGATCTCTCAAGGTGATGCGGCACATAGGCACAAACTTACCAGCATCTTCGATGATTCAAAGACCGAAATCAGAGACCGCATTTCAGAACAGACTTACAATCAAGTGGCAGCATTCCAAGAAACACTCTACGGAACAAAAGTGATTCCATATAAAACAGCAATAAAGCAAGCCGGTGTAGAAACAGAAAGGCTGGCCGCCTTGAACGAAATAAAGAAACATTGTTTTTATCTCCACTGGGATGATCCCGAATGGTCAAACTTCTGTCTATCGACTTCTGAAGCTTAACAAGAAGCGGTGGCAAGTGTTGAACTTTATATGGCTAAATTCATGCAAGTGGGTGCAATACGCTGGATAAAGTGGCCAAGTATTCCAGCACCGGATTCAGAAGAATTCCTGTCATTTGAAAATGATAACATAACAAAAGCTGACAAAGCACTACATCAGATGTTAAAATCTCCAGAATTCCAACAAAAAATAGCTACCTCTAATTCTGTTCTAGATCGCTATAGGAAGCGCATGCGTTCAAAGAAATAGTAATCTCCAAAGTTGTATTTTTGGCTGTTCTGGCTGGAACTATCCTCGCGCTCTCAGGATGGGTCGATGCCTTCTACCCAGACAAAGCTGTTGTCCTGTCATCACTTATCAACTGAAACCAGAGTCATGACAGAATTGCTTTTGTAGACCATTAGAATTCTTTTATAGTTATAACCGGACTATGTGATATGGCTGAAGATCAGCCTAAAGCCAAGATTTCTAGGAGTAAATTCATTGCGATTGGTGTTAGTGTAGCAGCGATAATTGGCGTGTTGGTTGTCTTTGGCATGAGTTCTGGCGGTGAATTTTCCCTGATTCCTCAAGAACATTCAGAACAGATTGTAAAGGGAATTATCAGAATCAATCCGGGCACCTATCAATATTATCAACTCATCGTGCCCAGCGGAGCAACAGACGCCCGGATAGAAGGAACATTCACTGCTAGTGGCGGAAGCGGCAATGATATTCTGGTGATGTTATTTCCTGAAGACGGGTTTGTTAACTGGAAGTATGGTTACAACGCAGATAACTTTTATTTCAGTGGAAAAGTCATCGCTGGCCAAGTCGGTGCTGTTGTTCCAAGCGGAGAAAAGGTTTACCTTGTCTTTGATAATTCATTTTCGCTTATTTCAAGCAAGACGGTGAATACAGATATCAAGCTGATATATTTCAAGTAACGCGATTGAAACGAGCCTTTCGGATATTCTTTTATATGTATCCAACTATTAGATACATATGCAAGAGCTGCAGATAGTTGCAAACAACAAGGCATTGTCTAAGGTTCTAGTGATACTATTAGGGCAAGGACCATTGCCTGCCAGAAAGCTTTTGTCGGAATACGGTGCAACTGGCTATGGCCAAAGTCTGATTAAACAAGCTGTGACAGGAGGGCTCATCGCTAGAAGAAAGGCAATGCCTGAAGGCAAGGGCAATCACTTGGTAGTTAATGCCTTGACGACAAAAGGGAGGAAGATTGCAAGGATGGCAAAGATGGTCTATGGAAATGCAGATTAGTGCTTGAGAATCTCGCTTGGACTAAAATGATACAGTGTAAGATGATAGAAGACTTTGGATTTATCCATTCCCGTAGCATATATCGCCGGCATATATAAAACCCCTTTTTTCTTGTACAATTCGATATCCTTCCTAAAATCCTCTTCAAAATCCTTCCAGTTACTACCTTGAAGCACATTCTCGATTTGATATCTTGAACTACCCACTAAAACGGTAATGTTATGTAGTATAGCAAGAGCAGCTAAACTGTGAATAGCATTATACAATGTACCTCTGAAAAATCCTTCCGGTAAATCGTATTTTGTATCATTGTAAGCACTCCACCAGTCAGGCGTGTCTTCTCTAATTTTCGTTCATAATCAAACGGTTTTATTATTCGAAGATTGTCCTTCAGCGCAACCTTTTGGTTATGCAACATGCCATGCTCATCCAGCGCTTTCATGTATCTTGGGAAATCGTCTTTTTCGGGCTTAAGATCCATACCCTTACACAACAAGTCAAACATTCCAAGAATCTGAGGATTAGCTGCATGAATGATGTTGACCAATCTCGGAGAATAGGCGTCATCGGGGTTACGATCGTATGGAATTATTCTGTTAAATGAAAGAAATTGCCTTTCCAGATCTGTATGTAATCTTTGCATCTGTAAGAGATCGTCAAAGTCTTTCCCTTCGAGCATACTCTATCACCAAACGTTGTTTCGCCTTAACTGTTTCTGTGGGATGTACGATTTCCTGTTACGTTTACTACCATAAGGATGCTCCCTGTCGTACTCCTGCGCCTTCTACAAAACGGTTTCTAATCACGTCTCTCCCGCCGCAATCTCTTCTATGTCTTTCTGCTATTGCTGTGGGCAACTTTTGAACCAAGATTTGAGTAAAATAGTAAGATCATGTAGACTCGCAGGTGCAATTCTGCACTTCTTTAAAGCAGCCGGAGCAGACAACAAAAGTCGTGCAACCCATTGGGCTGCAAGCGTCAAAGGACTTTGTCTCCCTGCCGCAGGTGCATTTTTGCATGAGGTTTGTTTGGTCCAAAACAATATTTGCCTTACGGTGCATTTCGACTGGAGCCAAGATCGCGCAGGAATATTGAAACCCTGTGCCTTTTGGGGCCAGCAGGATAGTCAACCAGTCTAAAGTAATTGATTAAAAAGTGCACTATGCACTACTTTAATAAAGGTAAACGTCTACACCTCAACCAGATGTCTACGCAACTAAAGGTACATCCATCATTTTTCAAGGAATTTGCTACTAAAACATGGGTTTCTCCAACTGAAATCGTCAAGGAGTTAGTGGAAAACGCTTTTGATGAAGACGCAACCAAGGTTATAGTCACGATTTTGAGCAACGGCGGCATTGCCATAGAAGACGACGCGGGCATGGATCAAAACGGCGTTGAAAAATTCCTGCTTCTCGGCTCTCCGCATAAAAAAGTCGAGTCAATTTCTCCAAAACTAAAGAGGATTCGCACAGGCCGGTACGGCACTGGCAGGCTATCTTTTCTCACGTCTTTTGAAAGCCTCAAGGTGCGCACACGACGGGGCAGCTACAGCAAATCCTTCATGATAGATGGAAACGTGCTTGATAACTTGTTTACCGGCAATGCTAACCTGCAGGAAATCAGGGGATCCGGACTTTTGCGCGAAGGCACAGAACTTGTCATGACCGGCTCTAAAGTTGAGACTGACATGGTAAAACTGACCAAGGAAATTCGTAAACTGGCAATCCTTCGCCAGCCAATGTTTGAGGTTTTCATAAAGTCCGCTGAGACATTCAATGAGTGGGACCTGACTGGCGCGCAAAAAATTCTGGCTCCAGACATCCAGGGACACAGGATCCCTGTCAACCTGGATGGTGGCCGGATAACCGGCGAGATAGTGATAGCAAGACGCCCGCTGTCTGACGAAGAGCGCGGCATAGCCGTCATGGTGGGAAACCACATTGTCACAAGGAGCAGTTTTGGATTCGACACAAAGCTTGGACGAGTCACAGGCCAGGTGCGCTGCGACACTCTTACTTCTCGGTTTGCCGACAAGTCTGCCCTGATTGAAGACGAGGAATACGTAAAGTTCAACCAGACGATGAAGACCTTTGTCATTGACACAGTCATTCCAAACCTTGCAGACTATGAAGACGTGCTTATCACACGCGAAGAGGGCAAGATATACAGAGAGATAGACAAAGTCCTGGGCCAGGCCATGGTCGAGACTCTGGAAAGCCAGGAAGAAGTGCAAGGCTACGAGATGGTAGACATAAAGGAAGTGGTCCGGACCACTGATTCTGATGTTGCGGTGCAAACAGCGCAGGTGCAGCAATACGAAGAGGTAAAACCGATGCCGTCAGAGACCAGCGGCATGTCAAAGGCAGAACATGCTCCACGAGAGACAGTTGCAGAGCCGCAGTCATACCGGTCAGTTTCGGTTGACGAGTCAGAGCCAGTCCCAAGCGGGGAGGTCGTCTCTACTGTTGACGAAAAGCAGACCGACGGAACAATTATCCGGACAAAGAAAATTAGAAAGCCTATAGTGAAAAAGACCTTTGCCCTGAAGCGGATTGGATTTAAAGTCATCCCGTACGAAGACGAGTCTGATTCCAGATATAGCTTTACCAACGAAAGCGTCGTGTTTGTAAACAAGGCCAACTCTACCTACAAGGCCGAGGCGTCCAGGGGCGACGAATTTCTGCTGCGCCACATAATCGGCCTGGTGGCAGAAGCGGTGGCCAGTACAAAGCACCCTGAGGGCAAGGAAGCCCTTGAACTGCAGAACAGGCTTGTCTCTGAGGCCATCAGAATCCATGACTATACCGTGATGAAGGAAAAGTAATTCATGACTTGCAGATAGTTGGTTTAAGAGAGACTAAAACACCCTTTTTGTGTTTCCCTCTTTCAAAACTGACCGACCTTTCATAGGGTAGGCTGCATCGATGGTGTATCTTGGCAGCCCGATCATGGGCTTGTACGATATAATATGTTGTGGTACAATTGTCAAAGTAAGGCCATTTTTCTGTAATTGGAGATAATGGTTTCGATTAGGCTGTTGTATCACAATTACTATAAACTTTGTTGGCTCTCTACTGGATATGAATAAAACGAAGATGTTCTTGCTGGCGGCTATTCTGTCAAC
>QCWB01000121.1 GCA_013114715.1 Nitrososphaera sp.
CTACGAGGGCAGAAACGTAAATCTGCGCAAAGAATGCCTGCCCCGGCGCTGTCTGGACAAGCGTCACCTGCGCCGGCAACAGGGTCTGCTGCATGGTAAGCGTGATTCTGGCCGCCAGGTTGTGTATCGGATCTGGAAACGGGTATGCCAGCATCAGCCCGCTGTATTCAAACGGCCTGAGGTCAAAAGACATGGTAAAGATGGTTATGGCCGCAATTACAATGGCCACACGAACTATGCGCATGCGAAGCTCGTCAATGTGCTCGCGCAGAGTCATCTCCGTGGCCATTGGCAAAGATAGGTACACGCGGAATATAATTTAGTCGGGTCCGGGGATTGGCAGGGCCTTTCCGGCAGGAAGCTTCCAGGCCTCCTGGTCAACTTCTTCCTTCGTGGCCTTTTCGAATTCCAAGTTAAGCTCGACTGGAGCGTTGAACTTGAGGCTTATCTCGTTGGCAAGCACGCCAACGGACTGGGGGTCAGCAAACTCTTTTGAGCCCTGCAGAAAGCCCCTGCTCTGCCTGTAAAGTAGCTGGCCTCCAAACTTGCCCTGCAGAAACGCAGCCAATTCGTCTACAGTCTTTTTCGGGACGTCGTTAAAGTAAAAGCATATTCCGTGGACCGGCTCCTTGTCAAAAGGGGTGCCGTACCTGTACCAGAATACTCCAAAATGCTCGTACTCGCCTTGCATGCACTTGATGTCCCAGTGGTTGGCCTTCTCCGGCGGATATGTGGCCGAAAGAACATCAGTTATAACAAGACGCCAGTACCTAACGCGCATGGCTGAACTTTAGAGTGCGGTATTATAATAACGTTGAAGCAGGTAAAAAAATAAAATAAACCCTGATGTCCAACTAGTCCGTGGCAGCAAAGCAAGCCGTTTCAAACAACCGGATAAAGCTTTTTGAAGAGATGGAAAAAAAATTTGACAGTAAAAACGTCCAGTATTTCAAGAAATTGCTAACTCACAAAGACAGCGTTGTTCGCACGCGGGCAGTCTGCATCCTAGCAGAGATAGCCGGCGAAAACGCGGTCGGTCCGATAAGCAAGGTTCTCAAGTCAGACGACAACGACCTGGTCAGACACGAGGCAGCATTTTCGCTTGGGCAGCTGGGCTTTAACAGCGGCATACCGGCCCTGGCGGAGGCAACCAAGAAAGACAAAAGCCTCTTTGTCCGGCACGAGGCAGCGGTGGCCCTTGGAGTCATTGGATCAGAGGACGCCAGAGAGACCCTGAGCCAGGCTCTGAACGATGAAAGCGAGGAAGTCCGCGATTCTGCGGTGCTAGCTATTGCAAACCTGGACTATATCAAGACCGTGAACCGAAGAAACAAGTTCACAAGTATGACTGGCGGCTAATACTATAATAACGGAGATGTAGAGGTACAGAAGTCCATGTCACAAGATGCTTGGCTTTCAAACATTGGCGGCAGCTGGCGCGACGTCAAATGCCCCTGCGGAAGCCAGTTTCATTTTCAGGGCAAGATAGACGAGCTGTTTTCGTGGGAGCGGATTCATCTCAGGCACATGGCCACGGATTACAGCAACCACGAGATGCTGTCTTTTTATCCACGGGACATGGTGATAATCTACCACTCTACTTCTGGCTATGTAATTGAAAGAAGAAAGCACAGAAAAGAAGAGATAAGCGAGGTCAACCAGGCCCGCATTTACGGCAGGGCAAAACTGGCCGGCGTCTAGCTCTTTTCCATAGGTTCCCAGAGGCCAAAGGTGTTGCCATCGATGTCCAGGCAGACTGCAAACCAGCCGAATTTCGGGACCTCTGTCTTTGGAACTATCACCTTGCCTCCAAGGCTCTCTACTTTTTTGGAATATTCAACCACTGAATCAACCCCGATGTAGTTTGTTATGGTGTGTTGTGGATGCTGCTTTTTCATGACTCCTCCACCTATTGCGCTGTTCCCTTTCTCATCTGTGGTCTGGAACATCCAGTAATCCATGTCTGGAAATTTTTCCATCTTCCAGCCAAAAAGGCTGCCGTAGAACTTGTTTGCACGTTCAACGTCCTCTGAAGGTATCTCAAAGTGCACAATTGTCGCCATACAAATTACCTCTTGCTAGTGACTATAGAAAGGTAATATTTTAACATGCAAGTGAAAAAAAGGTAAGCAGGCCGGCAAGCATCAACTATATTTATAATGAGAGCTATTTCTAATTGACATGGCTACAAGCGATCTTGCAGTCAGGATAAACGGAGTCCTTCCAGACGTACCGACAAGTTCAGGCAATGCCAACACCTCTGCCTCTATATTCTACAACGGCTTTCACTTGCTTGTTGACGCTGGCAGCGGCGTTTCGCAAAGCCTCAAGTCCATTTCAAAGGATCTTGGAAACCAGACTCCAGATGCAATTCTGATAACCCACGCTGAAAAAGAGCACGTAAGCGACCTCGACCAGTTCCCAAATACCAAGGTATTCTGCACCGAAGATTGCAAAAACCAGATAATCAAGATGCAGTCTGGGCAGCTAACCTTTGTCTCTGTACAGCCAAATCAGAGCTTTGAGGTGGGGCCGTTTTCCATAACTCCGATTGCTGCGGAAAATGCCGGCGAATCAGCAGGATACCCCGGCTCAGTCATTTACGTGATTAAAGCAGGAGAGAGCAAGATAACAGCAGGGTGGGATTTCCTTTCCCTAGTAAACGCGGATGATAATCTTTTGTGGAATCCGGATCTGCTGTTGCTTGGCACAGAAACTTACAACGAGCATCAGTCAACGGGTATGATATCCGTTATAGACGCCTACAACCTTGTCCGGAAGTGGAACGCAAAGGACTGCTACATACTGCATTACAGCGGAGAAAAAGACGTAGAAGACAAGCGCAATCAATGGCACAGAGGCCCCGTCGGCCCGCTTACTCCAGACGAGCTTCAAAAGATACTGGATGACCACCTGCGAGCAACCGGCCACGGCGGCAAGTTTTCCATCACTGTTGCACGCCAGGCCATGGTCTGGCGGCCATCTTTCAAAACGGAAGATGAGGGGCCGGTTGGCACGGAAATAGAGGTAGAAGCTCTTGAAAAATACGTAATCGGCCTTGAAAAACTGGAAGGCAAGGTGGCCGTCTCAATTGAAGACAGCATAAACCGGCTGACTACGGAATTTGCCAACCCGCGCCAGAGCGATGACGGCATGTCTCTTGATGCAGATGCGATAAAAAGCATGATGATGAAGGGGCCAGACCTTCACCTGAAGGTTTCAGAGTCGTCAGTCAGAATTGACATCACCAAAGGCAAAAAGCCCATGTTTGCAGAGGACATTCCTATCAACAGCAAAGACGCGCAAAAACTGTCAAGGTTCATCAAGGAGAATTTCTAAGAAATCTGCGCATGATCTCGCAAACCAGAGCTGGCTTTTCTGCAAACGGCGCGTGGCCTGCATCGTTTATTATAACAGATTTTGCGCCCCTCAAATTTTTCTTGAACCTGTAGTAATAGTCAAGCGGTATCAGCCTGTCCTCGCTTCCCCAGATAAGCAAAGTGGGGATGCTTATCTTTTGCAGCCTGCTTGTCTGAGTCGTAGTGCTGTTGTGAAATGCAGACTCAAATGCGTGCCTCGACCCTTGCTGGTTTATCCTGAAAATAAAGCCATCAACCAACACTTCAGGGATTCTTGCCGGGTTGGCCACAAGCTGCTCAAAGACGCGCCTTACCGCCTGCTTGGACGGATTCAATGCAACATCTAGGTATTTTTCAAGCAGCGGAGTTGGGCCGTCAAGCAAGCCAGAAGAGTCTATCAAGACTAGTTTGTCTAGTTCAATCTTGCCTGCCAGTTCAAGTGCAATGTATCCGCCAAGTGAGTGGCCTATAATACTGGTATTGCCGTCAATCCCTGTCTTTTGCATGAACTTTGAAATGACATCAGCAAACTTTTCAATAGTGTAGTTCATCTTGGCTGGCTTGTCGCTTCCGCCAAATCCCGGCAGATCCACGGCAACCGTATTGAAATCTAGGGACAGCGCGTCAGGTATGTCAAGCCACCTGTCTGAGAAAGAGCCCAACCCGTGAATAAACAGCAGGTGTCTTTTCGATCTTTTTCTGATCTTTGCGTCTTTTATGATGTCATTGCCAGATTCAAGGTATCTTACTTTCAGGCTGTCAACATCCACAAATGCTTCTTTCAATGCTTTTCTTTGATGCTAAACATTAATCTTCTTTGCTTCTCTATCGTGTGTAATGAAGATTGGCATTATATCAGATACACACGACGACGTTGACAATATTGGAAAAGCAATAGAGATCTTCAATGAAAGAAAAGTCGCAATAGTGATTCATGCCGGCGATTATGTTTTCCCCGGCGCAGTCAAGGAATTTAAAACATTAACTGGCAAGTTAGTTGGAGTCTTGGGGAACAACGACGGTGAAAGAACTGGCTTGCTGGCAGCTTTTTTGGAGATTGGTGGCCAGCTTTTAGGAGAATTAGGCGAACTTGAAATAGACCGTATGAAAATCGGCATCTACCACGGAACCAGCGAAGACATAAAACAGAATTTGATAAGCAGCAAGAAATACGATCTTCTAGTCTGCGGTCATACTCACAAAAGGGAGCCAAAAGAGAGAACCGGCAAAATCGGAGAAAAGACCTTTGTCCTGAATCCTGGCTCTGCACACAAAGCTGCAAAATCTTGGTTTGATGAAAGCGGCGTGATGATTCTTGACACGCAAACTGGAGAGTACGAGTACGTTTCTATCATGACAAAATGAATCGATCAATACCCCATTGTGCTGCCGAATAACTTGCTGACATTCAGTAGTCAGTTTGATAAGATTCTAAAAATCGGGGTCCGGTTTTGAAGCCAGACCCCGACAATATTTGTGTTCCAATAGGGCCGAATCGGAGGTCAGTGGGAGCTGTTGTTTTTTGAGGCTCAAACCCGCAACCAGTCCCAGACTGATCCCGTCATCGTTCAGCGTTGAATAGGATTGAACATTAAAAAAGACTAGGGGTACTTTGCACGAATTTGATTAATTTTCCTCATAA
>QCWB01000122.1 GCA_013114715.1 Nitrososphaera sp.
CCGGACAGCAGATATGACTTGTCGTCGATTCTTGCAACGGTAAATACAATATCCTTGTCGCAGGGCGTGGCTATCTTGTACGGTATTTTATGCGGGCCCTGCCTGGCAAAGTCATGGACAAGCTTGTTTGGCGGGTTCTCTTCTGGCGACAGGCTGAATACTGAAAGATGATACACCGCGTTTCCGACAGCAAGTCCAGTCGCCGCATCAGAGATGTTTGTTTCAATGGCAGTCAGGCCGTTTTCCGGCAACAATTTTATCGTAAAGGTCAGCGGCACCTCGCTTGTAGTTGTCGTTGCCACGAGCCCTTCTCTTGGCACTGCGTTTTTGCAGTCTGCGTCCACCGCGGCGCCGCTTATGGAGCGAACGACTCCGTCAAGCGAGTCAAAAGTGTACAGGAAGAACAAGACAATGGCCGCAACGCCTGCCATGAAAATATAGATTTTCGTGAAATTACCTGATGCATTGCTGTTTATAACTTTGTCAGGTCTTGATTAACCAAGTTAAGCGACTCTTTAATACAAAATCCAAGATATTGTTGGTAACCCAATCCGGAATTAACCGGCCCCGTCCAGTTTGCATCTTCCTCTTGTGGGCGGGGCCAACCTTCAAACTATAATAATCCCATGTTGTTTCAGTGATTTCATGTCCTATGACGAGCACGTAGCCAAACTCAAAGGCATGGGCTTTGATGACAGTTCTATTGCTGAGTTTACCAAACTCTGGAAGCCGCTAGCAGACGAAGGCTATGAAATGTACGCCATGTACCTCGGAGCGGCCAATTCCCCGCTTGAGGGCAAGGCAGCATGCGTTGTCTGCTCAAAAAGATCGTTTCCGCTGCGATGGGAAAAAGTGATAACCCCAAGCCAGGACAGCGCGGCCATCTATACTGTTTGCGGCGGCTGCGACTCTGAATACGTCGAGACTGCCATAAGACAGAAGGCCCTTGGAAGGCTGCTAAAGGAAAGAAACACTCGGCCTACCTGACCGAGTGAGACTGGATCTTTTTCCAGTTTGCCACCAGCGCTTCAGGCCGTATATGAAGCGGCTCATTTTTCAGCCGGGACCTTGCCAGCTCTACATATTCTGGCACGAGGTCCGTGCCGATATATTGTCTGCCCATGTTGTACGCTACTTTGGTAGTCTGGCCAGATCCGTTGAACGGGTCAAGCACCAGGTCTCCGGCGTACGAATACAGTTTGGTCAATCTGTACGGTATCTCTTCAGGATACGGGCAAGGGTGGTTGATGTATCCTGGTGGCACAGGGGCTATGTGCCAGACAGAGTTGGCTATCTCCTTGGTCCACTCCTCGTGCTTTGCCGGCAGTTCCTCGGTCCTTTTCCGGCCAGAGTTGACGTCGCCTTTCCTCAGCACTAGTATGAACTCATGCATGATGTTTGCCCGGTAATATTTCGGGTACGGGTTGATTACAAACGAGCCGTAGCGGTTTGTGCCTCCAGTAACCTTGTGCCAGATAATTTCCTCGTGCATCTGCCACCTGCCAAACGGCTGTATCAGTCTTGACAAAAGCATGTGCGGCAGCGGCAGGATTGTGCCGTTTACCACCTCGCTGGCAATTACTATGCAGCAGTATCCGCCTTCCTTTGTTACGCGGTAGACATGGTTGCCAAAGATATCAACCATCTCGTTTAGATACTGGTTGGTGTCGCAGTTTGCGTTGCCCCGGTAATAGCCGCCATTTCCAGAAGCATGCATCTCGTAGTTTATCGCGTTTCTGTATGGCGGCGAGGTAATAGTCAGCTGAACTGAATTTTCTGGCAATCTCTGCAGCACGTCCTTGCAGTTTCCAAGGACTATCTGGTTTGCAAATTCGGCTTCCTGGGCAAGCATGTTTTACGGTTGCTTGCCTGTTTTGTCCATATCCCGATTACATTAAAATAATTAACACGGTGCTTTCCGATGTTTAACTAAATATGCAGAAAATCGCTTCACGGTTCTAGTGTGTCAACGATACGATTGGATGCGCATCGATTCTCGATTGCGAAATGAAGGCGAAAATTGCAGGGATTTAGGTTTTTCTTAATCAAAACTAACAGTCATTTCGTTTGCAGAAAAGAGACAGGCTCAGAACTGCATTTTAACCAGTCTGCAATACTTTGTGATTATGTTTCAAGTTTCTAGGATGTGGTAACTTTAGGTACTACCTCTATTGTAAATGAACTCTGGCCCGTCTTACCCGCCGAGTCTTTTACAGTTATTTGTCCTGAATAACTCCCGATTGACGGAAAGCTGCGCGTCATATTTTGCAGCGACGATGTAATACCGTCACTAAACTTCCATTCGTATTGATACGGCGGTTTACCGCCTTGTCCTGCAGACGTAAAAGAAGAATCTTCGTTTACGACAATTTTGCTCTTATATTTAGCAGAGGCACTTACAAAGGAAGAAACTAACGCAGTCCTTTCTGACAAAGACAGTCTGTCGTAAGGATCACCTTCTTCTGTTGGTTCCAGTTGCATAACTAATAATGCTATGGCCAATCCCACCGCAATGCCAATCCCAACAAAGATTAATGCGATTTTTGTTATTTTATTCCCAGAGACTGCCATCAAGAAAAAATTGGTTTACCCGAATAAATTTGTATTACACAGACATGAACTTGTACCAATCTAAATTTGAGTCCATAACCAAGTTAATTATGCACTATTTCTCGTAGGCAAGATTATGTAAAATATTATGAATTGAAGAACTGGTTGGTAGGCATGGACACGCCTTTGAGATAAGGACGTTTATTTTTCAACGATATATTCGTCTACTTCCATGCCAAAGTGCCTGCCAGACGCCGGCTTGGAAAACCCGAGCACTTCGTCGCCCACTTTTACTTCGGTCACCGACAGTAACTTGCCGTCGGACCGTATCAGGCGTATGGTCTCTGCGTTTTGCAAAATTACAGTACCCACCTCGCCTTCGATTTCCGCGCGGATAAGCAACAGCGGCCTTGTCTCTATCTTTGAGCGGCCAACTGTGGCCTTTCTTGAAAGGCCTTCCTTGTTTACTATCCAGACCTCCGTGCCTGACTCTAGTTCTGACAGGTACCGGGTGTTGCCGTCTGGAGTTATCGTGTAGCAGTAGACGGCGCCGGCGTTGACCCGAAATGGCCGCGGAGAAGTAAACGACGAGCCGACCGACTCGTTATGAACAAGAAGCATAAAGTTTGACCGGCTTCCAACAAGCATGCCTTCGCCCATGCCCATCATCGAGGCAGTATCGACGCAGACCCGCTCGCCGGTGCCCACGTCCTTTACCTCAAGGACCTTGGCAACCTTGATTGGGAACCTTGTTGAGGATAACTGCGCACTGGCTTTTTGCACTTCGTCCTCGCTTGCGGTAGAAAGTATCACGCCGTCGACTCCAAGCTCAAGGACGGAGAACATTGTCGCGACTTCCTTTGACGAGGACGCGGTGGTGTAGACCTTGGTCTGGGACTTGTGCAGTTTTGCAATGATGTTTTCAAGCGGGATTATCTTCCAGTCGTCAACTTCTACTATGACAAAAGACGCTCCAACTTCGGAGGCCTTTTTTATTTCGTCAACGTCGGCGTTGCTCAGGACTTTTTTGTAGTAGCCAAAAGTCTTGCCGGCGGATTTTGCTGCCTTCATCTGCTCAAAAGTCCTGCAGACAACCATGTCGGCGTCCTGCGACTCGTACAGGGTCTTGAATTTGCCAGAGACCAGTTTTGGATCTATGTTGAGTGTCTCTACGCTCAGTTTAGACAGGAATTTTTCAAGGCCAGATTTTTGCACGGTTGGCCGGACAATCAGGTCCTTGCTTTTTTCAGCCAAGTTGCTTTGCAGCCTCTTTTGCAGACTTGTTTTCAAAGATGACTTTGTGCAACGCCCTCACCATTGCCGGCGGGTTTTTGTGCTGGAAAATATTTCGGCCAAACGTTACTCCTTTAGCGCCTGCCTTCATTGCGCCGGCGCACATCTCCAGTATCTCCAGGTCGGTAGTTGCTTTTGGACCGCCTGCAATAACTAGCGGCACGGGAACTGATTTTACAACTTTTCTAAAAGAATCGATATCGCCTGTGTAAACTGCCTTAACAATGTCCGCTCCAGCCTCCGCGCCAATCCTGGCTGCGTGGGCTACTATCTCCGGGTCATGCGGGTTTTTTATGCCCTCGCCTCGAGGATACATCATGGCAACCAGAGGCACGCTCCACTCGTCGCATTTATCAGATATCATGCCCAGCTTTTGCAGCATTTCTGGCTCTTCTTTGGCACCAATGTTGATGTGCAATGAAACCGCGTCTGCGCCAAGCCGAAGGGCTTCTTCGACGCTTCCCATCAGGACCTTCTTGTTGGGAGCCGGCCCAAGCGACGTGCTGCCGGAGAAATGTGCTATAAGGCCGATGTTAGTAGGCCGGGGCATGGTCTTGATTATTCCCTTGTTGACAAGAACGCAGGTAAGGCCGGCGTTTTCACAGCTGTATATCATGCCGTGAACGTCTTCCAGCCCGCGAATCGGGCCGTTGCTTATGCCGTGGTCCATAGGTATGCACAGCATCTTGCCGTCTTTTAATATCCTGTTTAACCTTACGTCCCTGCCAAAGACCATATTAACGAAGGAATCTAAGACACCCTACTTATATCTTGATTTATGCCGGTAAGACGCCGGCTACCAACCCAGTCAGAAATTACTACCATCCTTATTAGCGCTGGAATGCTTTATCAAGCCATGAGCAACGAAGCAAGAAAACCTACGTTTCCTATTAACAGCATTATCCTGAGCAGATGGTCTCCACGCTCTATGACAGGAGAGGAAATAGCCGATGATCAATTGATGAGCCTCTTTGAGGCTGCGAGATGGGCGCCATCTTCTTTTAACAACCAGCCCTGGCGGTTCATTTATGCAAAAAAGAACTCGGAATACTGGGACAGGCTGTTTGGTTTGCTAGTTGATTCCAACAAGGTCTGGGCCAAGGACGCCTCTGCATTAGTAGTTATTGTGTCTGCCAAGAACTTTCAGTA
>QCWB01000123.1 GCA_013114715.1 Nitrososphaera sp.
TATCACCCTATGGGATCATCCGATTGTTCTGTTAATCTCTAGCAGGCGTATTAAAAACGTTGTCCAAGTCAAGATACGAGGCAGGATTTTATGATGCGGCCGTATTCCGACACCTTTGAATCGAGCAGATCTTTTTCTGTCGATTCAGCATACATCCGGATAAGCGGCTCTGTCCCGGACGGCCGGACCATGAGCCATGTCTCTTCGTCGATCCAGATCTTGGCTCCGTCCAGAGTATCTATGCTCTTTGGGCTGCCGTGATGGATGCACGCGCTGACAACTTTGTCCACTATTTCTTTGGAGCCGCACGCAAACTTGGACTTGTGCTGATATGTCTTTGGCAGGTCCAAGACAAGCTCTGAAAAGGATTTTGTCGTGCTTGCAAGCATGTCTAGGACAAGGGCAGTCGTCATCGCCCCGTCTCGTACCTGGTTGAGCTTTCCGTACATAAAGCCGCCGTTTTCTTCCAAGCCCAGTAAGCTAGAGCGCTCAAACATGGTCCTTGATACCTCCACGCTTCCAACCCTGGTGTGGACTACTTTTCCGCCGGCCCGCCTGACTACCATGTCGAGTACCATCGACGAGTTTATCGGGCAGATTATCTCGGATTTTCCGTGTTTTTCCATCACGTGTCTGGCTATCAGAGCGCCTGTCTTGTCGCCCCAGTACACAATTCCTGTATTGTCGCAAAAGATGCTCCTATCCCCGTCGCCGTCAAAGGCCACGCCGAAATCAGCCTTGCCTGTTCGCACTAGCTCGGACAGGACAGACAGGTTGTCGGGGGTCGGCTCTGATCCCCGGCCCGGAAAGTCGCCGTCCAGGCTCCCGTTGACAACTAGGACTTTGCAGTCAAGCGCCTTGGCAAGCAGCGGCGCAACTACGGCCTGGGCCCCGTTTCCGGCGTCTATGGCCACTGTCAGGCTGCGGGATTTTATCCGGTCTGCGTCTACCAGCGAAATGACTTGCTGCATGTAGGAATTGATGACGTTTTGGTCAAGAAATTCTCTGCCTGTGCCGTCTGTCTTGGAAAATTTTTTTGAATAATAGATATCTTCGACTCGAAGCTCGTCTTGTCTTGAAATTTCCACTCCGTCGGCTGCTGCGGGCTTGATTCCGTTGTACTCAGGCGGGTTGTGCGACGCGGTGATCATTATCCCGCCTTTGTATCCAAGTTTCTTGGCCGCATACTGCAGACAGGGTGTAGGCAGAAGGCCGGCATTTCCGACGTCAAGGCCGGCAGAATTTAGAGTAGCGCGGACCATCTTTGACAATGCTGCGCTTGATTTTCTTGCGTCGTTTCCAACAACAACAGGGCCGCTGCCGTAGTATGTTGCTAAAGCATAAGAAAGATCGATAGCAAGATTGGCGTTCAAATCCTTGCCATAAACTCCGCGCACACCGTTGGTGCCAAATAGTCTTGGATTTTGCATTTTCATTACCTTAAATGGCAATATAGATAAATTTGGCTGCTAACCGCTGCTCAGTTGCGCGGGGGTTGCCAAGCCTGGCCAACGGCGCAGGTCTCTTTTACGAGTGCGAAGCTTAGAACGGGCCGGGCAGACAAGCTGGCTCCTACAACCCTGTTCCTTAGGGATTCGTGGGTTCAAATCCCACCCCCCGCACGTTTTCGTCTATCTCCTGTACCGGCGATCAAATTGACCCCGTTTACTAGTAAAACTAGGCGCAAACCCCACTTCTGATATTTCTGCACGCCCCGAGAAACCCGGCCCAATAGGATGCGAGCCCTATGGATGCCTCCTAGAAGACTCTACGCGATGATTTAACAATGTGGCGCGGAGCCACCGACAATCGATTCTTCCAATCCCTTTAACTTGGCGCGCTTGACGTGGTCACAGAAAGACCCGTGTCCCTGCTTGCAGAAGTAGAAAAGTGGAAGTAAAAAATGAGCGTAAATTCCCTTTTTGCTATTGTAGTCCTCGTAGAGCAGTCTATATAGAAATCAAGGCCATCTTGCAGACATATAGTTATTATGTGCGAATATGACCAAAACATAGCAGCATGGAGGAGCGAGATTTCTTCTATGAACTTTGCGTTACCACTCTGGCTGTGAACAAGACCCTAAGATTCGCCGGAGTTATGGACGACTGCGGAAAGCTACTCGTCGGCCAATATCGGCAGGATATTGAAATCCCACTTATAGATTCCAGCTCAACTAAGGGCGGATCGTTTCACAAAAGTTACGCGTCGCTTTCCATGTTAAAGGAGTTTGAACCGCGTCTTGGGAACCTGAAATACCAGTTAACGGAGTACGACCACGTCCAGCTGGTGACAATCCCTCTTACCAACAGAAACGACCGATACCTGTGCATTTCCATGGAACCAACAATGTTGTGTCAGAACATTATTGCAAAAATAATAAAGAAAATCTCTTGATCATTGCAAGTACAATGTCTTGATTGACTTTTCCACAGCTGCTTCTGACAAGCCCATGAACGAAAAAGCCTCCTCCGCCTGGCTTTTTGGTATTTGCGGAGGTTTTTTTGAAGTCGCAAAAACATAGAGGTCCGATGCCTCAACTAGCAGCCTCTTGGCATGAAAATTCCACTTTGCAAGCTCACCTCCTGTTTTCAGGATCTGACCAAGCATGACAAAGGCTGCTATTGCCGCAACCCTGTATTTCTGAAGTTGAACCTTGAATGGGTCGCTGTCAGACAAAGTTGGCACCAGCATGCAAATGCGATACTGGTATTCGTCGAGGTTCTTTGCAACGCCAAAGGCGTCTCCGAAAACGGCAGATTGCTTTTTTGCTGCCCTTGCGTCGATGGATATTTTTTCCAGTATCCCGGGGATGCTGTTGACTGTAAAATCAATCGAAATGATTCCGTCGCCGGAAAGAAGTTTTGAGCATTTGCCTGCGGATATGCTTGCCAATAAGACGTTTAGCGGCACAGTCAAGCTGGTTTGCACTGGTTCTTTTCTTTGTGTTCGTGGTAATGGGACTGGCAAAAGTCGTTGCGGCATTCATCGCAGTGCCACCCTGAAAGGGTATAACAGACAACACATTTTCCTACAGGCTTGTTGTAGTCATAGTCCTTTCGAGAACTTTTCGATTGTACTGGTTTTGGTGTTTTTGCTGGCGGTTTCATAAATTGTTGCCTCAAGGCAATAAGGTAAGAAGGGACATCCTGTACATTATCTAGGATACCTCAAACTGCTGTTGTAATTCAACGGTCTGAATAGACCGCCCGATTATTTAAGCATGACGTAGCATCCTAAATACAAATCAGCAAAAGTATCGCCCCATGTAAGATTTATTTGTCTTTCAAAAAAGCATAATTTTGCGATGCTTGCTGCAGACAAGAACAAAACTATTATCGAAGTAACAGTGATTGGCAAAGACCGCAAGGGCGTGGTGGCAGATTTTACTAATTTTATTTTCCAGAACGGCGGCAACATCGAAAAGATAAACCAGAATGTCGTGCGTGGCCTTTTTGGCATGCAGCTTGAAGCCTCGTTCCAGAAAGCAGACAGGACGCATATTGACGCGGGACTAAAGGAACTTGCAGGCAAACTGCAGATGGAATTAAAGGTCCATTATCAAGAGCCGGACCGGCCAAGAAATGTTGCAATATTTGTCAGCAAAGAGCCGCACTGCCTAGAGCGGATACTAAGGGGGCGCAAAAAAGGCGAGATTGACACCAACATAGCTGTTATAATAGGAAGCGAGGAGACTCTCCGACCTATTGCAGAGAACGTCAAGATCCCGTTTCATTCTATAGCCCACACAGACCAGGCTACCGCAGAAAACAACATCCTGCAGCTGATAGACAGATATAACATCGACCTTATCGTGCTGGCCAGGTACATGCGGATTCTTACTCCAAACTTTGTTTGGAGGTATCCAAACAGGATAATCAACATCCACCCGTCGATATTGCCAGCGTTTCCTGGGGCCTACGCCTACGTGCAAGCCTATGAGCGGGGCGCCAAGATAGTCGGATGCACAGCGCACTTTGTCACAGAGGACCTTGACCAGGGGCCAATAATCTGCCAGGAATCGTTTAAAGTGCACAACAAAGACACGCTTGAAACCATAAAGACCAAGGGCCAGGAACTTGAAGCGGAGACCCTGTTTGAGGCGGTAAAACTGTATCTGGAAAACAGGCTAGAGGTCTACTGGGGCAAAGTCTTTGTACATGACGGCAAGCCAAAAAAGAAATGATAAGTTCTTAACAGACTGAGAGGATTTACGCAGTAATGTCTGCAGACATCCACGAATCAAGCCAGGCTGATTTTGCCAAAGCCATAAAGAAAAGCCGGCTTGCAATCCTGCCTGTTGGCTCGCTTGAGCAGCACGGCCCGCACTTGCCAGTGTCTACAGACTCGATAATCTCAGAATACCTTGCGAGACAAACTGCCTCGCGGCTTGGTGCGTTTCTGTTTCCAACAATAAATTATGGCGTGTCGTTTGAGCACGCGCCGATGCTCAACATTTCTGTGACGCACTCTGTTCTATCGGCGCTTGTCTGCGACATTTGCTCTTCTATCGCCGCCAACGGAATGACCAAGATAGTTATCATCAACGGCCATCACGGCAACATGGGATCTCTGCAATACATAGCCCAGGACCTGCTGGGCCGCGTTCCGGCTGGAACTTCCATAAACACGATACACTATTGGCACCTGCTAAAGGAAGGCTTTGACCATGCCGGTGAGGTAGAGACATCCTTGATCCTTGCCATGGCCCCGCAGCTGGTAAAGATGGACAAGGCAGAGGCAAACGCAAAAAAACTTGCCAAGTCCAAGACTGCCTATTCAAGCTTGACCAACGCGCCTGGCTCGTTTACTAAGATAACCGGCAACGGGGTCTGGGGCAACCCCAAAAACGCGACAGCCGAAAAAGGCATGCAACTGATTGACGAGATTGTAAAAGGCCTGTCAAAGACGATACTTGAGCTTGACGCCTGATTTCGCAATGAAATTTTAATATAGGC
>QCWB01000009.1 GCA_013114715.1 Nitrososphaera sp.
ATTTGAGCAAGCACTGCTTGCTTGTATTTATTTCTAGGCTCGAAGAATGACTAAAATATGCCGGATTGGCAATTTCAAACGTCTCGAAAAAATGAGCAATCAGATAGAAACTACTCCAGAGCTTGTCAGCAAGGCGTATTCAAAACTTGAAGCTAACGTTTCAAAATTCAGAAAACTGGTCAACAGGCCATTAACACTTTCAGAGAAATTATTGATAGGCCATCTGGACGGCGATGTCTATGAGCCGCAGCGCGCCAAGAGCTACGTTTTCCTGAACCCCGACAGAGTCGCGCTGCAGGACGTGACTGGACAGATGACGATATTGCAGTTTGTGCAGGCCGGCTTGAAGCAGGCTGCCATACCGACAACCGTCCACTGCGATCATCTTATCCAGGCCAGGGTCGACTCGGCCACCGACACACGGTTTGCAATAGTAGAGAACAACGAAGTTTACCAGTTTCTGGAATCTGCCTGCAGAAAATACGGCATCGGCTTCTGGAAGCCGGGAGCCGGAATCATCCACCAGGTGGTGCTTGAAAACTATGCCTTTCCCGGTGGGCTGATGATTGGCACGGACTCGCATACGCCAAACGCCGGCGGCCTTGGCATGATAGCTATAGGCGTGGGTGGCCTTGATGCAGCAGAGGTGATGGCCGGCATGCCGTGGGAGCTGTTGTATCCAAAACGAATCGGCGTTTATCTGACCGGCGAGTTGAATGGCTGGGCAGCGCCCAAAGACATCATACTGTACGTGGCGTCAAAACTGACCGTGTCTGGCGGCACGAACGCCATAATCGAGTACTTTGGCCCCGGGGCCAAAACAATAAGCTGCACAGGCAAAGCAACTATAACCAACATGGGCGCGGAAATAGGCGCGACCTGCTCTGTCTTTTCGTACGACGAGCGCATGGCTACCTACCTTAAGGCAACCAACCGTGGCGCCATAGCAGAGCTCGCCAACAAACACAAAGATTTGCTGACAGAGGACCCAGAAGTAGAAAAAGAGCCGGCCAAATACTTTGACCAGGTAATAGAGATAAACCTCTCAAACCTGGAGCCGTACCTAGTAGGACCGCACACTCCAGACCTGGCAAGGCCAGTATCTCAGATGGCTGAGGACGTCAAAAAGAACAACTACCTTGACAACATCTCTGTGGCGCTTATCGGCAGCTGCACAAATTCCTCCTACGAAGACATGTCGCGCGCTGCAGACATTGCAGAGCAGGCAGAAAAAAGAGGGTTAAAGACCAAGGTGTCTTTGCAGGTGACTCCTGGCTCAGAGATGATCCGCGCAACCATAGAGCGCGACGGCCAGATGCAGACACTGCAAAAGATTGGGGCAAACGTTCTTGCCAACGCCTGCGGTCCGTGCATCGGGCAATGGAGCCGGCCGGAACTAAAGAAAGGCGAGCCAAACACCATTGTTACTTCCTACAACAGAAACTTTCCAGGCCGAAACGACGGCAGAAGAGAGACCATGAACTTTATCGGAAGCCCTGAATTGGTAATTGCTCTGGCCCTCAGCGGTCGGCTGTCCTTTAACCCCGTCACAGACGAACTGGAAGTAGCAGACGGAACCAAGTTCAAGCTACAGCCGCCAAAGCCAGCGCCCGAAGTCCCGTCCGAGGGTTTCCGGTACGTCAAGGATGTCTATGTCGAGCCGGCAACCGATCCAGAAAAAATTGAAGTCATAATAAACCCGCAAAGCGACCGGCTGCAAAAACTAGAGCCATTTTTGCCCTGGGACGGCAAGGACCTTGAAAAACTGCCAGTGCTGGCCAAGGTCAAGGGAAAATGCACGACAGACCACATCTCGCCGGCAGGCGCCTGGCTGATGTACAGAGGCCACATAGACAAGATAAGCGACAACCTCCTTCTTGGGGCAGTCAATGCCTACAACGGCCAGGTTGGAAACGGCCTTAACCAGCTGAGCAAACAGATCGAATCGTATCCGCACATTGCAAGGGACTACAAGGCAAATTCTCTAAAGTGGATAATAATAGGTGACAACAACTACGGAGAGGGTAGCAGCAGAGAGCACGCGGCAATGACTCCGCGGTATCTTGGCTGCGCCGCAGTCATAGCCAGGTCTTTTGCCAGAATTCACGAGACCAACCTCAAAAAGCAGGGAGTCTTGGCGCTGACCTTTGCAGAGCCGGCGGACTATGACAAAATCCTAGAAGACGACCGGCTCAGCATATCAGGCCTAAAAGACATGGCAGCAGGCAAGCAGTTGAAATGCACTATTCTCCACAGCGACGGCAGGACCGAGGAGATAATGCTCAATCACTCGTACAACACTGCACAGATAGAGTGGTTCAAGGCCGGCTCGGCGCTGAACATACTCAGAGCAAAATAAAGTATAATAACAGAGATCCCCTGTTGAGACACATGGCAGAGGACGTTGTCATGTGCGAGACTTGCGGCAACCAGCTTGAAGCTTGCGTCTGCGTCTGCCCGTATTGCGGCAACAAAGAGGCCTGCGAGTGCTGCATTTTAGACGCCGCTACCGGTGGATAAAGCATTAAAAGCCAGAAATTCAAGCATTATTGTTACGATGTCAGAAATAATCAATTCCCTAAGCTGGGTTATAGGCGGCGCGCAGGGAAGCGGCGTCGACTCTGCTGCAAACATTTTTTCGCGCGCATGCGCCCTTGGCGGGCTGCATATTTACGGCAAAAGAGAATATTATTCCAACATCAAAGGAGAGCATAGCTACTTTACAGTCCGAGTCTCCGAGAAGCCGGTTCGCTGCCACGTTGAAACCATAAACGTCCTTGTCTCGTTTGACGCAGAGACCGTGTTGCGGCACTTTGACGAAGTCTCTGAAGGAGGCTGCATAATCTACAACGAAGAATTGCTCGATACCACGCTTGACGAAATTCCAACCATAGACGACTACGGCTCTGCAAGAATCAAAAAAACCCTGCAAAAAGCCGGCCTCGGATTTTCAGTAAAAGACGCGCTGCAGTACGCGCAGTCGCGCGGAGCAGTACTTTACTCCCTGCCTTACTTTCAGCTTCTCGAAGAGTTTGCCCAAAAGACCAACAATCCTGCTCTCAGCAAGCTGACTCGGATGACCAACGTCATGGCCCTTTCCTCCTCGATGTCTCTGCTTGGATTTGACGCAGACGCGCTTGCCAAGGCAATACGGTTCATATTTCGCGCCAAGAAAAGCGCGGCAGAGACAAACGTGCAGGCTGCAGAATTCATGTACAACTATACTGCTGCAAAATTCTCTGGACAAGACGGCTTTAGATACAGGCTAAAGACAAAGCCGGTGGACAAGGAAATAGTGATAGCTCAGGGAAACCAGGCCTCTGCCATGGGCAAGATGGTTGCAGGCTGCCGGTTCCAGACTTACTACCCAATTACTCCGGCTTCCGATGACAGCGAATTTCTAGAATCAAACGAGATTCTTGACCTGCACGGCTCTGACGAAAAAGGCTCGACAGTTGTAGTCCAGACTGAAGACGAGATTGCAGCCATAACCATGGCTATAGGCGGAGCCCTGACCGGCTCTAGATCTGCTACCGCCACATCCGGGCCAGGATTTTCCCTGATGGCAGAAGCACTGGGCTGGGCTGGCATGAACGAGGTGCCTCTTGTCGTGTCTTTGTACCAGCGGGCAGGCCCGGCGACAGGCCTTCCGACTCGGCATGAGCAGGGAGACTTGAATTTTGCCATAAACGCAGGGCATGGCGAGTTTCCAAGAATCGTCTTTGCTTCTGGCGACATTGAAGAGAGTTTCTACGACACGATAAAGGCATTCAATTTTGCTGACCGCTACCAGCTGCCTGTTATACACATGCTTGACAAGGCCATAGCCAACAGCGTGATGACCCTCCCAGTCTTTGACCCCGGCAGGGTGAAAATAGAGCGCGGCCTGCTGGCTGGAAAAATATCCGAGTCGGACAAGGGCGTAGCTGGCAACTACCTTAGGTTCCGGCTTTCTGACAATCCCGTCAGTCCAAGAATCCCGCTTGGAACAAAAGACGCTATTTTCTGGAATACCGGCGACGAGCATACTGAGGAAGGCCACATAACTGAAGACCCGGAACTGCGAACCCAGATGATGGACAAGAGGATGGGAAAACTGGACTTGGCCCTAAAGGAAATAGCCGACGAGGACAAGGCAGTGATGTACGGAGATAAAGACGCCGACATTGCCCTGATAGGCTGGGGCTCTACAAAGGGCGTGATACTAGACGCAATAGAAGAGTTGAAAAAAGACGGCATAAAGGTAAAGTTCATCCAGGTCAGACTGATGAATCCGTTTCCATCAGAGACCGTCAGCTCGCTTCTTGGTAATTCAAGGATTCTAGTCGACATCGAGATGAACTATCAGGGCCAGCTAGGCTCGCTTGTCCGGCAGCATGTCGGCAGGCAGTATGATCACCAGGTGGTAAAATACAACGGCAGGCCGATGTCACTAGACGAGGTTTATAACGCTGTCAAGCGAATATCTGCCGGAAATGCTCCAAGGAGACAGGTGCTGAAAAATGGCTCTTAAACTGGCAGACTACAAGACTGAAGTCCATAACGACTGGTGCCCTGGCTGCGGGGATTTTGGCATTCTGAATTCTATTCAGATGGCCCTGGCTGACATGCAGGTGCCTCCGCACAATACCGCGATATTTTCCGGAGTAGGCTGCTCTGGCAAGACGCCGCACTTTATCAAGACATACGGCATTCACACACTTCATGGCCGCGTGCTTCCCTTTGCGCAGGGAGCCAAACTGGCCAACCCGGACCTTGAGGTCTTGGCAGTAGGCGGCGACGGAGACGGCCTTGGGATTGGCGCTGGACACTTTGTCAGCGCAGGCCGGCGAAACGTGGACATGGTGTATATCATATTTAACAACGCGGTTTACGGCCTGACCAAGGGGCAGGCTTCTCCGACTTTGAAGCTTGGCGTAAAAACCAAGTCATTGCCGCAGCCAAACGTGAACAATTCGGTAAACCCCATAGCCCTTGCGCTTGTCTCTGGCTTTACCTTCCTTGCGCGGGGATACTCGTACGACATCAAGCACTTGAAGGACATAATCAAAAAGGCAGTCGCGCACAAGGGCCTTGCCTTTGTAGACGTGCTGCAGCCCTGCCCGACATACAACGACATCAATACCAAGGAATGGTTCTCCGGTCAGGACAACTTGGACCCGGAGACCAAGAAAGTCATGCCAAGGCTATACAAGCTTGAAGAAACCGGCTACGACGGAATAGTAAACGACCCGTCAGAGGTGAACGAAAAGATGGCCAAGGTCGTGGAAAAATCAAACGAGTGGGGAAGCAAAATCCCGATAGGCGTATTTTACCAAAACGAACACATACCTACCTACCAGGAGAGGATATCTGCAAGAATACCAAACTACATACAGAACTCGCCGGCAGGCCAAAAGATAGCAGACGAAACCGGCAGGTCCATCACGAACATTGAAAGGCTGGTAAACGACCTGCGCCTTGACAGGTAGCTATCGTTAATAACCTCAAAACCAGAATCGGTATGATGGACTCTCTTGAGGAGCTCAAGCGGAAGCGATTTGCGTTTCTTCACAAGCTCTGGGAGTTGACCCGGGGCAACGAAAAGATACTGGTAAAAATCCGGCAGGTTGCCACGCCGCTTGGCTACGATGAAAATGTCGCCGAGCCAATCATCCAGTATCTTGCTGGCGAGAACCTTCTGGAAGTTACGACATACGGGTTTTACGTTTCGAATTATCTTGACGCCGGACTTTACATCAAGCACGGAGGTGTGGTGGAAGTCGAGGAGGCGTTATCAAAACCTGAATCTCCAACAGTCCACTTTCCGGCCAACGTAACGAATTACATCAACATTGGGAGCATGGTAAACTCGAACATCTCGCAGGCAAGCCCGAATTCCAATGTCATCAACGAAACTGGCAGGCAGGACCTAAAGGAAATAGTGATTGCGCTAAAGACAGCGCTAGAGCAAGCGCCATCAGGACCGGATAGAGACGAGCTTGCATCCGAGATACAAACTATTGAAAGCCAGATTGGCTCGCCCCGGCCAAAGCCGGTGATAATCAGAGAAAGCCTTGCCTCTGCGAAAAGGATACTTGAATCCATGGGTGGGCCTGCCGGTTCTCTGGCCAAGATTTCTAGCTGGCTTGCTGACGGCTAAAGATTTCTCTGGCAGTTTGAAGAGTGTCGGCCACTGTGTGCTCTTTGGCCTCGTGGCAGCGGATTTTTCTTTTGTCCAGCTCGGCTGTTGTAAACGGGCCTATCGATATTACCTTTGTTAGACTGTCCAGCGGAATATCTGCACTCTGACTTGCAGCAATCTCAAAAAACGACCTGACGTTTGATGCGCTTGTAAAGATTATCGCATCTATTTTTTTCTGCAAAAGCAATGAAAAGAAATCCTGCCAGTCTGCAGAGACATCGGCCGTCTTTATTGTGTAGAGAAGAACCTCGTCTACAACCATCCCCAATCTTGACAGCCCTGATGCTGCAAACTCGTTTGCCGCGCCACTCCTTGGGATGATTATTTTTTTTCCTGCAGGATTTGACTTGGAGAGAAACTCGACAAGGCCAACTGATGAATATTTTTCTGGCATAAAATCTGTCCTGATGCCCTGTTCCTGCAGCTCTTGGCTTGTCTTTGGGCCAACTGCAATTACGGCAGTCTGCGACAGGGCGGAAACAATTCTCTGCTTGTATGTGTGGCTGAAAAGTACTCTGACTGCCTGCGCGCTCATAAATGCGCAGTAATCATGCCTTTTTTCCAGTAAAAGATTAACGAATTCGTTTATCGCGGAATCCCCTTTTGGAACAATCTCTACTGTCGGAATTGCCATTCCGATTCCACCTTCTCTTTTTACAATGTCCAGAAACTCTGCAGCTTCGCCCTTGCTTCTTGTAATGGCTATTGTCCTGTCAGTCAGCATTAACACTTGAAAACCAATCCAGTTTCTTGTGCAGGCCTGCAACCTTGCCTATGATTATGATAGCCGGCGGCCGGACCTGGTGTTTGTCTATTGCCTTGGCCGCGTTTTTTAGAGTCCCGGTTACCACGCGCTGCTTGGCAGTGGTTCCGCTTTCTACTATGGCAATTTTCGTGCTGCCTTTCAAGCCGCCCTTTATCAGGTCAGCGGATATCTGCTCAATCTGGCCAATGCCCATCAAAACTACTATGGTGTCTACGGCTTCAGGCAGTTTCTTCCAGTTGACCGAAACTAGGCTGTCTTCTTTTTCTGCCCCTTCATGGCCTGTGACTATGGCCACGGATGACGAATAACGCCTGTGCGTCAGCGGGATGCCTGCATACGCCGGCGACGCGATTGCCGAAGTGATGCCCGGTATTATCTCAAAGCCTATTCCAAATTTCAGCAAGTATTCTGCCTCCTCGGCCCCGCGGCCAAATATGAACGGGTCTCCTCCCTTGAGCCGCAAAACGCTTTTTCCTTGCTTTGTGTATTTGACCATAAGCTCATTTGTTCGTTTTTGGTGCGTTGTAGGGTCGCCAACTGCGCGGCCGACGTAGACTTTCTCCGATTTCGCCGGTATCTGGTCTATTACGGCTTGACCCACAAGCCGGTCATAAAGCACGACATCACAGCTTGTCAAAAGCTCCATGGCCCTGACTGTCATGAGCTTGGGGTCTCCAGGTCCCGCGCCGCAGATATACACCTTGCCAGTCATATTTTCTTGTTCCACTCCTCGACGGCGTCCCGCCAGCCTTCAGCAAGCGCGCCGGCTCCCTGCTTTAGCAAAAGGTCTGCAACCTTTAACCCGAGTTTTTCGGCCTGCATGGAATTTCCGGACTGGCTTATCCTTATTGATTTCGTGCCGTCTGCCGAAAAGACGCTGGAATGCAAAGTCATCCTGTCGTTTCTTGAAACGGCCACCGCGCCAAGCGGGAACCTGCAGCCGCCTTCCACCTTTTCAATAAGCGAGCGTTCGGCCATTACCTCGAGCCTGGATTTGCGGTCTTCTATTTTTTTAAGCATGTTTATCATTTTTTTATCATCGCGTCTGCATACTATGGCAATCGCTCCTTGGCCCGGAGCTGGCATGAAATCCCGGATTTTAAACCGCTCCACGATAACATCTTTCATCCCAAGCCTAGAGAGGCCAGCCTCCGCAAGAACTATTGCATCGTATTCTTTGCCTATCACCTTCTTGACTCTGGTCTCGACGTTGCCTCTTATCGGCCGGACCTTGAGGTCTGGCCTAATTCTTATCAATTGCACCGCCCTTCTGAGGCTGCTTGTGCCAACAACAGACCCTGCTGGCAATTCCATTAATTTCAGGCTTCTGTCGTTGACCAGAACGTCTCTTGGGCTTGCCCTTTTTGGGATGCAGGCAACTGCAAGCTCGTCTGAAAGTTCCGAAGGGACATCCTTTAGGCTGTGCACTGCAAAATCGGCCTCGCCTTTCCTCACGGCCTCGTTGACCTCTTTTTCAAAGATGCCTTTTGCGTCCATTGTGAACAGTGGCCGCTTGTCGACGTCGCCTTTCGTGCTTACAGTCAATATCCGAAAATCGATATCCCTGTGGACCTTATTTAGAGCTGAAACGGCTATCTCTGTCTGGGCCAGAGCAAGCCTGCTTCCACGCGTGGCCACGTTGATAATCTTCATTCTTTTATCTTCCTGAATGCCTGGCCGTAGGCTTCGACTGTCTTGTCGATGTCTTCCTCGTCATGGGCATACGAAACAAAGCAGGTCTCAAACTGCGACGGCGGGATAAAGACGTCGCGTTCTAGCAGCTCGTCAAATAGCCTTCTGAATTTTATTGCGTCAGCTTTTCTGGCGGTAGCCTCGTCTCTTACCTTGTCTGCCGTAAAAAAGACCTGGTACATCGAGCCAATAGAGTTTATCGTGCAGTCAAGGCCGCCAATATCCTCAAGCTCTTCTTTGATGCCTTCAACTATGCTGTCGCAGGTCCTTGCAAGCTGCGGGTAAATAGCCTGCCTTGCCTCCATCATCGTACCCAACGTCGCGATTGCAGCAGAGACAGAAACAGGATTTCCAGCAAAGGTGCTGGCCTGGTATACATTTCCGGCGGGGGAAAACTGCTGCATTATCTCTTTTCTGCCTGCAATGGCAGCCACTGGAAAGCCGTTTCCAAGGGCCTTGGCAAACGTGGCCAGGTCTGGCCTGATGCCAAAGAATTCGCCTGCCCCGCCGATGGCAAGCCTGAACCCTGTTACCACTTCGTCAAAAATCAGGACAACGTCTTTCTGCTCTGTTATTTTTCTGATTTCAGAAAGATAGTTCTTGTCTGGAAGTACCAAACCGATATTTGCCAGCACTGGCTCTATTATCACGCATGCAGTGTCGCGGTTTTTTTCTATCGCCCGCTCAAGGGCTGCAGAGTCGTTGTACGGGACGACTGACGTCTGCGCAGAAGCTTCTTCGAGCACGCCTTCAGAGGCCGGCAGGCTTGCAGCGCCAGAGCCAGCCTTGACAAGAACGTAATCGTGAGCACCGTGGTATCCGCCGTCAAACTTGATTACGCCTTTTTTCTTTGTAAAGGCCCTTGCCAGGCGTATGGCATTCATGGTAGCCTCAGAGCCAGTGTTTACTGTTCTGACCATCTCTGCGCAGGGTACCACTTTTGATATGGTCTCTGCAAGCCTTATCTCCAGCTCTGTTGGCACGCAGTAAAGCGTTCCCTTGTCCATCTGGGCTTTTGCTGCATCCAGAACTGATGGGTACGCATGGCCAAGCAACAGCGCGCCGTAGCCCATGCAATAATCAATGTAGGTTTTGTGATCAGCTGTGACTATCTTGCTTCCGTGGGAGGAAACCGCGAAAAACGGGTAAGGATCATAATATCGAACAGGGCTGTTGACTCCGCCGGGCATGAACTTTTTTGCCCTGTTATATAGCTGCTCTGATCTAGCCAACGGCATTCTGTCCATGCGCTTGTATAATAATTGTATAGTCACGCTAATTAATCCGCGTCTGTCATGAGACGGACGATGGCCATCGCATTTTCAAGCCTGATGAGCGAATTCTACCAAATAGTTGCAGACAACCGCGACGCTCTAGTCTCGATTGCGAAAAGAAATCCGCACATGGCCTACCAGAAGGTAAACGAGCTGGCCTTGTTTGTCGGGCAAAGGCATGGCGTCAATCTGCAGTTGCATTTTCCGGTTCCCTCCAAGATCTCGGACGTTGACTCGTACGGCACGGAAAACGTCGGCGTGGTGGTTGACAAATTCAGAAGGACTTTTCCAGTTCCGCGGGAAACCGTGAAGCAAAAGGCAGTCGAGATGCTTGAAGCAAAAGCGCAGGACGCCTACATGTACGAGGGAAAAGAGGGAGTCAAGGTTATACTGTCTGATGGAAGCCGGCTTGAAATCCTGCCCGGCTCGATTCACCTGTGGTGCAGGATAGATGAGCGTGTCAGAAATTACGCCGACTGGCTGATGCAAAACGTGTATGTTATCTGATGTTGTCTGCCCTTATCAATTCGTAAGAGTAGAACAACTTGTCTTCTGGGTCGTAGACCTCAGCCTTGACCGGGAACGGCACTTCTTTTGTCATCCAGATCCTGCTTTCTTTGTCTTTGAGCTTGTATCCAAGCACATACGAGTCAAAAGACCCTGCCGGGGTCTGGATGGTTTGCTGGCTTACAATCTTGACAGTAGTGGAGGACGAGCCGTAGAATATAGTGTCCCACGGCGCTCCAACTACCAGGTATTTTGGCCGATTGCCGTAATCCATGTCTCTTATCGCAAGGACTGATGATTCTACCGGTTGGAAAAAGGGCCTGACGTCTTCGCTAACCTGGCCGTCGTTGGTCAACTGCTTTGAAAGGAGGATATCAAATTCCTTTGTAGTTGTATCCTTTGTGACGTTAAAAGTTGCTTTCCATCTATCGTCCTGCTCTGCAAAGTTCATTGACACCCTGCTGCCAACCAACGGAAAATCTGGGTCCATTGCAGTCACCCGGTATTCTAAGGACATTCCGTCTCTGACGTTTGAACCAATGACAAAAATATCTGCGTCGGTAGGCGGATTAAAGATAGACGGACCTTCCCCTGAAAAGCCGCCGCCAAACGCGATGATGCCTACGCTTACGCCAATGCCCAACGCCGACATGACGCCGACGGCCAAAATAAACTGTTGTTTCGGGGTCAAACTGGATTATCCACACTTCTTCCTTATTTATATCTCATTTCTGGCCGGACATCTTCATTATCCTGCTCCAGAGGGCCTCTGGGACAGGCATCACTGAAAGCCGGGATATCCGCACAAGCTCCCAGCTGGAAAATGCCGAATCCGACTTGATCTCCTCCAAGGCGACGGTCCTAGCCAGCCTGCGAGATGCAGATACGTCAACTACTACCAGCGAGCTGTCCTTGGGGTCCGGATATGGATCTGAAATGACGTCCATGATTCCTACCATCTGCTTCTCGTCACCAGTATGATAGAAAATCGCCTTGTCCCCCTTCTTGACGCTGCGTAAGTGCTTCAAAGCCAGATTGTTTGCCACGCCGTCCCAGACGGTTTTGCCGTCCTTTTCAAGCTGGGAATAGTTGTAGCTGGAAGGCTCTTGCTTGAAAAGCCAGTACGCCATGGACGAGATTTGTTGGCCGGTCAATATAAGTTACAAAGATAAGGCAGCAGTCCCAAGCTGGCCTGTGAACTCGGTGCCAAGAATCGACAGTCTTGCCGGCATTGAATGCTACTGCACAGATTTCGAATGCATTGGCGGATCCATAAAGCAGGACAGCTCGGGCTTTAAGGTATCAGAACTGGTGGACGACTCGCTTGTCTCAAACATCTCGAGTAATTTCGGCGAGTCAGGCCGGTACCCGCTATATATTCTGGAAAAAAGAAACATCGATTCAAACCATGCAGTCCTGGAAATAGAGCGCGAAAAGCAAATCCGGCTCCGGGTGTTGGGCATCAAAGACGCCAAGGCCGTGACAAAGCAGTACGCCAGCCTTGAGCGCGAATGGCGAAATCCTCCTGCAGAGCTAAATACGCAGCATACACGGCTTGTGCTGCAGGGCTTTACAAAAAGGCCGCTTGGCAGAGAGTTCCTGGTTGGAAACGAGTTTGAAATAGAAATACACGGCTGCAAAAAATCTGACATCGATAGTTTCATTCCGCAGATTGGCCGGATTGGCAATTTCTACGGCCTGCAGCGTTTTGGAAGCGAAAGGCTGGTTACCCACCTGGTGGGCAAGGCGATAGTAAAAAGGGATTTCAAGAAAGCAATCCACCTCTTGCTCTGCTACACTACAGAGTACGACTCAAAGACAAGCCGGGAGATACGTGAGCAATGCCAGGACCCGGCCAATTACAAACAGTTGCTGAGAACCATCCCGCGGGGGATGGATATCGAGCGTCAAATCCTGTCCGCGCTGGTGGCAGGCAAGGACCCGATTTCTGCTCTGCGCGCTGTTCCGATAACCATACGCAGGCTATTCGTCCAAGCCTACCAATCCCACATCTTTAACAGATGCATAAGCAGGATAATTGCCGAAGGCCAGGATATAGTCAAGCCTTCTGCCGGAGATCTCTGCTTTGAGATGGAGGGTCCTTCCATATTTGGCAGGGTAATAAAATACGACGCCTCTTCTCAAAAACTGATGGTCCCTGCAGTCAGGATGGCCGGATACACCTTTCAGGCCGGCAAGGGCCGATTTGAGACTCTGACCAAATCCCTGATGGAGCAGGAAAATTTGGTACCAAAGGACTTTTACATCAAGGAGATGCAAGAACTCAGCCAGCAGGGCGGATTTCGGCAGGCCCCGCTGTGGTGTCGGGATTTTACCTACAGCAAAGATCCCCTGACTGTATCGTTCAAGCTGCCCAAGGGCTCGTACGCGACCATACTTCTCCGGGAATTGTTAAAGCCAACAGATCCGATTGCGGCTGGCTTTTAGGTTACACAATATATACCAGATAGTGCCATCGAGCCAAGATGCTTGGGGACCGGAATCTGCTTGGATTGATAGAAAAAGCCTTTGGCAGACTGTACGAAGACCTGAGTATCAAGGTTGACAAAACCAACAGCGACAGGATTCACGCTCTGGAAGCGGCAATTTGCACTAGACTCTCGTACTATGAACGCAAGGACCCGATAATCCCGTCAGACTTTTCCAAGATATCCATCCTGCTGGACCAGGGCATGCGGCACGGCCTGAGCAACATAAAAGGCGAGTTTCACGCAGACAGCCTGACGCTCGAGGTTACGGCCGACATGATAGTGGCAGACGAATTTGTCATCCGATTTGAAATAGTCCCAGAGCTGCCAGAAGTTCCGCATCCGCGGCATCTGATGTACCTTAACGCCTGTTTGTTTGCCCTGAACAAGAACGACGGCTTTCTTATTTACCTGGATGGCGACGGCAAGACTGCCCAGTTCTCGCTGACCAAAAACAACCGGATGTTTGAAGAAATCATCAGAAGGGCAAGGGTGCTTTCGACACTCTTAAAAGACAACAAGGTTCCGATAGTCGAGCCGTCGGATCTCTGCATTCGCTGCAAATACTATGAGCGCTGCTTCGCTCGAGAGCGGGTAAAGAATTCCAGCGGAGATCTAATAGGCGACCTCTTTGGAAAATTGAAAGGAAAATAATTTATTCTCCGCTGTGTCCGCCATGACTTTCGCCAGGAGTGTATCCTGCGCTGTACCTTCTGGCCCTTGTTCCGAACACTATGCCTGTCAGGACCACGAACATGCCTATAGTGACGCCAAACATGAATGCTAATTCAGCCATGCCGTCAACCTGAGCTCAAAAGTTATTATCTTTATCGGTCTGTTGTCTGTCCTGCAATGATATTATCATAGGATTCTACGGGAATGTCAGCGCAAAGTCTGGCTCTTCTGCCGTCGTGTTAAGGCTTGCCGTCAGCCGGTATGCAAAGCTGCCGCTGATGTCGTATTTTGCTTCTCCGCCAACTACCTTGTCCCAGGCGTCAGCTGTCTGGTCGGTCCTGACTATGGGCATTTGGTCCTTGACCGTGAGCGTTGTGCCTGCAACTATGGGAAACAGGTCTCCCTGCGAGCTCAGGAACCCCTCTGCCGTGGCGCCGACGTCTCCTGTGATTAGCTGATTGCCGTCAACTGCAACGAAGTAGTGTATGGACTCTAGCATCACAGTGGCAGGGTTTGGGTTGTCTACTGCAAAAGTGATCTGGACGTTTGCATTCTTGTCGTCAACTTTTGTAACCAGGACATCCTTGACTGCTATGGTCGGCTGAATGACCTTTACTTCTTTTGGCCTCTCAAACTGGCCAAGCGAAAAACTTCCCAACGTTAAAAACATGATTATCGCAACTGCTGCTATACCTCCTGCAGCTGCAAAGATGATCTTGGTGTTCAAATGCAGGATTTCTGGACCAAATCTGCTGTTTAAATCTGTCGATTGCTAGTGCACAAGGATTATACTTTGCCTCCTGGTATTATCACGAATTGCAGTACCACAAGGCGGCACATCTTGGCAGGGAGCGTGCACAAAAAGCACAGATGAAGCTATTCGACTATGCTGGTTTTGCAATGCTGACCTACACGATAAAGCAGGCCGCGACAGGCTTTGATCCTGTGGGCGAAGAGGAGCTAGTCGGCAAAATGACCCAGGGCCAGGAAACCATGCTCTTTATCTGCGACAAGGACGGCTTTGCCAAAGCGCAGTCAAAGCCGATGCCCATAGAGAAAGGAGAGGAGATATTCAAAAAAATGATCTCAGACGGCATACCGGAATACCGGGGTACGATAAAGACCGTGTCCTAAAAAACGATGTGCGTTCCTGCTGCACTGTCTTTTGATACCGCGGCCTTGATGATTTTTGGATCGGACCTGAGCACCGTGGTGTCTATCTTGGATCTTTCAATTACCTTTAGCGCCACCATATCCATCAGGTCGTAGCCACCTGCAGCGGCGTTTTCCTGCCCCAACAGCTCAAGGCATTGCCTGACCGTGATTTTGTCAAACAACTTGGCATTTTTGTTGGTCCGGGGATCAGAGTCATAAATGCCATCGACATCCGTGGCGTTGATGAACCTAGACGCGCCAATCTTTTCTGCAATCAATGCCGCTGTGGCGTTTGTGCTCTGGCCAGGGTGCAGGCCACCTGTGACTATTATCTTGCCGCTTTCGGCCGCTTCCGATACTTCTTCGAGGTCTTTTGGGACCGCGGGGTATGCTTTCTGCCCAAGGGCAGCTATCAACAGCTTGGCGTTTAGCCGCGATACCTCAATTCCCATGATGTCCAGACTTGCCTCGTCTAGACCCAGAGACCTTGCAATGCCTATGTAGTGCCTGGCTATCTTGCCTCCGCCGGCTATTACTACTGGCTGCACATCTCTGAGCTCTGAGAGCATCTCTGCGTATTGCCGCAGATCTGCGTCTGTCTCTGAACTGAAAACCTTGCCGCTAAGCTTTATCACAATTTTAGCGGCCATGCTGCTTCCACACTCCCATGTCCTGGGATTCCTGATCTCCAAGGACCTTTTTAACAGATCGCTCAACGGCCTCTCGGTTCTCGGCCGTCGTGTATATCCGAAGCATGTCAAAAAATCCGGAGATGGACTCTACTAGTGGAATGTCTGAAACCGGCATTTCATAGACGCCGGTCTTGTCTGCAACAAGCACAGAGTACATTTCTTCCTTGCTTGGGGTCAGCGGCATCGATGGGGCTCTTGACGCATCGGCAAAGACAAAGCTGCTGTCAATTCCGGCTCCCTGGGCTATTTCGGATTCTATCAGCCGAAGGGTTTTTCTTTCAACAAGCCGCCTTCGGTCTCGCTTGTGAAGTATCCGCTCGTAGACGCATTTTAGCAAACGCCGGTCCCGGTAATCTGTTGCGAGCTTGGCCGCAAAGCCGGTTTTCAGAGCGCAAATCCTGTCAAGCGTGGCCTCGTCCGTGAGGCTCAGGTAGTTGTCAAGCGATACGTCCGTCAGGCCAAGGTCGGCATCTGCTGCTGTCATGGAATGCAAAAGCATGACTTCTGCCGATCTGACTGTCTTGTGAAAATAGACTGCCTTGAACATCTCGTACCTGGATATGAGCATAGATTCAAGCGAGTTGAGGGCCGACTTGTTTAGCGCAAGCCGGTTGTTTGCAACCTCCATGGAGCTGATGAGCCTATGATAGTCTACCTTTCCATACTCTGCTCCAGTGAAATACGAATCACGCGGAAGGTAGTCCATGATATCTGCAGAAAGGCCGCCGGAAATTATCTCGTTTAGAAAACCAACTTTTGACTGTCCAAAAGACAGGTTTGCTATGACTTCCGGGTTGTGGCCGTTTGCCCTCAGCACGTCTGAAATCGCGCTTTTCGTGATTATCTTTTTTCCAATGTCTTCGTGGCTGGTGCTGGTCTTTGTCTCCAGGACCTCCTCAAACAGGTGGGAAAAAGGCCCATGCCCAACGTCGTGTAAAAGGGCAGCAATCCTCAATTCCTGCACGGTCTCTGCGCTGTCTATGTATCCCTTGACAAGCAGGCTCTCGCCGGCCAGTCCGGCTATGTGCATGGCACCAAGAGAATGCTCAAATCGTGAATGCTGGGCGCTAGGATAGACCAGATGCGCTCCGGCCAGCTGCCGAATCCTTCGTAGCCGCTGAAAAGCCGGCTCGTCTATCACCTGCTTTTCGGCGTCTGAAAACCTGATGTAGCGGTGTATCGGGTCGGTTATCTCACCTGAAAAATCCATTTATTGCAATAGATTGCAATGGAGGCAAACTTAAATTTTCAGCGTTTTTTTGACTACCTTTAGGATCTCTTGCTGGACCTGCTCCTTGCTTTTTGAGCCGTCTATCACCTTCCACTTGAACTGCTTGGCAAACTTGACATAGTTCTTGTAGGCCTGCGCGGCAAGCTTTGAGTCCGTCTCAAAGGCATCAGGCGTCTCGTTTCTGTTCTTTGAGACATTGGGGCTGACAAGAAGCAGTATGACCGCGTCTTCCTTTGGCAGGCCCTTGTCCAGCTTCAAAAGCCAGTTTATGTCCACCCCGTTGGCCACGCCATAGGCCAAATTTGACTGGTAATAGCGGTTCATGATGACGGTGGTGCCGCTTTCAACCATGCTGTCTATTTCTTTTTTCTTTTCCCACCTGTTGGCTGAAAAGAGCAAGTGCTTTACCTCCGGCGGGTAATCTCGCTTGCCGTCGAGAAAGGCCCGTATTTCCATGCCTATTGGAGTTGTATAATCCGGAAAGTCGATAACAACACAGATCTTGCCAAGCGACTTGAGGTATTCCTGCAACATCCTAGACTGGGTTGTCTTGCCAGCCTTGTCTGTTCCTTCTAAAACGATGATCTTGCCCTTTGCCACCGCCTTGGTCAAGACAAGCATCCATAAAAAGATGTTGAATATTTCCAATATTGCCAGCTTATGGGGTTTTACATTATCCAAATACCAAAGATTTCTAGCCAAAAACCAACAAATTAAAATATTATCAATTATCAACCAAGATGAGGTTTCATTCAGGGCGATAACATTTGAAAGATCATAACTCCAATATTGCGATATTTGACACCTTCAAGACTCGTCGAAACAAATTCACCGGAGAGGCCATGAGGCAGCGCGGAATTATAGTCCACCTTGCCACGGAGCAGAGCCCTGACCTGCGAACAAGAACCTCCATAGCCCACGCAATTGCAGAAAAACACGGAATTCTGTGGCAGAACATCTATTCTGGAATATTCCGGGACCTAGACGAAGTCCTTATCCCTGCCGGCGTAGTAAGGGAAGGCGGAAGGCTACCACTCCGGCGGGGCCCAAAAGCCCTGCAGATTGAAGGCGTGCCGTACTATGACCTGACGGATACCGGGCTCCTAGTCGCAGCATCAGTCGAGGAGCTGGGGCCAAAACGGGCCAGTCTGCTAAAGTCCTGCATCTCTTCTATTTCTGCCACTGACGCCAGCTGCAAGTCTCTAAAAGACGGCCTGCTACTGCTTCTGGACCGCGCTCCTCTGTTTGTCTTCAAGATATTTGACGAATACATTCATGCCTATAGCAGCGGCAGCATCGATTCGATAACGCCGCTTGACGCCAAGAGGCTCAAGCCAGTAATAGCAAGGCAGATTGCCATTGAAAAGGAGCTGATAGAGGCTTTTATCGGGTTTCAGCAAGACCAGAGGGATCTTGTCAGAAACTTTTTCAAGATAATGACTTAACTGATTGTCTGCTTGCTCATGCCCCGTGCCTCCCACGATGTCTCCAAGGACGGCTAGAGCCTGTATACAATAGCCTTATTATGGCAATATAGGAAGGCAGGACATGACTGATCGCCTTTCTGGTTCGTTGCTTGCTACCATTTTTGCCGCGCTGGTAAGCTCCGTGTCCGTATCCTTGCAAGTATCCTACGCAGACGAGTGTCCAAGGGACACTGACTGGCCGGAGAAGCCATGCCCGGCGTACGGCACCGAGTCAGAGGCAGAGCTCCGTGACAGGTGGGACGGATACCACGATATGAAGGGACAGGAGTGGATGGAGGCTAAAAGGATGGAGATGGAAAAAGCGATCATTGTGGGCAACTTCCGGGAGTGGATAAACAACACTCCGGACGACAGCCTTGCCAACAGGAACGTGTACTTTTACTACCGCCTGAATGACTTGGCTCCGCTCATGGTGCTAGATGTCTCTTCGGGAGAGTACTTTAGGTCAGAACAGGACCCGGACTTGTTCTCTTATTCTGCCATCACGGGTGACTATTACGTCGGGCCGGCTCCGGAACCGTGGTACATGCAGTCTCCGGGAATCTACGCGATCATCGGGATAGGCTCAGTCGCAGTGCTTGCATCCTTCTTTGCATTCTGGAAGGTAAAGAACAAAAAGACTGCAGCTTGACATCGGCTTGATACTGACGTCCGGAAAAAGATCGGAAAAAAGGATGAAGGGAACTAGTAGTACCAGTTCCTGTTCGATCCCATCGTGGTGTCTTCTGACGGCGTCCAGTTCTTGATATAGATGCTGCCAGGACAGGCTGAGGCCATGATTCCGGGTATCTGGGTGCTGCAACTCGAAGTGTTGTGCTGAAGACCATACGTGTGGCTCACCTCGTGCATCACCGTTCGCGCCATATCAGACGAATAGTTCGTGATCATGATGTAGGGGTGAGTGCCGCCAGAGCTTGGAATCGTGTTGGTGCAACCGGTTCCGCCCATATTCTTGCCAGTGAACCTGATCAGTATATCGGCGATGCCGTAGTTACCCGAGGTCCAGTTGACGTCGTTCTTCATGTCATCCCTGAAAGTCTCGCAGGCCGCGCCGGAGCTTGATTGTATGATAGTCAAGATTCAAAGTTTGCCTCAAAGTGAAATAAAGTGTACCGTATCATTCGCGTTGGTTAGAGCGAACATGAGATGAAATAACACCAGACGACAATGCTACAGAGCCCTCGTTGGTCATGTAGGCTGCAAAAGTTACAGCGCGTTGCATATAGAATTGCCCCCTGTCTAAATGCATCTTGATATGCAACAAAAATGAAAGATAATTATTTGCCCTCATAACCGCAGGAACTGCACTTGTATTTCTTTGACTTGCCCTTGCAGCCTTCGCAGCGCCAGATCCTGGCGTTTTTGCACTTTGGGCAGGAAAAACTTTCCGACAATTCGCCGGGATGCACTTCTCTGCCGCAGGAATTGCATTTTGGCATATCATAAGAGCCGGAATACATTAAGTTGGCTTTCCTGCGGACCTATTTTTACTTTTAGGACGAATAAGGATTTATACCAAGAAAGCAAAATTACTTCATGAGCATTGGAAGGTATATGGCGCGCGAAATTGCCAAGGAAATTGACAATAGATCACGGGAATTTTTCGAGTTTGTAATGCCGGCAGTTGACATGATTCAAGAGAACAACGAGCTTGTAGTCATCATTGACCTTCCTGGGTTTGACAAAAAGGACATCGACCTAAAGATAAACGGAAACATCCTTACTATCAGTGCAAAAAGGACCCGCGAAATAACGGGCACAGTCTACCAGCGGCACAGACCAGACAGGATAGAAAAGAAAGTTGTTCTTCCCATATCTGTCAAGGAAGACGAAAAGATAACAGGCAAGGCCACGGCGGCAGACGGTGTAGTGACCCTTAGAATACCGATGGGCCCAACTACAAACATCCCGATAACCTGATTATCTTTTCAGGTATCCCACCAAGATTGTCGCAGCGGCTGCTGCAAAGCCGAAATATGGCAAGATGGGGTTGTGGGGGATCATGACAGCAGAGCCAATAAACAGAGCTGAGGCAAGTATGCTTGCCGGAAGCATGCGGTTTGCAGGCCTCTCGATTCTAAACATCTCTTGGTTCTCAAGATACGTCTTTAGAATCGGCGCCATGTGCACCGAAGCCTCGATTCCTTTTGCTATCCGCTTTGCAGAGGTCTTGACTTCCTCGATGTACGCGTCGCGAAGCAGGCCTTCTTCTTCTAGCAGGTTTGCAAGCACCTTGACAAACTCGAACTTTACCTTGTGGTGATGGTGAATTCCTTCAAGAAGAGACGCCATCCTCATATACAACGCCAGATTCTTTGGCAGCCGGAACGGAAACCTGCTCATGGTCTTGTTTGCAAGGTCCATAAGCGCCTTTACCTCCATCCTGTCGACCTGCCTGCCGTACAGCGACTGGATGCTAAGGCCGATGCCTTTTTCCACAACATACCTGTTGACCGTAGGCTCTAGAGTTCCCAGCTCTATTAGCACGTCAACTGTCCTGGTTGGCTCCTTGTCTATGAGCGCGAGGTAAAGCCTGATTAATTTTAGCCGCGTCTCGTTATCCAGCTTGCCTGTCATGCCAAAGTCGTATAGTATCAGCTTTGCAGACTCGCCGTCAACGGCAATGTTTCCTGGATGAGGATCTGCATGAAATATGCTATGTCTAAGCAGCATCTTGAAAAACAGCCTATGTACCTTGATAACAAGCTGCGCCCTGTCTATACCCTTTGCGTCAAGCGCCGCAACATCCGTTATCTTGATGCCCGGGGTGTATTCCATGGTCAGGACGTGGCGCGTGGTTCTATCTAAAAACACATTTGGAATTATTACTGAAGGGTCGTCTGATAGGTTTCGTTTTATCGCAAGCAGGTTTTCAGCCTCAACTCTGTAATCCATCTCTTCATGGACTGTCTCTATGAACTGGGCCAGCATGCCTTCTGCAGAAAACCGCAGGTTGGGGTCAATAAACCGGGTAGCTAATGGCAGTATCTTTTTGAGCACGTAGACGTCGTCCTCTATGACCTGCTCTATGTTTGGCCTGCTGACTTTAACTATTGCCTGCTTGCCTGCGTATCTGGCAAGGTAGACCTGCCCGAGGCTTGCCCCGGAAAGCGATTGCGTATCAAATTCCTCAAACGCTTCTTCTATGCTGCCAAGCTCCGACTCGATGATTTTTTTAATCTCGGCAAAAGGCGCGGGTGGCACGTCGTCTTGCAGTTTTGCTAGGACCTCCAGGTACGGCTGTGGAAGTATGTCTGCTCGGGAAGACAGCCACTGTCCAAGCTTGATGTACGACGGGCCAAGTTTGATAAACGTGTCCAGCGCTCGTTCTGCATGCCTGCGGAATTTTTGCTCGTCGATGTTGCGGCCTTCTTTTCTAACCCACTCGCGCCGGTCTCGCCTCAGGTTTAGGACTAGCGGAACTAGCCTTAGCACGACTCTGACTACGTGCAACCTAGACGGCTTTGCATAGACCTTGATCTCTTCTTTTTTGATGCTGTCCGGGCTTTGCAGGGTCAATCAACCTGCCTTTTCTTTATAGACTTGGCTACCATAACGGCAATCTTGCCGGTAGCAGAGCCTGCCATGACCCCGGCTGCCACTGCATCTATTATCGAGTCTCTGACGTCTTTTCCCTGCTTTCTTTTATTTTTATACACGCGAACGCCGACTTCTTTTCCTACTATTGCCGCTGCCAGTGAGGCAACAACATACTCCGGCGCGTCTGCCAGTAGGTGGCCTATCGGGTCTTGGCGGGGGTCCACCTTGTCGTTGTGAACTGTATAATGGCTATCGTATTCTCTGATGTGGAGATTGCCATGCCTGTACTGCTTGTTGGCGTTTTTCTTGCTGCCAAGAATGGTCTCTTCTAGGTCAACAATCGGCCTGACGGCTTTGGGCACGATGATGTTGCCGTCGCCGTCAATAAACTCCACATATCCAGAAAGCCAAAGATTGGATATAAAATTAACGAATCAATAATTAAGCCATCTCTCTCAGGCTATCTGTCGTTGCCAGTCAAACTACTAGAAAGCAGAGAGATTTACTCCGGCGAGCTTGCCCTGCGGAAGGACAGGTTTGTTCTCAACGGCCGGGAGGTTGAAAAAGAGATTCTGGAGCACAGGCCGTCAGTAGGCATCGTTGCCGTATCCGGCGATTCAGTGATTCTTGTCGTCCAGTACCGCCGGGCTGCGGGCAGGACGCTTTTAGAGATCCCGGCAGGCAAGATAGAAGACGGCGAGACGCCAGAGCAGGCAGCTCTGCGGGAGATGGACGAGGAAATAGGGTGCTCTGGTGACCTAAAGCCGCTTATGCAATGGTACCTGGCTCCAGGCTATGACACGGAGCTGATGCACGTTTTTGTTGCCACGAACCTCAAGAAAATCAGAAATCGCCGGCAAATGGACGATGATGAAAATATTGTCGTAAAAAAAGTAAAGCTAAAGGCCGCGGTTAAAAAATGCCTCAACGGACAAATCCAGGACTGCAAGTCCGTAGCGGCTCTTCTGGCATACTACTCAAAGCCAGTCTGACTGGACCGGCAGATACACCTTCTTTCTGGCGTCTTCTAGGCTGCTTCTTTCAATTACCAGCCCCTGCCGTTTTAGGTCCTCGACTGCCGCCTGGACAGTCCTCCTTGGAAGATGGCTCATCGTCATCAACTCGCCCTGCTCTATCGGATGCTTTGTCTTGATTATGTAATAGATGAACTTGGACGCCGGCCCGCCTTCTGGATTTCGGCGGATATACGATACTCCAAAGGCGGATTTTGACAGAAATCCCCTACGCTGTGATTCTACAGACGCAATAGAGTCCTGGTGTATCTCGGCAAGATTAACGCGCTGGCCAAACTCTGCAATCAAGGCCGATTGCTGCGATTCAAATGGAGCCTCGAAAATAAACGTCGACGGCGGGTATTCGTTTGTTATCGCTCCTACAAAGCTCCACTTTACTAGGCCTTTTTCGTCAAAAATCCCAACGTTGATGCCCTCGTTTGCCTCTAGGACTACTTTTTTGGCGTTTTGTTTTACAGCCTCGTCTATCTTTTGCAACGTCTTGTCTATTCCAAGCTGGTGCCTTGGGTCCTTCTTGCCTACCTTCCAATGCAGGTCAATATCTGCAGTTTTGATGATCTCGACAATCTTTTTTTTCTGGTCCAAAGAAAGATCGATGCTGTTCTCGCCGACCTCTATTATGTCAAATCCAAGGCTAGCAGCTTCATTTACAAACCTGTCAAACGAGTTTTCTATAATGGCAAACTCTGTTATCGTGCTTCCAGTGGAGACTTTGATTCCAAAATCCTGGTAAAACCTGATCTTTTTCTTCAGCGCCTGCTCTGACGCCAGCAGCGGAAACGCTCCGTATATCTTGACAATGTCAACGTAGGGTGCAAGTATCGAAAAATTCTCCCGGTCAACGCTCTGCAGCTTGTCTATGGTGCAGGTCAGCCCCTCTTTTCTTGGCTTTTTTAAATCCACTCTGTTCTTGACTAGGCCATCTAGCATGGCAGATTATATTATATGCAGAATCTGCACATATTTCTAGATTTACGTCTGGACGCCTGCACATTTAATTCCAATTATATTGCTGGCTGAATTGAAGATTAAAAATGAACATCGGGGTCAAGCTGGGCATTGCAGCTGCCATCGTGGTCTTTGTGATCGGCTCGTCGGTAGCTCTCAACGACAGGCCGCTTTTCAGCTCCTCGGATAGTTCAAAAGCTTCAGACGTCTTGAGAATCGGCTATTTTCCAAATTTCAACCACGCGCAGGCCGTGATTGGCTTTGGAAACGGCGATTACCAGACAAGCCTTGGAAACATTAGAGTCGAGAGGCAAGTTTTCAACGCCGGACCGGCAGCTGTAGAGGCCCTGGTGGCCGGCCAGATTGACGTGGCGTATGTCGGGCCCAATCCTGCCATAAACGGCTATCTGGCAACTGAAGGCAAGGTAAAGGTAATTTCTGGAGTGTCCAGCGGCGGAGCGGTCTTTGTTGTCAGAAACGATGCCGGCATCGACTCGGCAGACGATTTCAAGGACAAAAAATTATCGTCTCCGCAATTGGGCAATACCCAGGATGTTGCGCTGCGGACGTATTTGCATGACAACGGCTACAACGTCGATGTTCTGGGTGGAAACCCTACAATACTGCCTGCAAAGACAAGCGATATTCTCACGTTGATGATAAAAAAAGAGATGGACGGTGCCTGGGTTCCGGAGCCATGGGGCTCAAGGCTGGTTAGGGAAACCGACTCTCGAATATTTCTAGACGAGCGGGAGCTCTGGCAGGATGGAAAATTCTCCACGTCTCTTATAATCTGCCGGACGGATTATTTACGCGACAATCCCGACACGATAAAGAAACTGCTTGCGGCACACGTGGAAAAAACCATCTGGGTAAACGCCAACAAAGAAGATGCTATCAAAGAGTTCAATATGGAAATCGAAAAGATAATCAAATCAGAATTGCCTGCTGAGGACCTGCGCAACGCCTTTGGCAGGATGGAATTCACGTACGACCCGCTAAAGCAGACCGTAAACAAGGCAGCAGAAAATGCTTTTGATCTGGGACTTCTTGGAGACGAAAAGCCAAACCTAGAAGGCATGTATGACCTGCGGCTGTTAAACGAGGTCCTGTCTGAAAAAGGACTTGCTCCAGTCTAGAAAACACGCCAAAACCTCGCATATTTTCCGTGCATTGCGTATATGCCGCCGGTTATATTGGCTGAACTGCACCTTCCCTACTATACGCTTATCTGATGGGGAAAAAATGTGCAAGAATCTAAAGCAGAGCCGCAGACAGCAAGGGCAACTTCTCTTCGCGACGTAGCCAGCATCGCTTTGTTTCTGGCCGCGTTTGGCGGCGCATGGCAGGTAATTTACCTGCTTGGAGTGCTTCCGCAGACATCTCTTCCTTCTCCTGTTTTCGTAGCCAGGTCGTTTGCCGACCTGATTGTTGGCGGGGAACTGGGCCTGAGCATAGCCGTAACTATGGGCCGGCTTGTAGCAGGTTTTGCAATAGCCATAATAATTGGCGGCGTTGTTGGCCTTGCAATGGTCCGGTTCAGGGATTTTGGCAGGACCATGAGCTCTTTTTCCGTGGGGCTTCAGTCGTTTCCAAGCATAGCCTGGGTGCCGTTTACGATACTCTTGATTGGCTTTAACGACTTTGGGATACTCTTTGTGCTCGTGATAAGCTCTGTTTTCTCAGTAATGTTGTCTACATATAGCGGGATTCGAAACATCCCGCCTATTTATCTCAGAGCGGCGCAGAACATGGGCGCATCAGGCTTTATGCTTTTTAGGCATGTAATGTTTCCAGCGGCAACTCCGTCATTTATCATCGGTGTCCGGCAGGCCTGGTCGTTTGCCTGGCATGCTCTTATCGGAGCAGAGATACTCATCTCGCTTGTCGGCCTTGGTCACATACTTTCCGTGGGTCGGGAATTTCTTAACATGGGCTGGATAATGGCCACCATGATAGTCATCTTTATCATAGGCATGGTGGTAGACAAGGTTCTGTTCTACAAACTTGAGGAGCGAATCCGGTCCCGGTGGGGCCTGAACCAGCATTTAGAATGACTCGAATATCTCGCTTATCTTTTTTGCCAAAATTACATCGTAGTTGCTTATCTCGTTTCCGATGTCGTGCGTTACAAGATCTATTGTAAGCCGGTTGTACACGTTGAACCATTCCGGATGGTGGTTGAGTTTTTCAGCCTCGATGGCTATTCTTGTCATAAACGAAAACGCCTGGGCAAAGTCCTCAAAATTCAAAGTCCTGTTAAGCTTGCCATTGACAACCTTCCAGTCTTTCAGCTCTGATAGGCTTTTTTCAAGCTCCTGCTTTGATAGCTTGCGGTAGTCTTCTTGCATGAGAAAAATAGGGAATCTGTGGCTAATACGTCTTGTCCAAAAAAAGAAGGAGGCCTAG
>QCWB01000124.1 GCA_013114715.1 Nitrososphaera sp.
ACCGATGTGCTCGGTGTTAAGCTGTGTGTGTACGTGGTAGGTTCCTGGCTCAAGCGCCTTTACCGTAATTGAATACGGGACAGTTGCGCCTGCCGGGATATCGAAGATGTTTCCGGGCGGATCTCTTGCCAAGAACTCCCACCTGTTGCCAGCGTTTTCAGATTCGCTGAACAAGGAGAGCCATGCTCTGAGGTCTCTGTTTACCAAGCTCTTCATTTCGCCTGTCACGGTCAGTGTTTCGCCTGTCTGGAGGGTGTTGTCAGAGAACTGTTCGTTTTCGATTCTTACGAATCTACTCTGCAACTGTGCCTGTACACCGTGTGCATCAGCAGACGGCAACATAGCAACTACAGACAGTACCATGACTGTCGCAAGAGCCGTTACAACCAACGTCTTGCTTTCCATCATATCCCTCTATCTTAGCCTTACCAGAATAAACAAAGATATATACTTTTTTGCTCCGAGTTTCGGCGTCAACCCTAATTAATGGAAGAAGTGTAAAAAAATCGAGGATTTGGAAGATACATCCAGGCTGGCGCTGGGCAATATTGGCGGGATGGAACCTGCCGTTGAAAAACTCCTCAGGGACGCCGGCTTTTATTCCATAAAGGACATTCTTGTCAGAGGCCCTGCCGATGTGTCTGAGGCTACTGGCCTAAAGATGGACGAGTCTATGGAGATCTGCAACAAGGCCCGCGTAATCCTTGAAGAGATTGGCCTTATAGACAAGAGCTTTGTAACTGCCACAAGCATTTATGAAAAAAGAGCCAAAGGTTACCGGATTTCCACAGGCTCTAAAAATTTTGACGATCTTTTGGGCGGAGGAGTTGAAACTAGAGCCTTGACAGAAGTCTACGGAGAGTTTGGAACAGGCAAGACACAGCTATGCCACACTCTTTGCGTAATGGTCCAGCAGCCCATGCAGTCCGGCGGGCTGGACGGAAAAGCCCTGTACATTGACACGGAAAACACCTTCCGGCCAGAAAGGATAGCTTCAATAGCACGGGCCAGACTTGTCGACCCTGCCAGGGCCCTTGACGGCATTATAGTGGCCAAGGCATACAATAGCGCGCATCAGGAGCTTATTGCAGAGCAAACCGGACCCGTGATTGAGCAGAACAGGATAAAGCTGGTGATAGTGGATTCCGCCGTTGCTCACTACAGAGCAGAATTTCTTGGCCGGGCAACTCTTTCAGAGAGGCAGCAGCGCCTAAACAAATTCATGCACATGCTAGTCAGGCTCGCGGATGCCTACGATGTAGCAGTCGTTCTGACAAACCAGATCCAGTCAACTCCAGACGGCTACGGCGATTCTGCCAAGCCAACTGGTGGAAATGTTGTTGCCCATACAAGCACCTACAGGCTGCTGCTGAAACGCTCCTCTGGAAAAAACAGGATAGCTAGGATTGTTGACAGCCCCTACCATGCAGAGCGCGAAACGTTATTTTCCTTGTCGGAAAAGGGCGTATCAGACGCCTTGGCATAGGATAAATTGATATTAAGGTCATCTAGAATTGGATTTAGTATGCCAAGATCACACGGCACTAGGAGAAAGGCTCGCTCTATACTGACTAAGGATAATGTTGTCAAGGGCATATCTTACCTTCTTCATGATTACAACGTCGGAGACAAGGTTATAGTTGATGTTGACCCAAGGGAGCACACCACCACCCCGCACAGGCGCTTCCATGGCCGAATTGGAGTCATCAAAGAGGTCGGAAGGCGTACACTAAAGGTCTCTGTAGTTTTTGGAAGCAAGGAAAAGATCCTCCAGACACGTCTTAACCATGTCAAACCTCTTGTTGGGCAGGAGGCCTAGCTCTTGACTGAGACCATCAAAAAAGAGATAATCACCACCGCCCAGGTAAAGGAGATTCTGGATTCCGTAAAGCAGGACGACATGGACCAGATCCAGCGCTGGACTGCAGACTATGTTGGCAAATTCGCCAAGACAGACGCCAAGACTGCCCGCGAGATGGTCAAGCAGCTTGTCGAGAAATGCGACCTGACAACAGAAGAAGCCGTAGAGATTGTCAACGTCATGCCCACGAGCATGGAAGAGCTCAGGGCTTTTACTTTTGGCTGGAAGAAGCTTATACTTACAGAGACTCTTGAAAAGATGCTAAATATTCTCAAAGTTGACAGTCAAGGCTAAATAATTAACCAGTCAACATAGAGCTGATAAATAGAAATTGTCTGGAATTAGCGATTCGTCAGGTCATGATCAGTCAAGGGCGGAAGGCCATGGCCAGAGAAAGTACGAAGAGTACGCCTACGTGCTTGACTATACCCCACGTGGCAAATCAGCCACAGTCAGGGGCCGCGAAGGCGTCATCATCCAGGCTGTAGGAGAAGAGCGCCTCACCATCCTGGAGCTTTTGGGCGTCCAGAACACTTCTTACGATATCGGAGAGCGATTGTACATAGGCAGAGAAGGCCGGGCAAAGGTAACAAGCGTCCTTGGCAGGCTGGAATACGATGGCATTTCGCAATCAGCTAAAAACGAGCTTCCAGCAATCATAGAAAAGGTTGTCATGGCAAACGAGAAGCGGTTTGTCGACTACATCAACATCTCACAGCCCATAACTCCAAGAATCCATGCCCTTGAGCTGATACCGGGCATTGGCAAGACGTACATGATGTCAATAATAAAGGAGCGAGAGAAGAAAAAGTTTGAGAGCTTTGCAGACATTCAGAGCAGGGTAGGCTTAAGAGAGCCAGCCAAGCTTCTTGCCAAGAGAATAATTGAAGAGATAATGGGCCAGGCTCGCATGAACCTGTTTGTTCGAAAGTAGGACTTGAAATCAAAGACACGGATGCTTGGCCAGCATTTTCTTGCGGACAAGGCAATTCTTGGCAAGATTATCGACGCAGCGTCTATCCAAGATAACGAATCAGTGTGCGAGGCTGGCACTGGCAACGGAGTCCTGACTGCAGAGCTTTGCAAAAAGGCAGCCGAAGTCCATAGCTACGAGGTAGACAAAAAGCTGTTTGAAAATATGCAAAAGACGCTCTTGTTTCCCAACTTGGTGCTTGAAAACAAAGACCTCTTCAAAACAGAACAAAAGTTTGACGTTTTTGTGTCAAACCTGCCTTACTCCAGAAGCCGGGACGCTTTTGAGTGGCTGGCTACCAAGAGGTTTGACAGAGCAGTAATCATGGTGCAAAAAGAGTTTGCAGACAAACTTTTTGCTTTACCAGGAGATGACAACTACCGGGCGATAACCGTGGTTTGCGCTCTCTGCTTTGACATAAAAAGGCTGTTTAAAGTGGGCAGAAACTCGTTTAATCCGCCGCCGTCTGTCGAGTCTGAAGTGCTCCACCTTGTTTGCAAGCAGGTTTTAGATCCAGATTTTGTAAAAAAGATAAACATGATCTTTTCAAGGCGCAACAAAAAGGCCGCGTCCGTGGCCAAGACTTTTGGAATAGTCAACGCAGAGTTTGGCCAGAGAAGAATAGACCAGCTTGGCCCAGAAGAGATAATGAAGGTAGCAAAGGGTGGATAGATGTACGCTCCAGCAGAGGATTCCTATCTACTTGTAGACTGCGTAGGCCGATACACCGGAAAGCAGGCTCTGGAGATAGGAGTAGGCTCGGGTCTGATAGCAGACGAGCTTTGCAAAAACTTTCAGATGGTGGCCGGTTCTGACATTGATTTTCAGTCGATCAGGTACTGCAGAGCGAAAAACAAAAAGATAATGCTGGTCTGCAGCGACGCCGCATCTGCGTTTGGCGGCAAGGCACGCTTTGACCTGATAGTGAGCAACCCGCCATACTTGCCTGACGACAAGCAGAAAGACAGAGCAGTGCACGGCGGGCCAACAGGCATCGAGACTACAATGCAGTTTGTCCAGTCAGCGATGCCGCTGCTGTCGCAGGAAGGAAGGATGTTGTTTGTAGTGTCTTCCCATGCAGACACTTCTGCTTTATACGAGCTGGCAGGCAAGCTAGGCTTGAAAAAGAAAATAATTACAGAAAAAAACGTCTTTTTTGAGCGACTGTCTGTAGTTGAGTTTACTTGTGAGTCAGTTCTACTCTGATGGCCATTTCCTTAGTGAACGGAGGCACGTCTGCTGCACTTTCCACCTTGGTAAACTCTTGTTTTTCAGAGAAGTAAGAATACTGGATGTTGTAGTCGTCTAGGTTTATCACCTGTTCCGTGTTTGTGCCAGTCGAATTGTTGATAACAATGATGGAGTTGTTTTCGTACGCGTAAATCCTCATAAAGTCTGCCATCGACAGCCTGATTGGCCTTATGTATTCAATGTGAACGTCATTTCCAACCGCATCGGTGTGGATTGGGCGAAGACATTCCTTGCCGTCCTTTAGATGCTTGCCTACATTATCAGGAAGCAAGACAGCTTGGCCGTCAATAAAAAATTCTATTCTTGGAAATATCTGAAACGTCTCTACGTTGTGCGCCTTGAGGCAGACCTCCGTAGGGTTTGGCGGCGGTGCAAAGAGGGGAATTATAACAAGCGCAAGAAGTGTAGCTCCGCCCATCGCTATGGGGACGATAAGCATTTCTTTTCTACCAAGCCTTTTTCTTGGCTTCTCCTCCTTTATCTTGCGCTTTGGCACCAAACTATTAACAAAATAAGGTGCTAAAATAACGTTGCTTTTTTGATTGTCAATTCTACCGTTTTTTAGTTAACGCCATCCAGTGTTATATATCGGGCAGAAAGATAGAAGTTGTGCGCATAGTCCAGATTTCAGACATCCACGTCGGCGGCCTGTTTGTACAGCAGTCTTTTGACAGCGTGATAAGCGAGGTAAATGAGCTGGCCCCGGACGCCATCGTAATCACCGGAGACCTTACCGATGACGGCATACTGCCGCAGTTTGAAAAAGCGCGAAAAGAGATAAGCAGACTGAATTGCAAAAACATCATAGTACTTGCAGGCAACCATGATTATCGTCACACGGGC
>QCWB01000125.1 GCA_013114715.1 Nitrososphaera sp.
CGGATGGAACTCTTAACCGGGCGGAGACCAAGAGCATACTTGGCCCGCACAGCGCAATAGCTTGCGCTGCAGCATTTTATGCCAAGGTAAAATACGGAGCAAAGATTTCCGTTGGCACGATGGGTCCGCCGATAGCTGATGCTGCCCTTGCACATGCCCAGCAGATTTGCGATGCCGAAGAACTGCATCTGTACAGCGACAGGTTGTTTGCCGGCGCCGATACCTGGGGAACCGCCGAAACCTTGCGGGCAGGCATTGCCAAGATGCAGGGCAAGATGGATATCGTATTTTCCGGCCACAGGGCTTCAGACGGCGAGACAGGGCAAACAGGCCCGCAGACCGCGCTGAAACTTGGATACACATTTCTTGGCCATGTAATTGACTACGACGTGGACATGGACAGACGTGTAGTCAGAGCAAAGAGGATAATTACGTTGCAGGGATTTTACGACGTCATAGAAGAAGTCGAGGCTCCGCTGCCAGTGTTCATTGCAATAGACCCGTCCTACAAACCATCTTTTAACACCGTCTCACAAAGGCTTGCTTATGAGAAATACCAGAAGGAAGCCAAGGGCAGGGTGGCAAACTACAAGCAGTACCTGAAAGTCTTTAATGCGCAGCAGATTGGGGCGGACCCCAAGCTAGTAGGGCTTCCAGGCTCGCCAACCATAGTATACAAGGTTGAAAAGATTCCAAAGGCAAAGGCAAGCCGCAAGACAGAAGTCATTGACGGATCGGACCGACAGCAGATAAGAAAAGTTGCGGCAAAGATCCACGAAGTTTTGGGAGGTATGGTCATCAAATGAAATACGAGCATCTTTACGTAGTAATTGAGCATGAGCAGGGCAAGCCGGTGCCAGTCAGCCTGGAAATGCTTGGCGAGGCCCGCCGGCTCATGGATGGATACAACAAGAAATACAGCGCCAACGAAAAAGTAGTAGCAGTAGTCCTTGGCAACAACGTCAGAAAGCTAGCCGAAGAACTCATCTATCATGGCGCTGACGCGGTCATTTACTCCGACAGCCCCGAGTTTGAGTACAGCAGAAACGTTATCGACACCAAGGTAATCAGTGCAATAGCCACCAGCAGGGAATTGGCGCTCAAGTTCTCGCCAGAATCCACAGATTTCGTAAAACCCAGGTACATGTTCTTTTCAGCAGACAACATTGGCAGGCAGTTGTCCTCCACGGTAATTGGGGCGCTGGACTCTGGGCTGGCATCTGACATAAACAAGCTTGTAATCGAGGATCTGGAGATAAGACACGAGCACAAGACCAAGGGCCAGCCAATGATATACGAACGGACCCTGGAAATGTACAGGCCAGACTTTTCTGGATTTCTCTGGACAACCATACTCTGCCTGGACAACAGAAACCCGGCGATACAGCGAGATTACCACCCGCAGGCTTGCAGCATAATCCCGGCGGTGTTTGCCCCGATAGAGCGGGACACTTCAAGGAAGGGAATCGTTGTAGACCACGTGCCGACCTTTGACCCCAAAGATCTGCAGGTAAAGATAATCAGCCGGAAAATAGTCAAAAGCAACGTTGATTTTGACAGCAAAAAAGCGGTTGTCAGTTTCGGCCGCGGAATAAAAGACGCGCCGGCGGACAATATCGAGCTTGTTGTGGACCTGGCAAAGGAGATAAACGCAGAAGTTGGAGTATCGCTTCCTATTTCCAAAAAGCCGTTTCCGGTAAGCGAGAGCACAAGTTCTACCTACATGAACTCGGACAGGGTAGTTGGCACAAGCGGCAGAAAAGTAGTGCCGCTTTTGTATATTGCTGTTGGAATCAGCGGCGCGATGCATCACCTTGCTGGCATGAAAGAGTCCGAGTTTGTCATAGCCATCAACCCAGACGAGGAAGCAAACATCAAAGATGAGTCAGACATATTCATCAAAGGCAGGATGGAAGACGTCATACCCATTCTGATAGAAGAGCTTCGGGCACTCAAGCCTATAATGGAGGTCAGAAAATGACAGAGAAATACGACGTCGCAGTGATTGGCGGCGGCTCGGCAGGTCTGGCAGCGCTAAAGCAGCTGGCCAACCTTGGCAAGCAGGCAGTCCTGATAGAGGCCGGCAAGCAGGTTGGAAGCAAGAACGTCTCAGGCGGCATACTGTATTCTAAAAAGCCAAAGCGCGGCAGGACCCACAACGTCGAGGACGTTTACGAGAACTTTGCAGACGCGCCAGTCGAGCGCAAGATTACCAAATACATCCTGCATGCAGTTTCTGGAAACAAAGATTATGCTTTGGACCTGACTGCAGCGCATGAATACCAGGCCAACTTTGGCTACTCTGTTTTATTAAACAAACTAAACGGCTGGTTTGCAAAGCAGGCGGCCGAGGCTGCAGAAAAGCAGGGTGGTGGAATAGTCTCTGGAGTGCACGTCCGGTCAATAGAGCACAGCGAATCAAGCACCATAGTCCAGACAGACGAGCTTGAGCCGTTTGAAGTCAAGGCAGTAATTGCAGCTGACGGGGTCAACTCTGAAGTCGCGTTGATGACAGGAGCCAGACAAAAGTTCACGCCTAGCCAGCTTTACCAGGGAGTCAAGGTAGTAGCCAAGCTGCCAGAGGAGATAATGGAGCAGAGGTTTAGCGTCGGGCCGGACGAAGGCGCGGCGCATCTGTATTCCGGCGACATTACCCTAAACCACATCGGCGGCGGATTTCTGTACACAAACCGCGACACACTGTCTATAGGGGCGGTATACCACTTTCACTCGCTTTTGGAAAAGCCCGTCGAGCCGTCGACTCTGATAAACGCTCTTTTGAAAAACCCCATGGTATCGGAGTTTGTCAAAGACGAGATAGCCGTCAAAGAAGAGATAGACAAGAACCTGCCAAAAGAAGAGCAGCTTCGCACCAGGTTTGCGGTAAGCAAACTCATCAAGACTTGGAACGACCTTCGCGATGCGTACTACTCGCCGGCCGGCAGAAAGCGGCTAATAGAGTCCGGCAAATACAAGACAGAAGACGAGATAAAGTCAAGGCTGGATTTTGTGAGAAACGAGCTGGAATCAAAATACGCTACAAAGTTTGTCTCAGACTACGTCGAAGTAGAATACGCGACAAAACTTGTCCCAGACGGCAAGCGCGGCATGATGAAAAAGCCCTACAGCAAAAACGTGCTGTTTGTCGGCGATGCCGCAGGACGCGGCGTCTTTATCGGACCGAGGATTGAAGGCCTCAACGTTGGAATAGACGACGCGGTCAGAGCAGCCAACTCTGTCGCACGGGCCTTGGACAGAAACGACTTTGCGTCGCTTGGCGATCACTATACTCAGCAGATAGAGGAAAGCCCGTTTACAACTGACATGCGCGAGATTGACAAGGACTATCTAAAGATATTCTTAGAAGCCGCCAGGGATGTGCCAAAGGACATCGTTGGCCAGAGATACGGCATGATATTCAAGCTGATGTCAAGCAGCACATTTCGCGGCCTTGCCGTAGGGTTGGCAAACATACTTGGATACGACAGGCTGCTTCCAATGGTAGAATCCGAAGACACATACGTCCAGGTCCCAATAGAGATAGCCCAGAGAATGGGCAGACAAGTTACTGCTACGTACAGCCCAAGCCTTCCTACAATAGCCGAGCGTGTAGCGCGGCTGAAATACGACGACGACAGGCAGCCGCACATTACCGTCACAAACCCGGAATCAGAGTTCATGAGAAAAATGATTACGCTTTGCCCTACAGGCTGCTACAGCCTTGAAGCAGGTAAAGTGATGATCCAGCACGAGCCCTGCATAGAGTGCGGCACATGCTCCAGAGAAACCGAGTGGCGCCACCCAAGGGGAGAGAAAGGGGTAATCTTCCAGTACGGCTAGCTCTTCCACTTTATAGAGCAGCCTATAGAAGGATCGAAATCCTTTTCCAGTTTTTCTCCACTGATTATTTTGCGCACGTTGTTTTCCATCACCGGTACTGTAGGTTTGGCCTCCGGGTCCATGGCGTCGTTTATCCTGCCGTGGAAGACCAGTCTGCCGTCAGCATCAAACAGGAATGGGTCTGGTGTGCAGACTGCGCCGTATGCCTTGGCTATGTTCTGGCTGTCGTCAATCAAATACGGGAAGTTGAGTTTGTAGTCCTGCGAGAACTTGACCATGTTGTCAAAGCCTTCGTCCTGGTAGTTTGGATCGTTGCTGTTGATTCCGATCACCTGTAGTTCAGATGGCTTGAACTTGGACTGCAGGCCGACAACGTCGTTTATCCGGGCCTTGACGTAGGGACAGTGGTTGCAAATGAAAATAACAAGTTTTGCCTTGCTCTTGTACTCTGATATAGAATGCATCTTGCCGTCAACGCCTTTTAGCGAGAATTCAGGAGCCATCATTCCGGTCTTGAGGACCTGCGGTGAGGATAGGGTCTTTGCCATGCTTGCAAATGGCCGTCAAGACATTATATCTATTGCGAATTCAAATAAGGTAGTTTTGCGAATCAATATTGTTTGGAGCAAAAAGGCAGGCTATTGCCCATAATTCTGCTTGCAGCGTCTGCTGCGTCATTAACGGCTACGGTAGTACTCGCATTTTATGGAATCTATTTCTTCTTTTTCTTTATACCGCTCTCCTTTGGAATCCCATGGGCGATAAAACGGCTTAGAAAAGACCGAAAACATTGGAATGTTGAAGACTTGCGTTAACGCAGCCTGCCATCGACAGGTTTTGAAGAGTCATAGACACTATATCAGAAACAGAACTCCAGCAAATGAAGAACTGCTCAAAAGAAGTTGCAATAATCTATTATACCAGTCAATCATCGACAAAATCATGCCTGAAATCGACGACGTGCTGCAGCTGCCGCAGCGCAAGCTGGTTATTGCCAATAATGACGTTTATCTGGACAGGAATTTTCCAACCGAGATCTTTATCCTGATGGTCGAAGAATCCAGAGGCTCTGCAGGAGGCAG
>QCWB01000126.1 GCA_013114715.1 Nitrososphaera sp.
TAATAGGATATAGTTTTAACGATCCCTTCATTCTTGACATATTCAAAGAAGCAAGAAAGAAGGGCAAACATAGAATAATAATTGTAGAACCTCACCTCAACGAACTTGTAACCGAGAAATTTGGAGGCTGGTATGAAGATATTAAAGGGATTATGCAGGAATTCGGACATTCACCCATTGGTGATAGAGTGGCAGAATTGATGATTAGGTAGGTTTTCACAAAAACCACACTCCACATAAAATGACAAGATTTTATTACTAAAGTTACCTGATTAACCATACACCTGCTTGGCCAGCCTAGCAACCTTTCACCGTTAATGCACTAACCACAAGATGATTGCCTTTGCCTTCTGGCTCATGCTCCTTCCTCGTGATAAAGCCCGACTACTCCGCTTGTTTAATCAATGTCTGGCCATGGTATTGATTGGGTGGTTTGTAGCTAAAAGTTTTGTTCATAGTATAGTCAACCAACTGGTGGATTTGAACTGTCGATTTGTTGATTTATGCGCTTCAACAACTGTTTCATATTCAAGAATGTTCAACCGAATCTGGAAACACCGCTTTCCTTGATATTTGATGTTGCACCCGGCAAGACACATGTTTTGGAAAATTCAGTGGGATCATTCTCTGAGAGCAAGTATGTTGCAATAAGAACTATCGAATAATCACCCTCTTTATACATACAACAAACACCATGGAAGGTGCTGCAAAGGGCAGTGCATCTGGTTGATCAACCTGTCTGAATAAATTGGCATTTAGTAAAAATGAGGGATTTTCTTAATAATTTCAAATTAGTTTTTCTAAGAGTAATATTCAAATCTGATCCGAGTTTAACCAGTGAAAAATCTCTTTTGAGTGATAATTCATTGTAAGTCTTGATTTCGGACACTATGAAACCGTTAGAAAACACATTCTCTGAAATTTCTTTTATTTTTTCAATAACTTCTTCAATGGGTATATCCTTACAAATGTAAATATTCTTTCGTAGTACAACTGACCTTCCATCCTTTTCTGGACGTATGAAGTAGTTCTGTTGCATTTCTTTACTTATTACTACAAAAATATCGTCGGCAAATGTTGTTATGTAGAGATTATCCGGTAGCATTGGAGATTTGTAAATATAAGATATTTTCCTGTTTATGGCCTCTTCGATTAACCTTTCTTCAATTAGTTTCACAACTTGTTCCTTTTTTTCTTTGGAGTCCTTGGTTAGTTGGTAAGTAGAAGTCCATTCTTCCCGTATATGCGGGTAATGATTGTCAATAAAGTCCTTAAAAAGAATTCTGTCGATTTTCTGAGGATTTTTAGTGTAATATTCAGGTAATCCGTTTTCTGACAAGTCGTCTGTGGATGGAAATTCTATTCTATTCACCTCATTTAGAAAACCAATCAATGGCTTGATGACATGTTCTTTTAACTCTTTAAAATGCTCTTTGGATGCTTCAATTTGTAGTCTTCTTTCAGAAGTGAGCCAGCCTGCGATAAAGGAGCCAACTGTTCCAATGACACTTACAATGTACGGATATTGAACAAAAATGGCCGCAATATCTTCAATTATTCCCACATGACTCGAGCATATAACTTCCTTTTAAATTGTCCATTAGAAGACTCCATACGGATTAATGGTTCGAAGTGATGCTGAGAAAAAGGCAAGACAATCTTTTATACAACATTGCTGTAAGACAGGACGTTATTCTCTGCATATTCTACGATTATAATAGGCCAGATACACACGACACCAGTTAAATGCTTCAGTTTGAATACATCAACCCGCTTGCAGGCTTGGCCCTGGTGATAATAGGGTTAATTGTTCTAGGCTTTGTAGATATTTCCTACGGCGTGCCAATGATCCTAGTCGGGCTGTTCTTTATCGTCTATTACCGCAAGTACCTGCTAGATATGCTTGGAGTCTAGGACAGCAGTTTTACTGCAGTGCCGACCACGTCTGCGCCCATCAGCAGGCCGAGGCTGCCTTTCTTTGCATAGCCTTCTGTAAAACGCGCGCTGCCGTCCTGCTTTATCTTGTTTCCAGATATCAAAAGCGGTATCGGATCGTCGCTGTGCGCTTTTTTGATGCATGGAGTGGAATGGTCGCCGCAAATAAGGATTGCCAAGTTCTTTATGCCGGCGGCTTCCTTTAGCAGTGTTCCAAAGAACCGCTTGTCAATGTCTTCGATGTTCTTTTTCTTGCCCCGAGCGTCGCCATCGTGCCCAAACTCGTCGGGGCCCTTTATGTGGACATACATGGCGTTTACCTTTTCTAGGCTCTTTGCGGCAATTCGGCCTTTCTCTTCATAGTCGTTGATGTCGCCGGCTTGATGCATCTTTAGCCCTAAAACCTTTGAGATTCCGATCTCTACTGGCATGTCTACAATGCTTGCCACGGTTATTCCAAATTTCTCCGTCATGGACTGTACAACCGGAAACCTGTTGCCAGAGTCCCTAGCCAGTATGCAGTTCATCGCGTTTCTTCCGGCCGCCGCTCTTGTCTTGTTGACGGGATGGTCCTTTAGCAGAGATATTGTTTGTGAAGAGAACTCGTTTACAAGTTTTGCAGCAATTCTTGCAGACTCGGTGTTTTCCTGCGGCTCTGATTTCAAGACATAGATGTCGCCTGACGTGTCCTTGGCAACACCCATCCCCTCTACCTTGTCGTACGCAGGGTCTGTGTTTGTTATCTTGTCTGACAACTTTATCTGGTTGTGCCGGATTCTGATAACTACCCTGTGGGCTATGGTAGGCATCAGCGTGATTGAGGCATCCTCGCTGAACTTTATATTCTCGTTTAGGGTCTTGCAGACAGCTTTTGACTCGTCAGGACTGATAATTCTGCCGGCGCGCCTGTCGGTTATCTTGCCGTTTGCATCGACCGTGGCAAAGTTGCCGCGAAGGGCCAAGTCTCCTTCCCGAAAATCTATGTTAGTGCCAATAGACTCGATGACGCCACGGCCAACGTAGCCGCCGACTTTAAAAGAATATCCAAGCATGTTGAAAACCGCGATATCAGACTGCGGGGCAATTCCCTTTCCCACGCTTATCACCTGACCCATGGCGCCGTTTCTTGCCAGCATGTCCATGTTTGGCGTGTATGCCGCCTCAAGCGGCGTCAGTTCATTTAATGCAGGATGCGGCAGGTCGCCGACTCCGTCAAGCAAAACGTAGACCAGCTTGATATCGCTTTTCATGCGCGGTGGTGGAATGCCGGTCCATTTATCTTTTTTCAAAAAATTACTGTTTTAATACCAGGATATAGAAATTATGACATGGAGCAGTGCACGTTCTGCGGCCGTCAAGTTATCGATGACTCTGGAAAAGAGACAGAGGATTTTGGCATGATAAAAAGAGGCAAGTACGTCTGTGCAAGATGCAAGCGCGCGTTTGAATACTCGCTTGGAGTGTAAGATGCTACTTGCGCATCTTTTCTGCAAGTAGTTCCGGGACTTGTCCAGGGCGCTTTGCCACCGGTACGCCGGCCTTGGCATAGTTTGCAACCTTGGATTCGGCAGAGCCAAAGTTTCCGTAGACGATGGCTCCTGCATGGCCCATCTTCTTTTCTTTTGGAGCTGCCCTGCCTGCGATGTAGGCAACGACTGGCTTTGCAAAGGATGTCTTTATGATGTACTCTGCCAGCTGCTCTTCTGCGTCGCCGCCTATCTCGCCGACTACGACTATGGAATCGACGTCTTCCCTGTCACGGACAAGGTCAAACGCTTCTATCAGGTTCGTGCCGACAACAGGATCGCCGCCGATGCCGATGCACAACCGCTGCCCAAAGCCCCTGTTTGTCAGGTTAAACGAGACTTCGTACATCAGAGTGCCGCTTCTTGAAATGACAACTGTATTACCGGCCTTGAACGGCTGCGCAGGCATGATTCCAACCTTCATGACTTCTGGTACTATCACGCCGGCAGTGTTTGGGCCTATCATCCTGGCGCCCTTTTTCTTGGCCTGCTCGACTACGGTTATTGCGTCGCGGATTGGCACATGTTCTGGTATTGCAACTAGCAACTTTACTCCAGCGTCAAGGGCCTCAAGGGCTGCCTTTAGAAAGTAAGGTGCCGGTACAAAGATTCCGGTGACAAGAGCGCCGGTGGCCTTGGCTGCCTCGCCTACCGTGTTGTAGACTGGAGTTCCCTCAAAGTTCTGACCGCCCTTGCCGGGAGTCACTCCTGCCGCGATGTTTGTGCCATAGGCCTTCATCAGCCGAGCATGGGTCGAGCCGTAACTTCCAGTAATGCCCTGGACTATTACCGGCTTTTTGCCATAGTCTTTATCGCCCTTGTTTCCTACGAGTAAATTGAAAATATCAAACTCTGCCATTTTTGCCACCTACTTGTTGACCGCCTTTACGACGCCTGCTATTGCTTCTTCCACTGTATTATAGAGATTTGCCCTGCTTCCGTTGAGCATCTCTCTTGCCTTTTCGGATTCGGCTCCGGATATCCTGGCGTAGACCGGGACGCTTATCAGGTTGTTGTTGTATGCGTTAAGGATTGCCTGCGCAACAAGGCTGGTTCGGACAATGCCGCCAAACAGGTTGACTAGGATTGCGTCGATGTGCTTTATCTGGCTGATTACCTTGAGTGCCTCGTAGATAGTCTCCGTAGTAGCGCGGCCGCCAAAGTCCAGAAATGCCCCGGCCTTGCCGCCTGCGTCTGAGACCATGTCCAGAGTCGACATTACAAGACCTGCGCCGTTTCCGATGATAGCGATGTTTCCGTCCAGTTCTACTAGCGAAAAGCCAGACAACTCTGCCTGCTTTTCGAGTTCCGATATGTGCTCGTATTTTTTCAGCTCTTGATGCCTGAAAACAGCGTTGTCGTCGATTATCACCTTTGCGTCAAGGGCCACCATGCTCCCGTCGCCAAGTATCGCAACCGGGTTTATCTCTGCCAGCTCGGCTTCTTTTTCAGCGCAGAG
>QCWB01000127.1 GCA_013114715.1 Nitrososphaera sp.
CTGGTCAAAACTCCTTCACTGAATAGTGGATTTTAGCTTGACTAGATCCGCAACTGCTCAATTTCAGAGCTGTCGCCTGGCACAGAGTCTATCTCGCTGGTTACGCCATTTACAGTAACTTTGACTTTTGATGCAACGTCCTTTGGCGCATCCGAGTATCGAAGGACAATGCTTGCAACCTTGTGCAGCAGCTCCGAGTCATGTTTGCCGCGCAAAACACAGACCGGTCCGACGTAATCCTTGGCCTCCAGAACGACATCTGCATCTTCAGCCAATGCCGCGATGATCTCGTTTTCGTCTTTGTTTCTTCCAACTACCAGCTTTGCGTTTGGCGAAAGCCGGAAATGTCTTCCGACCTTTAAAAGCTCGATGTCGTTGATGCTTGGAATGTCTTTAACATGGTTCATCAGGTCCTCGACGCGCTTTGAGAACGCCGGGTCTGTCAGCAGGCAGCCGCCTGCAGCGTTTGGCGGCTCTTGTACTCCAAAATGCTTGGCCATGGCCAGCTGGCCTTTTCTTGACCGGCCCTTGATGTCGCCTAGGTTTTCGCGCTTTACAAGGCCGGTTTTTTCAGCCTCTGTCGGGGGCAGGTGCTTTGCGGAAAGCGGCCGGAGTACCTTGCCAGCAAGTCCCGACTCGTCTTCAATGATGTTAAGGGCCCTGTTGTTCTGGCTCATCGGCCTCTGGAACAGGACTTCGCCGGTAATGATAAAATCAGCGCCGGTCTTTTCCATGTGCTTTTTGGCTGCCCCGTACATCATTTCTCGGCAGTCAATGCACGGGTTCATGCCAGAGCCGTATCCGTGCTTTGGGTTTTTCATCATCCTCAGGTATTCTTCTCCGAAATAAACGGTGTTTAGTTTTATTCCAAGTTCATCAGCCACTTCCTTGACCTTGTGGCCACAGCCTTTGCCGCAATCAAAATCGCAGAACGGTGTCTTGATGGCTACTGCTTCGACGTCTACTCCTTGCTCAAGCATCATTCGAACAGCCAGGTTGCTGTCTAGGCCTCCTGACAACAATGCAATGGCCTTTGGCTTCTTTTCGACATTGTCCTGCGACATAACGATGCGTTTGAGCTCTGCTAGTTATAAATTTGTGTTCCCCGCCTCTGACTCACATGCGGTCATTGGTTAGCCTCAAGCTTCTCGGCATGCTCTTTGACGGGGGTTGATTACCATTAGACTTGTCGGTATTTGGCTTTTGCTAGTGAACGGCAAGCAGGCCTGTCAAGTCAACTTCAAACGCAGCCGCTGGCATGCGTAGCTTAAAGTTCTGCAGTACTGCCGGCGATACCTCGCCAATGATTCCAACCTGGCTGTCTTTGATTATCTGGGCGCATCTTCCCTTGATGAACAACGGATTGGACGCTGCCTTTGTGGATACTGGCAATCCAAAAGCAGAGCCAAACAGCGCCTGCATCGATGACTTGATTTCCGTAAAGCCGGCCTGGTCATGCGTTATTATGGCTGCCAAAAACCACTTTTCGTCGATTCTGTCTGTCTGCTTGAAAAAGACCTTGCCTATCTCAAAGATCTTTTGCGGGTATTCTTCGTGCACGTTTCTGGAAAGCGACTGCAGTAGAGACGGGACAAGCGAGCTTCTAAGCACCTCGTGCTCTGCGCTTTTAGAGCCGTCGACTGATATCTCGCCGTCTGATGGCCTGTTTGACAGGTCATACTGCACCTGCCTGCTAGTCAGCGAAAAGTTAAACGACTCGGTCATCCCAAGACCTGTCAAAGTCTGCCTGATTGCCTCAAAATAATCCGACATCTTGGATCTCTGGCCGGCCGTAGTTGAAGGAAGAATTGTCGGCTCTAGGTTATAGATTCCGTACCCAACAGCAACTTCCTCTACCAGGTCTACCGGGTTTGTGATGTCTATTCTGTATCTGGGTATTGTGCAGCTTATTCTGGTCTTGTTTGGCCTGGCGTCAAGCCTGCTTTTCTTTAGGCATTCTACAATCTTGGTAGCTGAAATGTCAAGTCCTAGAAGCTCGTTGATGTATTTTGCCTCAACGTCCATCTTTGTTGCAGCCAGCGCCGGAGTCTCTGTCTTTTTGCCGTCCTCTATAGTCACGGTCTTTATTTTGAATCCTGCGTCGTACAGCATATACGCAATTACTGCAAGTGTGTCGTGCGCAGCCTTTTTGTCAGTGGCCGTGACTTCGACAAACAGGTTCTTGCAGCCTACGTCTACTTTAGTATCCGCGCCGTTTATTATCGGCGGAAACGAAAGCACGTTTCCTGCCGAGTCGTAAATTATCGGGTATTTGTCCTGCAGGATGTGACCATATGCCTTGCCGGTTTCAGTCTCTGCAAGAATCTGCCTTGCCGACATTTTGACAGATTGCCCAAACGGAGTAAACAAGAAATCTGGAAGGGCAGTGTACGTCACCGGGAACGAAACGGCATCAAGGTTGTGAATGCCGATGGATGCTTTCTTTCTTCTTCTGCCGATGCCGTTGTGAAGGTCTTCTTGCATTGCAATCAACTGGCGTATGGTTTCGTCGTCCAGTTGTCCGTTGGTTGCTGCCAACGCTACTACAAAAGGCCGCACTTCCTTTACGGGCTTTTCGACCTTGACTGAAAAGCCAGTCTTGCCGGCAAGCCGGAATTTTGGCATGCCGGTTTCGTAGCCAAGCAGCCCGCGCAGAGCCCGGATTATGCCATAGTCCGATGAAAAGTCCGGCCTGTTTGGGTTGTATTCCACGCGCACCATCCCATCTTCTATACCTTCGATGTCAAGTCCGATGAACGGCAGCATGTCCAGGGCTTGTTCTGCCTTTGTCTTTGGGAGGAACTTTGCCATCCGGTCAAAAGTGATGTTTACAACTGGCATCTTGGGACACTCCTCAGCCAGCCAAGCCTGTTTGTATACAATTCCCGGACATCGTCAAGGCCGAAGCGAAGCATCGCGATTCTCTCAAGCCCGCCGCCCCAAGCAAGGACCGGATTTTTTATTCCAAGCGGCTTTGTCACTTCAGGCCTGAAAATCCCCATGCCAAAAAGCTCAACCCATTTCTGCAGTCGCTCATTGTAGACCATGGTCTGCAGCGACGGCTCGGTATACGGAAAGAAAGTCGGCCAGAACTTTATTTTTTTGATTCCCATCTTGGAGTAGAACTCTTTTTGCAGGCCCATCAAGTCTCGTATTGAAGCGCCTTTTGCCGTAACTACGCCCTCGACTTGGTGGAATTCTACTAGGTGTTTGTAGGAAACCTTTTCATTTCGAAATACCCTGCCTACAGAGAAATACCTGCCTGTCTCTGGTTTGATGCTAGCCAGATGACGCAAAGTGACTGGAGTTGTATGCGTCCGGAGGACAACTCGGCTAGACTCTTCTTGATTCCAGCTGCCCCAGCCTGACTTGTGGACCTGAGATATCTTGGATATCTGGTCTTCGCTTGCTGGGACAGGATGCCTAGTCTTGGAAATGTAAAACGTGTCTTGCATCTCTCTTGCCGGGTGATCCTGCGGTGTGAAAAGAGCGTCAAAATTCCAGAATCCAGACTGCACCATGTCGCCGTCTATCTCTGAAAAGCCAAGCCCCACAAAGATCTCTTTTACTTCGTCGATAATGTCTACAAGCGGGTGCTTTCTTCCAGGAAAAACTGCCGGAGCGACCGCTTCTACGTCCAGGGCGCTGAACTCCAAGTCTTTCCACCGGCCTGAGGTTATGAGCTCGCCCGTGACCCTGCGCTCCTGCGGCCTTTCTTCTGATAGCAAAGACAGCAGGTTCCTGCCTGACTCTGAAATCTGGACAAGAACCTGTTTTCGCTCTTTGCTCTCGATATAGCCGGGACGCTTTTTCAAAGACTCGTATCCTTTTTTCTCGTCGGCTGATAATGTAGCCAGGTCCACATCGCCGGCGGCTATCTTGGCTAGCAACAGCTCTTCGATCGACTGCTTGTCTGCCTGTTCTGTCGCGGACATTTTGTTGCCGTCGGAGAACTGGATCCAGCCGTTTCTCCTTGCCCCTGCTACTGCCGCATTTACCTCCTGGCCGTTTAGCAGGCCGCTTGCCAGAATGTCTGCCATGGCGTTTTTGCCCTGCAAGATGGCCTTGACCAGCCTTCTTTCTGGAAGGCCGGATTGCACCGCTGCCTTGCCTTCTGAAGCAAGCGACAGCAGGGAATCTGACACTTCTTTTACTGATAGCAAGTTCTTGAACTTGAGCCATTCAACTCCCCTGCGGACCTGATCCATCGACAGGCCGGTTTTTTCTGCCAAGGTCTCTATCAGGATAGGCTCATTGGTAAGAGACCTGAGGATAGACCGCTCGATTGGATGCAGCGCCGAGGCGTCGTTGCTCATTTAGAGTTGACACATGAAGAAGACTTTTTAAACGTTAATACGCTGTCAGCAGCATCGATGGAATCGCCCGCAGAAAACGAAGACAACGGCGAGTTCAAGGTAACTCCCTGGGAAGTCGAAGGCGAGGTTGATTACAACCGGCTGATAGAAAAGTTTGGCACGCAGCCCGTAACTCCAGAATTGCTGCAGAAAATCAAAAAAGCCACAGGCGAGATCCATCCGATGCTAAAACTCGGATATTTCTTTTCTCACCGCGATTTTGACTGGATTTTAGATAGAAACGAAAAAGGCGAAAAGCCGTACCTGTATACTGGCCGGGGCCCTTCAGGCATGGTGCACATGGGCCACATCATGCCGTGGATATTTACAAAATACCTGCAGGACAAGTTCGACTCAAAATTGCTGTTCCAGCTTACAGACGACGAAAAATTCCTTTACAGCCAAGACAGGACTCAAGAGGAGGTAAAGCGATACACCTACGAAAACATACTTGACATCATAGCCGTAGGCTTTAACCCAAAAAAGACCAGGATAATCGTTGATACCAAGCACATACGGTATCTCTACCCCATTGCAACAGAGATAGCAAAGCGGAT
>QCWB01000128.1 GCA_013114715.1 Nitrososphaera sp.
AAGCAAATAGACGAACTGCGCGCGGAAATCGAAGTTTTGGAGACAGAAAAGGCCAAGTTTATGCAAAAAGTCGATGCAGCAAACAAGGCCAAGGCCCAGCTTGCGAGCAGGACTTCGGCAATCGTGCATGATTCAGAGAGGATAAAGGCCATGCTTGGCGAGGCAAACCGGCGAGTCTCTGAAATCGACCGGCGGCTGCCGGCTATTGCCAGCAACAGGCAGTCGATTCTTGCCAGAATTGGCCACGTCAAGGCTGAGGTAGAAAAACTAAAGACTGACGCAGAGCGAAAAAAGCAAGAGATCTCGGTTCAGCGCGCAAGGCAAGAGGAGATAAACTCTTCGATAGACAAGATAACTGTCAAACTATCCAAATATTCTTCCGCGCGAAAAAAAATCGAAGACAGAAGCAAGCGGATGGCAAGTCTAAAGTCAAGAATAGAACTTGATTCTGCCCGGCTGGAAGAAAAAAGCAAGACAATTTCCTACAGGCTGTCTTCTGGCCAGCAAAGCATCGACTCAATAAATTTGGAGCTTGATTCTGCCAAGTCAAGGCTTTTGGAACTGACAGACGCTTTTGAGTCTGCAACTACCAAATTAACTTCCCTGTCTGCAGAACTGTCTGCTTTGCAGGACCTAAAAGCCAGCCTGGAGCGGGAACTTGAAGGCACTGCAGGCCTGATGGCAAAGGCAGAGAGCATGGCCACAAAATTTGAAGAGCGCGCAAGCGTGGCCAAAAACGCCATGGCAGACGACCTGGCCATAGCAGAATTGATGAAGGACAAGGACAAGTTTGGCATAATTGGAATTGTGCACGACATTGTCCGGTGGAACAAGGAATACGAGCGGGCAGTCCTTGCTGCAGGCACGGAATGGATGAAGGCTTTTGTAGTCCAGGACATACAGTCGATGATAGCCATAGCCACGTACGCAAAACAGCGCAGGCTGCCAAGACTTCGGATAATCCCGCTGGACTTCGTAAGCAGGTTCAAGCCAAGGTCCATCAAGGAAATTGCAGGCGACGTAAACGTGGTTGGCACCCTCGACGGGTTTGTGCATTCCGAGTATGAAAAACTGAACTCTTTTCTGTTCTCCGACACGGTAGTTGTCCGGAACTCCTCGGCTGCATACATGCTTGCAAGGCAGGGCTATCGCGCGGTGTCAGTGGAAGGCGAGTTGTTTGAGCCGGCCGGCGGCTCGATGTCGCTTGACTTTGGATCGCGGATTTCAGATTTGACCAAGGCCATCATGCTTGGAAACTCGGTTGAAGGTCTCCGGGAAACTCTGGGACGGCTTGCCAAGATCGTGGACAAAAAGAACTTGGACCTAAAGCAGACGTCTGAGCGAATTCTGGAAATAGAATCGCAGAAAATGAAACTAGAGTTAGAGTCTGCCGGCTACAAATCGGCAATAGAAAAAGAGACGGCGCTTATCAATTCTAAAGAAAAGGCGCTGCCAGAGCTATCTTTGGCTTTGCAGTCGCTTGCAGCCGAGGGCCAGTCCCTGCAGTCAGAGCTTGCCAGGCTCAAGCGCAGGCTTGAACTGCTAGCGCCGGCAACAACGCGGCTTGCAGCAAGGCTGTCAGCAATAGACGAGTCTGCAGTTCGGGCAGAACACGCGCAAAAAAACGCGGAGCGAAATATTGTTCTTCGGCAGCTGGACTCGCTTAACGCGGAGCTAAGCCAGTTTACGTCGAGTTTGAGCGGCAAAGAGTCGCGGCTAGAGTTTGACACCCGGCAGGTTTCAGACATGGACGAAGAGTCCAGCAGGCTTGCCTTGGAACTGGAAGCTCGAAAAAAGCAGATATCCGAGATGCAGGCGCGCTCTGCCACTTTGGAATCAGAGCTTTCAAGCCTCAGAGACCAGGAGCAGCAGATAATCGACTCGTCTGGCAACGCGTATTCAGTCTTGCAGGACTATGAGCGCAAGATAAAGTCGCTTTCCGAAAACGAGCGGCGGCTGTCAAAGGAAAACAGCAACCTGGAGCGAGAGATTGCCCTTTTGAAAAAAGACCAATCTGACCTGTTGGCACAGGAACTCAGGCTTACAAACGACCTGGTCTGGCTTGGATACAAAGTTTTACTAGAATCAATGGAAGTAGACTCTGCAATAAAGGAACTGTCCGACGAGCACGAGCAGGTAAAGGCAAGGATAAACCTGCGCGCAGACGAGTCCTACGTGCAGGTAATCGAAGGCTACAGAGGCATGTCTGACAGAAGAAACCAGCTAGAAAACGAGCGGAATTCTATCGTCTCGTTTATCGAAAACGTGGTCAGAGAAAAGAAGGAGATGTTCATGGATGCCTTTGGCAAGGTAGACGGAGACATCCGAGAAACCTTCTCAAAACTTACTGGCGGCGCGGCCTGGCTAGAGATAGAAAACCCGGAAGACATCTTCTCCGGAGGAGTCATGCTCCTAGTCCAGTTCCCCGGCAAGGTCGGAAGGGAGTCTACCGCGCTTTCAGGCGGAGAAAAGACCATTGCCGCAACAGTCTTTTTGCTTGCCCTGCAGTCGCTAAAGCCTTCGCCGTTTTACCTGATGGACGAAGTTGACGCGCACCTAGACGCGCAGAATACCGAGCGGCTCTCAAAAATACTGGTAGAAAGGTCAAAGACAAGCCAGATAATCATGGTCACGCTCAAAGACTCGACAGTCTCCAAGGCCATGCTGATATACGGCGTCTATCCACAGCAGGGCGTCTCGCAAGTAGTCAAATACAGAAACCCGTCCCAGGTTCCGCTTGCGAACCTTGGGGCTGAAGGCAGCTAGAGATCGTCTATGTGGAACTTTGACATGCAGCCAGTGCATTCATAGATCTCGTCGCCGACCGGCCCGGAAACGCTAAACTTGACGATTGTCGTGCATTTTGGACATCTGCCGTCAACCGTGGCCTTTTTTGTGGGCCTTGCAATCATTTTTCTTCTCCGGCTACCCATAACACTATCAAAGCTGCTTTACCGTTTTTTAACTGTTCTTTTTGTGTAAACTTAATGTATTACATTACTAGTAGCTGGAGCATGTCAAATGAGCTTTGCAGAAGCATAGTTGACCTTGACCCCGGAATCAGGTTTGCAGGCGTTGTCAGTCGATCCGGCGAGATGAAGTTCTTTGCCTATAGAAACGACGTCAAGCCGCTTCTCACAGACGACGAAGCAAACCTGTCTACGCTGCAGTCAATAGCCAGGGTGATAACCCGCGAGACTTTTGAGAACAAGCTTGGCAAAGCTCTGTATTCTATAACAGTCTACGAGAACGTCAAGCGGGCCACGATACCTATGCAAAATGCAGACAAGGACATACTGGCGCTGTCTTTTGACACTACTGCGCGGCCAGGGCCAATAATAACTAAAAAAATCCTGCCCCTGCTCAAGATAGCGATAGGCAGCAAGCACATAGAAGACTGATTTTCTCAAGTTTATATTGGATTGTGCGGTAGGCACCCTGTGCTTTTGCCAGAGAGTTGTTCTGTCAAAGTAGGCAGCGAGCAATGCATGCTGCCGCCGGCCTTTGCAGTCTCGATAAAGGCAGCAGACGGCGAGTACATGGTAGCCGTAGTCTGCGACGACCACAAGGACGTTTTTGGCCTCAAAGTAGCCAGTTTGCAGGCAGCAGGCAAGTTGCCTTCCGGTACAATCCACTTTGACAGGATAAAGGCCGTTGTCACGGACTGCGTAACTGGCATGAACGACGACTACATAGACATCGAGTTAAACCGCGGCATAAACTCGGACAGAAAGATCTAGAGCACCAACCTATGTAATCCTAGCCGAAATGGGTTAAAGGTGTATTGAAAAACGAGGTTATTCAGGGAATGAAAGGTTATATCCAGCCAGAACAAAGATCTGATGCTACATGCAGACAAGTAAGCCAAAAAACCATCCAAAGAAGAACTAGAGTCTGTAAAGCGCTCTGAGCAGGACCTCAAAGATGGCAGGTACCACACGTTTCTGTCTGCAAAGGATCTCGACAAGCATCTTGACAGCCTGCCGGAAGAGTAGACTTGTTTTGGCAACTAGTGACTACTTCCAACTTTGAGCGGGAAGCAAAGAGGCTGAAAAAGACCATCCATTATAACAAGTTTCTCGAGGTACTTGATGAATAAGTCTGAAGATCCAAGAAAGAAAGGTGAGCTAAAAACAGGCCGGTTGGCTGGATATTATGGCTACCCTGTCGTCGACAACCGCCGTGTCGAAATCAACTCTGCCTTCATTCTGGTGCAAAATAAAAATAGTGCGTTCGGCTTTCTTTCCTTTTGCCTCACGGAGCTCAATAGATTCCTTACGTTTGTCCGAAACATAATCAGCTGTCATTACGTAACCATTTGGATTGACCAAGAATCCGGTACCATAAATTGCAATTGGTTTTGAACCTCCATTTTCCACCAGAACTACTGCAACTGTAGCGGATTTGATTCTGTTAATGATGGATTTATCAAACATGATTTGCCCGGAGCATCGTTTGTTATATCCTTTCGTTATTGTTGGCAAAACAAACAGTCGCAATTATATCAAGAATAGGTGGTTATATCTATCCCAATAAAACTCGAAGTGAACATGAATTAGCAATAAAAGAATTTTGTGGTCGGACTCAAAATTGACGAAGCTAATTAAGTTTAAAATGAATTATCGGTATATTTCCAGTAACTCCAAATGGAAAACCCTTTCGTACATTGATTAGTCTAAGATACGATATTACATCAATATCTCTTATCTTCTTGTAGCCGTCGTTCACCACATAATCTATTATTCCAACAGCCTGTTTATTATCAACAACCAAATAATAATTTTGAAATGCCATGGGACTTGGCAATACAAAGACAATCTTGTTCTCTTCAAATGGAGGAATGCAATCATAAAACACGACATTTTCAAAAATACAAGTATCTTTCAATTTGCTATATACAGTAAAGAA
>QCWB01000129.1 GCA_013114715.1 Nitrososphaera sp.
TGCTGTATTCTCTTCATAAGCGATCTTAAGAAAGGTTACCGATTGGGAAATAGGTTTAGAAAAGCGTCTAGAAAAAACTTATTTATAACGTTTATAAGTATTTAGAATGAATATTTTTCATAAAGTTCACATCATTATTTGCAATCGCGATCTTGATTCTGACCGTCTTCCTATCAAATATGATCCCCACATCAGCACAACCTGTAGACCACACTAATTCAGATTACGTCTTTGTAAAGGCCTCCAGATCTGATGACAGCTTGAAAGGTGCTGCGTTGGTAGCCTGGGACATAAACGACCTGTATGGTTATTTGGTTTTGACGATAAAAACGGAAAATGCTGTCAATAAGAAAGCGATATTAACCTTTCTTCCTTCTAGCACCAGTTGTAAGTATGATCTCCGAAATGAGGAGTGCATTGATGGTGAGGTGGTGCGTTCAACCATTAATACTGCAAACATCTCGAATGTTCACTTTGAAATCAACAAGGAAAACAAGACAATAGTGATTCTTGTTCAAAATGAAACCCTAGAAGAGTTCGCGTATATATTGGATATTAGATCAATAAATTTGGAGAACGTTCAATCATTGGGAGTGAAAGATATTTACGATAATACACATTATAAAGATGCACCACGTTCCTTCAAAAGAATAGTTATTGTTTATGCATCAAACATCTGGCCTGAAAAGGAATATCGTGGTAGCTTTCAATATCTGAAGGACACTGACTTTGCATCTCTTCGGTCGACACTAAAGAAAATACCTTCAGACATACCAATAATACTTGATATTGAATCCCACGACAATGAACTATTTCCTACGCTGAAACGGGTTAGCTGGAATCTCGATATCCGTAAATTCACAACTGAATTAGTTAACATGAGTATCCAAAGAGACAATCTGATCTCATTAATCGAAGTAGTAAGAGAAGAAAAACCCGACAACGCTGTCAGCATATATGGCATGTGCCCTATTAGGGATTATTGGACCATTGTACGGAATAAACCAGATGCCCTACAAAAATGGCATGAAGCAAATGAATTTCAAAAACCTGTTTGCGATAAGCTGGACTTTGTTACCCCATCACTGTACCTGTTTTATGAAAATATACCAGACAATATAATTTCCTATGTTCAAGGGATGGTATCTGAAGCGCGGATGTACGAAAAGAAAGTCATACCTTTCATCATGCCACGCTTTCATCCGGCAGGCACATTTTCTGACCCTGATCGTTGGATTCCAGAAAAACAAGTCAAAGCCTACATAACAGAAGTATTAAAAAATGCAGACGGATTAATTGTTTGGGATACTGCATCTCCACGTTGGAACTTTAATTTTCCAAATTCCGTGGGTTACAACAGAGACTGGTACGACTCTATACTTGAAGTAGTAGACAATAAATAAAAATCAAAAACTAAGAAAGTCGTTTATATTAACACTGCAACAAAAACTTTGCAGTGCCTATCGTAATTTCTGCAGCGGACCTACAATCCATGCCTAGAAAAAACCTGATAATAGTAGATGCGCGGCCGTTTTCGGATTATTCTGCCGGTCACATACCTGGAGCTGTCAACATAGACCTGATGCAGTTTCACTGGATAGACACATCTGCAGAAGGAATCAGGCAGTTTAACAAGCAGATGCTGCTTCTGTTGTCAAACATTGGCGTATCAAAGGAAAAGACCGTCGTCTTTTACGACGACGTCTCTGGCCCTTCAGCCGCAAGAGGCGTCTGGCTTTTGCTGTATTTCTCGCATAATAAAGTGGCAATGCTTGATGGGGGCATGGCAGGCTGGAAAGCAAGCAACTTGCCAGTTGAGACAAAATCAAATCCGTTTGTACACGCTGATTTCAAAGGCAGGCCTGACAGGAAGATACTTGCTAGATACTCTGAAATAAAATCCGCGATAAAGAAGGGAAAAACCGTCATCCTAGACGCAAGGACGGCAGAAGAATACGCAGGATCTGCAGTACGCGCGGCGCGTGCCGGCCACATACCAAACGCGATAAACATAAACTGGGCAGACAACATCAAAGATTCTGCATTCAAGAATTCAGAAACCCTGTCTAAAATGTACCAGGACCTGCCAAAAGACGCTCCGGTAATAACCTATTGCCAGGGTGGCTACCGTGCTGCAAACAGTTTTGTTGTACTAAAGATGCTTGGATACAAAAACGTCAAGATGTATCTTGGCTCCTGGGGCGAATGGGGCAACAGGCCTGACCTGCCAGTCACCTCTGATAAATAAACTCCGAGCTAATGTCGAGAAGTTTTCTGTTGGCAAGAAAATAGCAATCGGCCAGTTCTGCTTTTCTTGCAGCGTTCAGGATAAGATGCTGCGCAACGAATACCGCGTAAAACAAAGACTCTATCTTCGTGTCTTTTGTGCAGTCAAGAAACATCGTGTCGATTCCAGCCTGCGACAGCCTGTCTGACAGCCTCTTGTCTCTATCCCCTTTTCCGAAAATGACCACTCGGTCGTCGGCCTTTACTCCAAAGATTGGGGCGTGGCAAAACTCCTCAACCGGGTATGCGTGTGCCTTTGCGCCAAAAACCTCGTTTAGCTTTAGCGCAAGGTACATTGCAGCCGGAAACATGACGCCATCTCCAAGCAGGACAAATGATTCTTTAGCGTCAATTGTCTTGGCGGCTGCCTGACTGTAAATCTCTTGCAGGTTAGCCGGACATCTGGCCTCTGAAGCAAGCATGATGCATGCAAGCATCGACGCCGTAAAGCTTATGGTGCCTGCGCTTTTTCCGGCGCTACTGTATTTCAGCTCTAGCGACCTGTCGCAGGATTCTGCAAGCCTGCTTGATTTGCTGGCTGTAAGGGCTATTGTCCTTGCCCCCGCGCTTCTTGCAGCCTCTGCCGCAAGTATGTTCGCCTCTGTCTTGCCGGAAACAGATACAATACATACTGTCTTGTTCTGCGCAAGAGCTGGATTTGCAATAATATCTGCTGGGCTATGGCAAGATGCATTGCCAAAATAACACGCGGCCAATCCAGCAACAAAAGAATCGCCAGAACCGACAAAAACAACGTCATCTAATCTAGACATCTGGATTTTTGGCAGGTCATGGATCTGGCTTGATATCTCTGCCTCCATGATGTCTATGGAGTTCATGTCGATTCCAAAATATTGGCTATTTCTTGTTCTCGCCTTGGCCTTCTATCACAATCATCGTCAAAGTCGAGCGGACCTTGTCTATCTTTCTTACCTGCCATGTGATAGCTTCTCTAAGGTTCTCCATACTGTCGGACTTGACTTTGGCTATGATGTCGTAGACTCCGTAGACGCCGCTGACCTCGACCGTGCCGGGGAGTTTCTTCAGCTGATTGATGATTTCCTCTTCTGAGCCGAGATCGCAGTTGATAAGAACGTAAGCTGTGGGCATGAAGGTTGTTCTCGCAAGCCCATTATATTAAATTGATCACGTCAGAATTTTTCCTTTGACAGTTTTTTTGCCTTTACGAAATCCACAAAGTAGAACAGGTAGGCCCGCTCGTTTACCTTTAGCACCCAGGGGATGAACGACTCATTTTTGTCGCTTTTCTCTCCTATTTCAAAGCCAGAATCCTCGACAAGCCGCCTAAATGACTGGCCGTCAAAAGTCTCCTTCGGGGCCGGATCCCGGTTGTAGTCGTAAGGGTCAGAAATTATCATGTTTGCATGCGGCTTTAGGTGTCTGTGTATCGATTCAAGCAGCTTGCTTGCGCTGACAAGCTCCAGTAGGTTGAGCGCGAGTATCAGGTCAAACTTGCCGGTGTTAAACGGCACGTTAAGCGAGTCTGCGACGCAGAACTCTAGATTGCCGTGCTTGGCTTCCCACATGCGCTTTCTGGCTTCTTTGATAAATGAAAACGACGAGTCAATCCCTATGGCAAAGGCACATTTCTGCGCCAGAAGCAACGTGCTGTATCCCATCGAGCAGCCCATGTCCAGAACTGTTGCGTCCATGTCCGGGTTTATCCCGTGCACGATTCGGTTGTACAGTTCGTTTGGCTTTAGGTGCCACCTGAGGCTTTTTAGCAAGCGGTCCTCGGCAGAATGCTCGTACTGGGTCCACCTATATGGCACGAACCAGCTGCCTCCTTCCTCGTACCTGTCGTTGGTAGATGACGGCGAAAGCCTTTGTCCGCTTGCCTTTAAAAATTCCTTCATCTCTTTGGAAATTGCGTTTAACAGCCACCGTCCGTATGTCTGCGACCGTCCTGCGGCGTAGGCTTCAAAGTCTTTCATAACTATTGCCACTCCCTGAATGACAGGGTAGACGGCTCCGCATTCCCTGCATCTTATAAAGCCCTCTATGCACTCATTTTCGTTATTTGGATCTGCAGCAAGCATCTCTAGGTTAAGGCGGATCTGCTTGTCGTTGTGCTTGAGGCAGACAAGATGATGCGCAAACTGGACTTTCATTGGACTTCGGGCGTCTCTGTCCAAATATATTCTAGGTGCTAGAGCAGGCCGTCTTCATGCAACCTGTCTAGCAGCGGGTTAAGAAATTCCTTTATCTCTTTTTCGCCAAGGGTTATCTTTGCTGCTATTCCAAGAGCTATGGACAGCATGTTTCTGTCCTCCCTTGCAGTGTGGACCGACGAGCCGAAAATAGAATACTGCCTGGAGTTTTTTTCCAGCCAGCCTTTCCAGTATTTTATCCTATGCAGATTGGCCTCAAGAGACGAAACGACATAATCTGTCTCCATGTTCTCCTTGTCAAAAACGTCCAGCTTGACCATGGGCACAAGAAGCGTGGCTTCCGGCACGCTGTCATGTGACTTGTTCATCTTTTCTATGACCTCATCTTCTTTTTCTGCAGGAAATATCTCTCCGTAGTGCGGGAAAAAGTAG
>QCWB01000010.1 GCA_013114715.1 Nitrososphaera sp.
CTTGTGATTGATATCAATTTTCAAATGACCGGTTCTTAAGACCCCAGGCGGGGTCAATTCTGTTGGGTTTCTAAAGACTGCATCGATCCTGGCTTTTAGGTCTGGTATCGTGAATGGCTTGACAAGATAATCATTGGCTCCGGCATCAAGCGCAGTTATCTTGTCATCAGGCGAGGATCGGGCCGAAAGTACGATGATTGGAGTTTTTGAGAATTCACGAAGCCATTGGATTATTAAAAGTCCATCTATGTCCGGCAAACCCAGGTCGAGTAGGATCAGACTGACAGTATTGGAGACGATTAGAGCTTGCCCTTCTTGAGCTGTTGTCGCCTCGATCGTAGAGTATCCAAAACTAGAAAGGCTAATGCGCATGAAGCGGCGTATCTCAGGTTCATCCTCTATTATCAAAATTGTTCTAGGTGTGATCATTACGCAGAGCCATCGGGAGACACGGTCGCAAAGAAGCGTAGACCAGACTGGCGTAAAGAAAACGTAAAAATGAGAATGAAGGGTTTTGGCGCGAACAGCCGAATTCACTCCTTAAAGATCCTGGCGCTGTCTGCAGACCTCAACAAGACGGACCTGCAGAAATTGGGGGGCATAAGAAATTGGAAACTATGAGGAGATACACCTTACTAAGTGAGGGTGATAAAGAGAGAGCGATAGCGTCGCTAGTGGACTTAGATTTTTAGGGGTGCCATCAGGAAACTGACTGAATAGGCTTTGATGCTCGGACAAGGGTATATATTTCCTATGTCGGACCATGAAATCCCTGATGGTGTGGACCAGGTCGAGAGAAAGGACCTGGGGGACCGGACCGTTCAAAAGGCTGTTGAAGACGGAGTGAGCGGCGGAAAAAACGCAATTGAAAATCATGCTATCCGGCTCCAGACCGATGAATCTCGCAATCAACATACTCTGTCTAATCCTCATCACATTGCAAAAAAGGACGGCGAAAGCGATGAAGAGTACATTGCGCGAGTAGCTAAAATCGACCGATTTGAAATTACTGGAATCGCTGAACCTGAAATGATTTCCGATGAAATCATGGACACCGGCCAAGTCAAAAGAGTCGGCGGAAAAAACGCAGAGATGATGCTGGATGCTATTGAGCAGATCGCAGATCGAGAGCAACGAGAGCAGGCAAAACGAACGCTCAAGAACTCCTATCAGGAAATTGTTTCAGCTGGATATGTACCAGTTGGCAATCCGAACGATGAGGCGGGGACATTCAAGGCAATTAGTCCTGCTGTTGACCTTGATGATCCTGGAATACCTGATGATGTCATAGCTTGGAAGCCTGAGGACGTAGGAGACGCTCTAAAGAAGACTGGAAAAGCGATTAAGAAGAAAGGGAGTGAAGTAAGCCATGACCTGACGAAGGAAGGGGCGATTCTGGATGATGCGGCACATCCCTATAAGGACAACCCAGATCAGCTCATGGACTACAATGCTTGTGCCAAGGCCTGGAAAGCTTTTCCAGCTTTTGCTCGTCATCCCAACCTAGATGCAGTGATACTACCGGCGATTATAAGGAACGAAGTACGACATCTGCGTCAGGATGACAAATTGGTCTGGAATCCTCTTGCTGAACATGAATCCGGCTTGGAGAAAGGGCGAACAATTGGTCCTGGAAACATTCAAACCAGGAACATTGACAGGTTGATCAAGAAGTATCCTCAGTTGACAGATCCGGAGCAAGGTGGAATCGATCCGAAGCATCCATATAGAGATGCGCTAAAGCCCGAGAAGGCTGCGTGGCTGGCTGCTGCTTACCTGGCAGACTATGTCGAGACGCAGGAAGCGTCAGGGGCAAAATCGATTTCTCATCACGATCTGATTAAGAGTTACAACCCAGGCGCTAACCAAAAGGAACAATTTGATTTAGTGAAGAAACAAATACTGCATATCAAGCGACATCATCCCTTGTTCGTGAACGAATAAGTCGGATAGACAGTCTTGCTGTGGCGACAAGAATAGATACAAGAAGTCCAGCTGGTAAGCCCATAACGACAGCATGAACCCCCCAGGCTGAGACGTCTTGTAACCGCCTCTGTTCTTCCATTTCAACTGCTTTCTCAGTCGGAATGCCTGGATACTGTTGATCGAGTCCCATACCTCTAACGCCAGAATCGGAGACATAAACGAAATGATACCCAATGGTGGCAATAACAAATGGGATGAAAAAGGAAAGTAGAAGCCATCTAAAACGGCGCCACCAGCTTTGTTTTTCGTTCTTACCTTGCACTTAGAGGCACTCCTTATTTAGTATCATTTTGAGGGCGGCGGAGCCGGGGGTAAGAATACAGAATCCTTCTTTTTCTTGTCAGGTGGGGCTTGAGGGTCACGGAATGGTGTGTCTTTTTGCTTCGAAGGATTGAGTATTTTCTTGATTTTTGCGAATTGCTCCCACTTGGTTTTGTAGAACCAGGTGTCGTCGATGTAGTTCATATGCCGCTGATAGTCTATATTTACGAGGATATCGATTTCCTTTTTCAGAGCCTTGATATCGCCGTCTCTTATAAAGTATTTGTCTGCATTGAAGTTCTCGGGTCTCCATTCAGGAGGTGGCATGGCACGCCCGAAGGGACTTTTGTTTGTTTCTGGTTTCGGTTTTTCTCCAGGCTTGCTTATTGCCGGGGCAGCAAAGACAAGTATGACAAGGGCGATCAGGCAGGAGGTTCTCATTATCACTTGCTCTGTTGATTGAAGATATGTGGATACTTTTGCATGATGCTTGGGCCGAGCAAGGAGTTTCCGTTCTGGTTTGATTTACTCGGCAATTTCAGGCTGGGCGGAGTACTTCCTGAGCCCCAGGGGTTCTTGTCTCTTGAATAATGCCAGGGATTGGATAGGTCATCGATGGTTGTGGGGCTTTTTGTCAGCCGGTCAATCTTCTTTTTGGCGTCGTCACGCAGATTCTGGTTCTTCTTGTAGTTCGCCATTGCCTCGTCGTATTGCGCTTTGATATTGCCACCGGTGGCACCGATATTTATCATCGCCTGGAGCTCGTCTAGCTTTCTCTTGTATTTATCCATCTGGCCCTGATAATAGGCGATTGCTCGATTGAGTTCATCAATCCGCTTTTGGGTCTCGCCGGTGTGCTCTGCCGGCGTTGGTGTCTTGTCGTCGGGATAGTGAGGGCTGTCATCGTAGCGGTCTGAGTTGTTGTTGCGATCCCTGACTGCCTTCAGGAGCTTGTTATAGGCAGTATCGAATGGCGGTCGCCATTTCTCGCAAGATGCCAGAGTTGGTTTCTCACCTGTGATTCTTGTTACGACAGCTTGCTTGTCTTTCTGGTATGTCTGCCATTTCGCCTCGAAGTCACCTCGGAGCTTACCGTATTCATCGTTGAAAGAGCTGTACAGGTCGCCAGTCTTGTAAGCGCCCTGACTGAGATGAGCATAGGCGAAGTTACCGAGAAACCAGACCAGGCAGGCAAAAGCCAACTTCCAGTAGAGCGCAGTCTTGTTGGCCTCCTGATTGAATTGATAGGAATCCTGGAGGTCCTGGGCAAACTGGGCTTCTTCCTGCCTTTGTGCTGTAGCAGCAGCGGCAGCTTGAGCTTGGGCCTCAGCTGCTCTTCGAGCTTCCTCCGCCTCCTGGGCACGCTGAGCATCGCGCCTTCTTGCTTCTGCGGCCCTCTGTTCGACATCGTCCTGGTGCTGTTGGGTTGCATCTGGACTTGGAGCTGGACCCGTGTGGCTCGCTGTGGGGTTCGGATCGCAGGCACAGCCGCTTTCTTTATGATCTTCTTGAAAGTGCTTTCTCAAGACATCGCGAGCGTGGTTGATCTTTTTCAGCTCGGTCTCTGCCTTTTCTTTCCTCTTGCCTTTGTACGTATCAGGATGAAGACCGGCAGCCAGAATCTGGTGCTTTTCTTTCACCTCGTCCCAGGAGGTTCCGGCTTTGAGTCCCAGTGCGGTAAAGGCATCGTGGAGGTCGGAAGTCATAAGCCGCGCCTCCTTTTGAAGGCTTGCCATTCGGCTATCTCTGCTTCTCCCCTCTTGACTCTCTCCTTGAATTCGCTGATTTGATCTGCGTTTCGTTGCTTTTCTTTATCGTAGTTCTGCCGCCTTTCGTCAATAGTGCTGTTGATTCCAGTCGTAAAGGAGAGCATCGCAAGGCCGGTTATGATCAACAGGACAAGCGGCGGGCCTGGTTTGTGAGTTCTCGGCCGGTCTGATTCGAGGTCTTCGCCTTCTCCCAGGTTGGCGATTATTGCATTCATTGTCGAGGTTATCACTTCATCGCAGGCAAAAGGATTCATGGTGCCAACAGTTGGCGTCCATTCGACAGTAACGATGGTGGCGTCTTCGCCGGCGTCCTGAAACCAGACTTCGATCTGGAGGGAGTGCTGGAAGGTATCGGTCACGGTAGTAACGCTGATATTGGTAGGTCCGGTGCCGTGTCCGTCGATTCTTGTATTTTTCTCTGTCCAGGTTATCTGTGCTTTGATGTGTCGCTCTCCAGGATCACGAGCCAGGTAACTCCAGCGTTGTGACTGGATGGTGTTGAGATCGAGTACGTCCGTTACAGCCTTGAATGCTTTCGGCAATGATAACCGGTATTTCTTCTTTCGTGGCCGGAGCTTGTTGAACCGGTCTTCTTTGTGCTGCCGGAAGAAGTACCAGGCCACCCATGCACCCGCGACACAGGCGATAAGAAAGTGTGGGCCGGACGGAATGAGCGGCTTCAGTAGCTGATCCACTACTATCATTGCGCCAATTCCCAGAATCACGCCTACAATTGCCATTCGTCGTCACCGTAAGGGGTTTGCTTGTCTTCTATGTCAGGCTCTTTCTCTGCCCTGTTGCGCTCTCGCTCGTCCTGGGGCCTTGGCGGATCTTCTCTTGAGTCCACTTCTTTGGCAGATGTTGACTGAGTTTCATTTTCATTAGGAGTGATTGCTTCCTCTGCCGGCGCCGGTGAATCATTTATCTTGTCAGTCTTTTTCGAGCGATGGCGATTCTTGATGAAGTCGCTTATCACATGCTCTTCGCGCTCGGGTGGTGGATAGCCGGTAGCGTGTTGATAGATTCCCGGGGCAAACTTCTTCACCTTGAGGGGTCCGGTATCTGGCGTGAATACTATGACTTCATCCATCGGAAGATTTATGAGTTCGTCCGGAGTCATCAGGTTTCTTCCATAGATGTGCTCTTGCACTTTGCCGGTGTCCGTCACTGTGCGCTCTTCTACAGTCGTCCGGCCCAGGGCATCGCTGAGCTGTTTTGCTTCCTTGAAATTTTTCTGCCGGAAATAGATCTGCGTGCCCGGCTGATCGATGATGATGCTGGCTTTCTTGTTGCCGTATACCTCATCGAGCTGGCTGTAGTTCTGAAATCCCAGGACCAGGCTGATCTCCATTTTCCTCACGATAGAAAGAACATCCTGAATCCCTGGTATGTAGCCAAAATTGGTGAATTCATCAAGGAAGAGTGCAAGTGGGCGCGTCATTCTTTTCTTGAGCTTGAGCAGGATATCGAGGAGGTAGTTGAATACGAGCGCAGCAACTATCTTCGAATCCGGGTCGCGAACCGGCACTGACAGGTAGATTGTGAATAATTGGTCCTCCAGGACCTTTAGGTCGAGGTCGGTCGTGGCGGTCAATTCCATGATCTCGTCTGTCTGCCATGGGGTCAGCTTAGCGACTAGACCGGCAGCAACGCCGCGCCTGAAATTCTCGCTCGTATTGTTGTACCAGCCCCAGTACTCCTCGACTGCCAGAGCGGATGGACTGTTCTGGATTATCCCCGGGATATTGTCGACGCCCTTCATAAGCAATGAGCGGATGTATCCGAAATGCCCCTGATCTGGTGGAGATGCCGCAGCATGGAGGATGAGAGGATAGAGCAGTTGCTTTTCAGACAAATCCCATGTCTTGTCGGCTCGCTGACTATCACCGTGAGCGCTGATGATAAGCTCTGCTATCTTCTTTGCCATTCCCGTCATCTTGCGTTTTGGAGCATATCTCACGCTGTCGATCGGGTTGATTCTTGTGGAGGTCATATCAGCCGGATTGAATGAGTAGATCGCGTGACCGGCCTGCTGCCTCCATCCGGCAGTCAGGGAGTAAAGCTCGCCCAGCTCATCCTCTTCGGGTATGGCTTCTGTCACAAGCATATTGGTTCCGAGCCGCTCGATCAGATTAGGAATAAAGAAGCCTGATGACTTTCCGACACCAGTCCGACCGCAGACCAGTGCGTGCTTGTAGGTTTCTCGTTGCGGTACGGAGACGAATTGCGAATCTACTTTGGTAAGTAGAGTCCTCCCTGGATCTACCTTGGTTTCGAGATACCCGGCTCTGTCGAGATCATTCAGATCTGCCCATCTTGCAGCACCGTGCGTGGTGGGTTTTTCTCTTCGTTGGTCTATGATCTGCGCTCGGCGGGCATCCTGCTGCATGGTCCTGATGAGCTGGTCGCATCGTTTTGCGCATTCGCTGTCAGTGCCGCATCCGGTCTCTTCTTTCAGTGATACGGTAACCAGTACGCCGTCTGATACAGGCTCCAGGTCGAGCTCCAGTATCCAGTTGTAATTCCACCAGTCTCGTCCAATCTGCTCTCTTTTCTCTTGCCTGGCGAGTATTCTTCCGAAAGTCTTTGGGGTTGCGCTTGTAATGTGGTAATTGAGCCGGTTTAGCGAATGAACGGCGAGCTCGGCCACCTTGTCGGCGTCGATATTGACTATGCCGGAATCTCGTCCTGTAGCGGGCATTTACCTAAATCCTTCCATACCGTCTCGCATCTCTTTCTCTCGTTTTTTCTCGGCTTCCTCTCGCTTGCGCTCTTCCTCTCTGGCTCTCTCGGCCTTCTTCTCATCGACCTTGTCGAGTCCTTTCTCGATTTGATTGAGCGTCTTGTCCTCCTGGGAGACGTCTTCAAGGTCGGCAGCCCTCTCGGATCTGATCTCCTTGACCTCTCCATAGGCGCCCATCAGGTACTGGTGTGCCTCACCTAGTGGGTCTCTGAGATCGTCGAGTCGAATCATACCGACTACCATTCCTATTACAGCACCGGCTTGTACCAGGGCGCCAACGGCGGGGTTAGTGGCTACTGCTTGCTGCATGGGATCAAGCACCTTTCCTCCTACCCTGGATTTATCATCAATTTGTCGTTTCTGGTCGCGGGCCTGAATCTTTTCGGGATGATGCTGGAGGAATTCAGAGATATGTTCCCTGTCTTTTACTTCCAGCCAGCTCTGTAGCTTCTCGTAATCAAGCTTCGGCAGGCGCTTTTCTTTATCGTCCTTGTTCTCCCACAGGTACCGGTTGAGCTTCTCTAGCTCCTCTCTGCTGGAGTCCTGACTGTATTCTTTCTTGTCGTAGACAAACTTCTGGTCCGCTTCCTTTCTGTCAGTTGCTTGTCGGGACGGGCTGCTTTCCACGGGCTCAGGCAGTAGCTCCTTCTCGGCCTGCGCTCTTTTCCATTCATGATAGGGCTCGAGCTGCTCCCGGACAATCTTGTGCCGGAACCAGGGCAGATATTCGCCTCTGTCTATCTTTTCCTGGCGTTCTTTCCTTCGCTGCTCCCGAATAGCCTCTTTTCGCTCCCGTTCCTTTTGTTCTCTTTCCAGCCTTGCTTGTTCTCGCTCCAGTGGATGCTCCCGGTCGAGAAACCTGTCGCCCAGCTCTTTCATTCTTTTGTGGTCGCGTTTGTCGAATCTGACTTCCCGGCCGTTCTTATCCCGGGCAAGAACCATAACGTGTACATGCGGATGCCGGGTATTTGAGTGGACCACTGCCTGCCAGTTGTAATCGAGCGCCTTTTCTTCTCCGAGCTCGGACATGATTTCTCGGGTGAATGCTTTCGGGTCTGCCGGCGTCACGTCTGGCGAGAAGATCAGCTTATGAACAAGGGCTCCTCTGGTCTTGAGGCCCCGGATCTCCTTTTTGAACGCCTTGGTGTCGGCATGATCATTTTCCTGGTCGAATGTGCCACGTCCTTCTCTTTCCTTGTCCTCCCCTGGACGGTGCTGGATATATTTGAGATGGCCCAGGGCGGCTCCTACTGCTGCAAGTCTTGCGGCATTCCAGCTCTTTGCGGAGCCTCGCTTTTGCCTGACTGAGATATAGGAGTGCTTGACGATCATTCTGACGATTCCGCAAGGTCAGCCAGCCGCTCTTTGTCTTGCTCAGGATCGATTCCCTCGGTCATGACCGCCTTCATCCGTTCAGCCATTCTGCGTTCGTCGGCAGTCTGCCGGTTGCGCAGGCGCTCCTTGGTCTTGTTGATACAGGCTTGAAACATGTCCTTGTCTGGCATGGTCTGGTAGGTCAGCTCATAGAGAGTTCCGATGTCTGTACCCTGTCGATTGAGCATGGCGCAGACGCGATTGGCCATAGCATTGATGGCTGCTACTACACGGTCTTCTCTTTGCCTGGTCTTGAGGGTCTCATAGTTATCCAGGTAGAAGCGGATAGCCTCTCGGACAGCATCCGACTGAGTAGCTCCGGTCTCACCGATAAGCTGCTGCAAACGGCTGTGGTCGTTCTCCGATAACCGGGTCTGGACGAAGTGGGGCTTGGAGGAAGGTTTGGGCATTTGGCGAAATCTCGTAATTAACCTTAATTCCATTATAATAAGGTTACCGAGATCTGTAATCAGTAATCCGCACGTAGTACCGGCTTGTAATTACCAAAAGCCTTGTACTACAGGCAATATCGCGCTAGCGATGTTGCCTTTTATCTTGCCTTACTACGTGCGGATTTGAAGATTTCGCCTCAGTGCCCCTTCGGCGTCCGTCATTTTCGGAAGTTGCGTGCACGACTTTTCAATAGTCGAGTGCACAGCTGAATGTATCTAATATGTTGCTTTCTGTCGATCGACCTGGTCTTTCCATCGCTCTAGCATTGGCTCCAGAATCTCCAGTACTTCTGCTGGTTGTTTGCCACGATCAAGCGAATGGAGAGCATAGTCAGCCCGCCATTCGGCGGTATCGTTGCCCGGTATGTATTTCTTGGCCAGGTACAGTCCACGTTGCAGGTGATAACGGGTGGCTTTTTCATCGCCACACAAAGCAGCTCCGAAAGCTTTCTCGCCAAGCACCTCGTTGCAGTGGAATTCAGCCGCCGATCTGGTAGTTTCCGACCGGGATATCTCCTGGACATTCGTTTCGATTTCAGGAAAGCCAGATGACCACTGGACGGACTGATCGTAATTTGCGAGATTCAGTAGTGCCCGGTCGATCATGAAACTGCTCAGAGCTGGCGAGTAGCCCTCCCGGAGAGACGCCAGACCGGCCTGACCAGCGAGCTCGTAGCGGTTGCCTGGCGGCAGCGACTTTTGAGCCAGGTATATCTCACGATTCAATTGATGCTCTGTCTCCTGGCGATCGCCATGACCGAGTGCCTCCTGGGCATTCGAAAGGATTGCGGCACATTGTTTTTCTGTATTTCGAGTACTTCCGGGTCTCCAGGTGGAGTCGATAGCATCGTCTAGCACGGCGCCTGTATCTTCCAGGGCTTCGCCTATTCGCCTGATGCCTCTGTCTACTGATTCGAAGATATTGTTGGTCATGATTCCGCTCCCTGTTGGTTCTTTTGAGCGTAAGACTGACTGGGAGTCGAGTCACTGTAGAAATCCACAGTCTTCAGGAAGGAGCGCATCACAGGGCTACCGGTAAAGGCGATGCGCACGGTACGCCTTTGGCGATTCTCAAAGATTTTCCAGTCATTCGCTAGCTATCTCAGGAGAGCAGCTGACCCGCAGCGTTATACGAACAAGCTGATCGTGTACGCAGCTACCAGCCCGAGCACTACGAACATTGCATAAAGTCCGATGGAAAGCTTCTTAGAGACTTCCTGCCAGAGGAATATCATCGGCAGGATGCTGTAGGTTCCGAGGGTGAAGAGCAGCACCATGACGTAGGGAGCCGGGACGCCCTGGGTGTACATATAGTGGGCAGCTATCACATCCAGAGCTATCGGGACCGGCAAGAATACCGATACGAGAGCTGTGAGCAATAATCCTGTGAATGTGACTTCAGAGAAGATGGCTTGGAATGGCACCAGCTCCACGACCACTGCGCTTATTGCTGCTGCCAGAATCATCATTGGAACAGCAGCCTTGATGAGACTCCAGAGGTTCTTACCATACTCTTTCATGACTTCCGTCGCTGCTTGCAGCATTGTCTTATTGCACTCTTGATCGAGCGGAATGGCACAAGCTGAGACTTCCAGGTCGTCTTCTACTACCTTGCTCTTATTCATGACGTAGACAATCAGCGGAACCAGACCGAGCAGAAGCAAGCCAATAAGCCCGTATTGAATGATGCCGTACTTGATTGGAAGCGCAGAAAAGACTATCGAGATGACAATGACGTTTAGTGTCGGCGAGCTGAACATGAAGGATAGCGCTGATTCAAGATTCGCCTTGCCTCTGTTTATGCCGCAGGCTACCGGGACGGCACAGTTGACGCAAACCCCAGCGGGAGCCCCGACAATAATGCCTTTCAGGGTGTTGAGGTAGATGTTCTGTCCGAAAGTAGGCGGATAGAACTTGAACACCGTATGGAGCAGAGCACCCATCACAAGACCGAAAGACATGCCGATCTTCATGGTCCAGAGCCAGTTTGCGAAATTGCCCCATACTTTCTCCAGGAAACTCGCAGTAGCGGGAATTGCTACCAGCTCCGAGTTCCATATGAACGAGGTGACGGCAATGTGCCCTATGTCATGCGCTTTGTGTATCAGAGCCGGATACCGTGAGCCCATCCAGAAGACCGAAAGTATGAGTATTGCTCCCAGGGCAATCACGAACAATGGATAAAAGCAGCGAATGTCTTTGCCGAATATCCTGTAAGGCTGTCTTTCTGGAATGGCTGCCTGAGTCGAAGAAAATACTATGTCCATGGGCGAAGCTCTCTGGAGGTGGCTAATTTTTCAGTATAGACAGAACTGCTTGCCGGCGAAAGTCGAGATCAAACTTGGAAGCTGTAGAATGAGCATGATCAATTCGCTGAGAGGTCAGATGCAATGGACCCCAAGAAGCACTGGGAGACTATATATCAAACCAAGGCGCCTGATACCGTCAGCTGGTATCGGCCTCATCTGGAGAAGTCTTTGGACCTCATCTTGAAAGCGGTCAACCATGACTCGAAGGCTGCCATCATCGACGTAGGAGCCGGAGAAGCTACCCTGGTAGATGACTTGCTCGATCGCGGCTTCCAGAACATAACAGTACTCGACATTTCCAAGAAAGCCATCAAAGACACAAAACAGCGCCTGGGTTCTAAAGCGTCTGCGGTTACCTGGATGATTGAAGACATAACGAGAGTAGAGCTGGCGGCGCAGTATTTTGACGTATGGCATGACCGGGCCGTATTTCACTTCTTGACCGATCCCGCAGACCGAGAAGCATACGTGAAAAGGGTTGCTCAATCTGTGAAAACCGGCGGCCATGTAATTGTGGCTACGTTCGGACCAGAAGGCCCAGAAAAGTGCAGTGGCTTGAACGTAGTCCGCTATGATGCCGAGTCACTTCATGATCAGTTTGGAGCAAGATTCAAGCTGGTAGAGCATACGTCAGAAGAGCACGAGACGCCTTTTGGAACGACACAGCAATTTCTCTACTGTTACTGCAAGGTGGAAGCGATTTAACCAGTAGCTTCCTGATTTGTAATTCAGGACGGATCATCAGCCAGGCGGCTTTCCAGCTCTTTCTCTATGTCCGCCAGTGCCGGCAGTGATTGCTCAAAGGTAGGAGGCAGCGCCTCGTTCACTTTGTATTCCGAAACTCCCATCGGACTCTGGCTGGTTCTCAGGGCATACTCGGCAACTACTCTGTTTGTGGTCTTGCAAAGAAGCAGGCCGATAGTAGGCTTGTGTCCTTCCTGCCTGAGATGCTCATCTACCGCAGTGAGATAGAAAGCCATCTTGCCTGCATATTCTGGCTTGAACTCAGTGACTTTAAGCTCGACAACGACAAAGCAGTTGAGCTTCCAGTGAAAGAAAAGCAGGTCGATATAGAAGTCCTGCCCGCCTACTTCCAGATGGTACTGGCTGCCGACAAAGGCAAAACCGGTCCCGAGCTCCAGGAGGACATTGCGTAAGCGCTCAAGCAGGCCGGCCTCGAGCTCCTTCTCTTTTGCGTCCTTGTCGAGAGTGAGAAACTCGAAGTTATAGGGATCTTTCAGGAGCTGGTGGGCAAGGTCAGACTGTGGCTCCGGCAGTGTTGCCTTGAAATTGGTAAGGGCTCTTCCCTGGCGCTCGTAAAGCCTGGATTCGATCTGATGAACAAGGACATCACGACTCCAGCCGTGCACGATGGTCTGCTCTATATACCAACGTCGCTGATCTTCATCTTTCACCTGGTCGAGAAGTCGCACGTTATGGCCCCAGGGTATTTTTGCAACAGCCTGTTGCAAAAATTGCTCATCGGGGTAAGCCTCGGCGAAACTTCGCATGTATCTTAGGTTTCGGGGCGAGAACCCTTTCATCTCAGGGAAAGAATTCCGGAGATCATCAGCGAGCTTGTCTACAACATATGCTCCCCAGCCATGGCGGTCCATCTCTTCCGAGATTCGCTGGCCGATCTGCCAGTAGAGGATTATAAGCTCCTGGTTTACTGAAAGAGCGGCTTTTACCTGCGCCTGCTTGACGCGATTTTTCAGGTCCTGGACGAATTCATCATATCCGGCAAGGACTAGGCTGCTCAACTCCTGCTTTCTCTCAGTCATGGTCTCTTTCAGTCCCACTCCTTGATATCCAGTGTTTTTCAGTCATTCCAGTACCTCGAAACGAACCTCAATTTTACTCTTTTGGGCTGCAAGATATTGCGGCCAGCCAGGATCTCCTGGCCGGCCGCAGGGTCTTTGAAGCGGTCAACTCCACAGATAGCCATAGTCCTCGCGCATGCTGCAAAGATCTGAGGCGGTGACGATCACGTGGTCGAGAAGCGGCACACCCATGAGCTCGCCGGCTTTGATGAGCTGCTCGGTCGTCTCGAAGTCCTCGCGGCTGGGCGTTGTCGAGCCTGCCGGGTGGTTGTGCGCCACGATGATCGCGTGAGCATTCGAGAGTATTGCCGCCTTGTACACTTCACGTGGATGCACTAACGAAGCCGAGATCGTTCCATGACTGACAATCTGGAACCCAGATACAGCGTTCTTCGCGTTAAGGTGGAAGCAGACGAAATGCTCTTCCGAGTAGATTCTGAGTGGTTCGACAAACCTCTCTATGTCCTTCGGACAGGTCACTGGAATCGGCTTCTTGCCCGGCTCTTTGATGAGGGCCAGTTTCAATTCCGGCACGATGTACTTGAGATGTTTCTTCAGAGTCCTGGTGTTCATCAGCTTTACCTCCTGACTGACTGGTCTAGCGCTAAGGGCTGCGCCGCGCACCCCCTGCCGCGCTGCCCGGCAAATGCGCCCGTGGGCCCCGCTGTCAATGCCTCCCGCGAAGCGGGACCGGAGGCTCGGGCATTGACAGTGGGTCGGGCGCGTTTAGGCTTATTTGCCGGGGCAGGGGAGGAAGCAAGCAGCTCGGCTTTCAGCCCTGCCACCAGAAGTGGTTACAAACAGTCGATCGACAAAATGAATCTGGGGTGTCAAGCCCTTTAGAGCGAAGCGTGGCTTGACACCGAAGAGGACAGACAATAGACGCGCGGCTATCGGGCGCCGGGGAGGAGGCGCCGCTGCGCTCAGGGGAGGGTGGGTTGGTAACCACCGGCGAAGCCGGCTAAAAAGTTTGCCGAAACTCCTCTGCGGGGCGACCAGAATCTGAAGCCAGACCCACAGTGACGCCGGGAACGAAACCACAGTAAGAAGGAGAGCAAGAAAAGGAAAAGGCAGGGACGCCTGAGACATCCCTGCCATATGATCTAGATCTAGCTCTTAGCTACAGCCAGTTTAGGTTTTTTCTTACCAGATTCCTCAGAGGCAGAGCCACTCTCCATCTCCTCAGCCTGATCTTCTCCTTCAGGTCTGGGCTTCTTCCCACAGAGATGGAAGGACGAGAGCTTAATGACAGGCTTGGTCATCCGCACTTTGGCTCCGTTTATCTCCTTCTGATAGGTAGAGATGCCCAGTCTTCCATTGATCACGAGCTCTCTTCCTTTAGTCACGGTCTGAAGCACTCTGTCTCCAAGGCCATTCCAGGCATCGACATCCAGCCAGAGGGTCTTCTTCTCGTCTGATTTCGAGGAGTATTCCTTCACAGCGATGGAGAACTTTACGACCTTGTTGCCTGTATCTCCAAAGGTGACCGAATGCGGATTCTGACCGACATGTCCTACCACTGTAATCTGATTGTTCATCGTTTGAACCTCCGACGGTGTCTCAGTGCCCTCCATATGGCACAAGCGCCAGCCCGCAAAGCGGCTGCTCCTGGCTGCAAGGTCGCGCCAGCGCCTCGAAGAGGTCGCCTTGCAGCCAGGAGCAGTTGTGCTAGTCTCAGGCACGGTTGAGTCACCGCCGGGGGTATCAAGACAAGAACAAGCAGCTAAAGAGAGAGGACATGTCGGTCGCCAGAACCAGCTAAACAACAAGCATTTACAGACAACAGCCAGAAGAGATCTATCGTCATCCAGGAACTACTCAGCAAAATATGAGGACAAACAGGCTCACATTCAGATGCCTGGTCGACCAGAAGCCCTGAAGAACAGCCCGGAAAGGAAGCTTTAGACAAGACACTTTGCCTTCTTTCGACAGAATGATCAAAAGGAGCCTTCAACAGACCCGCCTGTAAGCTCAACAGGATCCATCAGAAAGAAGTGCTCCAGAAGCCAGAACCAGAGGAGGACAGTACGAACTCTGCAGGCCGACGACAACTGGTCATCCGCAGCGAAGCCGACTTCTTAGCCTCAAAAAGAAAACGACCACAGAAGAAAGAGCAAGAACACCAGAACAAGAAGGGTCAGGACTTCTTCTCCTGCTTTTTATCAAGCCTGGATAATAACTCAGCATTCTGAGCCTTCATCGCCTCAAGCTGGCCCCGCAGCTCGGCTGCCTGTTTCATTGCCTCATCTCTTTCATTTCGATCGGAAGCCTTCTCTTTCTCTACTTTCTCAAGCTGCTGCTTCACCTGCTCTAGAGTAGCCGCAAGACCAGCAACTTTCCCCTGGGCGTCCTTCAATTCTGCCTCAAGCTCACCGGTTCTCCCCTTCAGAGACTCGATTTCCCTGGCATCAGCTTCACTGTCGGCCTCGAGCTTCTCGATTGACTTGAGAGCATCGGCAAACTGTTTCTGGGCCTCTCTGACTTCCTCAGCCGCTTTCTCCTTCGCTTCATCAAGAAGACGGTCAGCCTCCTGGGTAGCCACCCTCCAGGTGTTGAGGAAAGCGGTCTGAACAAGAGCCGGAATCTGATCGGGTGACGGCGGCGGCTCAGACGGTTGTCCTGCCCGCCATTCATTCAGGAACTTGTAGATGGTGTTGAAACTGCCCCCTCCGAGCATTTCCCGGAGCTCGGTAGCACTGACTTCCTTACCTTCCAGGACTAGTTTATTGGCGGCATCAAACAACTCTTCTCGATCAACGGTAGCGCGGCGACCCATGGCGAATTTCCTCCCATCCATAACGGCGGAACCCGATCATAATAGCACATTTATTACGTTACTTATTACTTTATTACGTTATTACTTATCATTATTACGTTATCGGCAACAAAAAAGGCGCCAGAAGCCCGCAGGCCCGGCGCCAGCTCCACACTTCAGAAATCACACGGACAGCAACTCTCGCGCCCGTCTGCGGGCATAGTGCAGACGAGACCGCACTGTGCCGGTCCGGCAACCGACAATCTCAGCTATCTGGTCGTATCTCAAACCTTCGGCATGGAGGACTAGCTAAATTCAATGTTTGCATGACTTTCACCGTCCTCTATCTCTGAATCTCATGGACAGAAACAGGCGTAAAATCAGGATCTAGCTGGATACGATCGAACCCGGCTTTCTGATTCACTTCTTCAAACTCGGAAAGAGTGAAGTAACCAAGCTCTCGCTCGAAACCCAGAACCAGACCGAAGAAGAGATTATCTCCATCGAACTCGATTGCATACCAGCTCCAGTCACCGAGCGAATCTATAAAGCGAGCTCGAGCAAGAGGAGCTTTGTTTTCTTCCTGCGAATATAGAGCTGGAAGCGACTTTTTGATCTCTTCAGTGAGTAATGCCATAACGCAACCTCCTTGTGATGCGGTTTTTCGACACCACAAGAGGACGGGGGCGGCTCCGCGGGTCAAGCGTCAGCAGGCAGGCCCATGACAAACAGAGCTATTACGCTTGAGGCGCGGTGGTGCTGCCCTCGTATAATCGAGGGGAGAAAAATGCCACAAGCAAGAGCAAGCTCGCCCTGCAAAATACAGTTGCCGTCACTTAAATAACAGGCTTTCAAGAGCGATATGGCTGTTTTTCGTAGCTTTCGTTGCCAGCATATTATTAGTAGAAATTGCTGGGCAAGAAGGACATGAACTTGGCATGATTGCCAGACCAGACGAGGAGTCGGCGTGATGAGAGTGAGAAACAAAGACCTGGATAGAGCGCAGGATCTAATGTGGACAGCTTTCGACACGGCTGCAAGAAAAGAGCGTATTCGCCTGGCTGAAGAGGCGCTCAAGATCTGCCCAGATTGCGCCGATGCCTATGTGGTCCTTGCTTATGATCTTCCAAAGATTACCCGACAGAGGAAAATGGAGCTATTTGAAGAAGGCGTGAAAGCAGGTCGCAGAGCACTGGGACCGCGCTACTTTAAAGAAGAAGTCGGCTCGTTCTGGGGAATTCTTGAGACCCGGCCGTACATGAGAGCCTTAATGGGACTGGCGATCGAGCTGGAGGAAGCCGGCAGGGTCGATGAGGCTATAGAGCATTACAGGGAGCTTATGCGTCTCAATCCTCGCGACAATCAGGGCGTGCGGTATTGCCTGGCACCGCTGTATTTGTCTCTCGACAGGCTGCCCGAGGCGTGGAAGATTCTAAAGACCTACACGGACGATACAGGCCCAGCTCTTAACTATACTCGTGTCCTCTACCTGTTCAAGAAAGATGGTGATACAGAAAAGGCCCGGGAGGAGCTTGGCGAGGCAGTGAGATGGAATCCTCATGTGGTGAGCTGGTTGCTTACGCCAAAGCTTCCGAAAATCAAGATCGGTGCTTACATTACCTCAGGCGGAAAAGACGAAGCCTATGTCTATGCAAGAGATTGGCGCAAGTCCTGGGAGAAAACGGAGGGAGCCATCGACTGGTTGGTGGAGAATCTCTTGGCTGCTTACAGAGAGCAGAAGCGACTCTATATAACCGGGTGGAGAGAGGAAGAGAAAAAGTAAGGGGTCTTGCTTTTTGCCTAGTGTCTACTCATACTAGACAGTAGACATTAGACAGAGAAGAAACCATGACCGAAAAAGACCCGCTTGCTCTTATCCAGGAGAAAGAAAGACGGATAAAGTCCCTGGAAGGACAGCTCGAAGAGGCGAAAGAATCTTACTATCAAGCAATCAGAGAATTGCATATCTCAGGCAAGTCGCTTAGAGAGATAGCAGGACTTCTCAATTTGAGCCACCAGAGAGTCCATCAGATAGTCGAAGGACAGAATAAAGGCTGGCGGCCATGGCTGAGGCCCGCTAAACCAGAGTTACGATGTTCGTTTTGCGGACTACTAGCAGAAGAGGTCAAAAAGCTTGTCCAGGGGCCTAATATCTTTGGCTGTGATGCTTGCATTCACGCCTACAGAGAAGCGCTTTTGGCCGGATCGAAGGATTATAGATTGCTCGATCGATCATCAAGGCTGCGCTGCTCCTTTTGCGGCAAACTCCCCAATTACAAGAGGAGGGTAGTGGCTGGAAAAGAGCATCAGGTCTGTGAGAAGTGCATAGAGCTTTCTCTGAAGTACATGAAAGAAGAAGCACCGGCAACAGTGCCGGAGCAATCGAAACAAAAGACTACGACCGTTACCTTATGGCTGCGCGTCGAGCGAAACAGCAAGTTCGTGCGAGGCAAAGCCAAAGCACGAGAAGAAATCGAGAGGCTGGTTCTATCACACCATGGCATGAAGAAGCTAGATGGGTGGGAGTATGAGCTGACATTCTTTTATGACGATGATGAGCATCTAGACAAACAGATCAATGACATGCTGGTCGAATGCACTCACTTAGCCGATCTTCGCAACTGCTTTATCGAAAGCGATGTCAGAGAGAACGGCACAGATCGCTCCTGGTGACCTGAAGACAGGGATCTAGGGCGGTATGCTCCTGATTAATCTGGGAGCATGGGACCTTGCTTTCAATTGCCAGCGGACTGACGAGACAATATCGGACAGCCAGACCTGATCTTCATGAGAGGGAGAGAGGCTTAGCTGCCAAATGAGGAAAACGAGGAGTGGTTTTAGGGTCTGTATGTCGGCGGCGTCGAGATCAGCCGGCAACTTTTCTTTTATTGACTCTCGCCAGTCGCACGGTTGATTGAGATCAGCCTCCCGGCGTTTCCGTTCTCTCTGCGACCGCATGGAGAGCTCATAAGCGATTCTGCGGGCTGCCAAGCGCCCGGGCGGCATATTTATCTCTTGGGAAGTGGTAGGGGGCTTGCTTTCTGATGAAGCAGCCCCCACCACAACGTTATATTCACATGAAGCAGTTTCCAAGCGAACACAAAAGGCGTCATAGTCGGCTTTCCAGAGATCGGCATGTCGTTTGAGGGTATTGTGATGGCAGTGTGCTCGAGCAGTCAGGTCGCGCAAGCTGAACGGATTGCCCTCAGCAATCAACTCCTCCAGGGCGGCCTTTATACGAGAGCGTGCATCGATTTGTAAATTGGCGCTGTTTCGGGTCCAGGCGACAGGCACGTTCGGCTTGTACGGGCTGAGCTCTTGGTCTCTTTTGTGCGGCGGTATCCAGTTCGCCGCCCTTTCTACCTGAGCAAAGGCATCGGCGCGGTCAGCATTGATATCTTTGCTGTGACCATTATTGTAATGGCGCAGAAACTCATCGATAGCCCACTGCCGCTCTTGCTCGTAACCATACCCAAGAGCGGGTAGCCCACGGCTGGGATCTCCATAAAAGAGATAGTGCCCGAGGCAGGTTATGGCTTCGGCGCGCTGGGACGGTCCTGTCAGTCCATTGAGATGGTAGAGACGTCCGTTATACCAATTGTCGATGATAATTCCTGGTGGAAGGACGGAAAAGACAGCGGTGACAAAGTCAGTGAATTCTGTCGGAGAAGAGTTCGGGCGTTTTCTGACTAGTGGAAGGACATTATCGGATCGTGCCTTTTGGACGTGTTCTTGCGTCGTCTTCTTTCTGGCCTCGAGGTCCTCAACGTAAGACTTCAGTTGTCTGAAGTCCTGGTAGGAATTTGGATCGCCTTCAAAAGCGTCTATGAAGAGCTCCAGCGCCTGGGTTGGCGTGAGCTCGTGGCGCTCATAGTCAACATCTAGTGTTCGCTTATCGAGCCAGGCGAAGCCTTCCTGAAGGGGCAGGCGAAGACCTAGCCCCAGGGAGTTCTTGCTGCCTGGATGCGGAAAGATTTCAAGATGTCCTTTGGCAATTTGAAAATCATGAAGGGTGAGAAGCTTGACCAGCTGTCGACGTAGCTCGGCGGAGTTGAGTGGTTCGTCAAAAAAGAGATATAGATGCCATCCCTCGCTATAGCTGGAGCGATAGAGAGATGATTTAGAAAGACCGGCACTGTCGAGCAGGTGAAGCAATTTTCGAAGAGACCGCTCATTGTGGTATCGACTGTTTTTATCTATATCGAGGACGGCGAATCTGGTGGTTTTGCCGGCGCGGCAGCCGATAAGGAATTTGGGATGAACGCCGGCTATGGCTTTGAGAATCTCGGAGTCGGAAAGGCGCCACTTCTCGTCGGCAGAATACCATGAGCCTCTGGACAGAGGCTTATAGATATACCCGTAGCGGTGGAAGAGTCCGAGAAAATCGGACACACACTGCTCCCATCCCTCTGGGAAAAAATTTTGTCGAGCAAATCTAACCGGCGCACAAGTTTGAGCCTGGCGCGCGAGAACATGTCCGGTAATGGCTGATCATCCTTTCTAATCTGAATTAGAACGTGTTGACCTGACCGAACCATTCGTATATTCTGAGTGCACTTCGGGAAATCACCATAAAAACCCGACGACAATCGAATACGAGGTCCGCAAAGATCTCACAAATAACATCGCCTCAGGCGGTGTTTTTTGTTTGTCCTGCTTTTTGCCTTTCTAGGGAGCAGCGGCTCCAGAAGCTATTTGAAAGATATACACCGACGAAATCTAGTCAAGTGTCGATGTCACTATATAAGGTGCGTCTCGATCGATCAATACTTTAGATCCACTGAATCGGGATATGATCGAGGTCAGAGGTCCTTCGAAATCAGTGCGAAATTTCTTTCTGGGTTCAACAGCCGCTCTGGGCATGGCTTGCAGCATGGTGACAGAAGCAAGCCCGAATGAAGCACGAAAGAAGCAAGAAGAAATTTCGGGGCGCGCGAAATACCCCGAAAGGACATCGAAAAGCTTTATCAGAAACACAAAAGCAAACCCCGAAATACCGCGAAATGAGAGAAAGTTTGATTACAGCAGCTTCTTCAAGGGCGGAAAACCAACAAATGCATCGGGGAGAATTTGAGCTTCGGGGCGACCCCGCAAAAGCCTAGAAAAATTTCGGGACACTTCCGAAGGACTTCCGAAAACCCGCGAAACAACTTTTCGAGGAGCTTCGGAGTCTCTTCGGGCCTTTTCTCAAGGAAGCGGAACAAGCAGCTGGGTGGTTGTTTTAGAGCTTCTTGGCTCTTCTGGGCGACCAAGAAAAGACGGGGCGAAAATAATCAATGCGAGAGATAATTTTCGCGGGTGGTCCGAAAAGAATGGCTCGGTGATGTTTAAGAAGCAGAACCTGTTTCGTGCCTTTTCGCGAGCAATTCGGAGCTTTTCGGCAGGAGCACTGGAAGCGGCTGGAGGCGATTTTCTATATTTTTTTTCTGCTTGAAAGTACGTGAAGAAGCTTTATAATTCAGGTGCTTAGAGAATGAGTATATACAGAATAGCGCCACCGAATATAGGGCAGTGGGAATAAGAACAATATCAGTCAGAGAAGCCGCAGAGGCATTAGACCTCAGTCCTCGTGCTGTCTTATATCGACGCGAGAAGGGGAAACTCAAGGGAATTCTGGTTAAAAACAATGGCATCGATGAGTACCGGATTTATCCGAACAAAGAGATCATAGAAGGGCTAAAGAGAATTGGTTCCCCTCTTGTGGCTGAGTTACTTGGCGAAGAGGAGAGTGGAACAGGGCAGGCTGAATCAGAAGTGGAAACCCTAACGGCTAGACTGGAAGAGTTGGAGGCTGCCTTTAAGCGAAGTAGCGTTGAAGAGCCAAGACCAAGAGACCAGAAAGAGGCGAGAATAGACGATGATTCAGATCACATCGATGTTGATGTAGATATAGTCGGAGAATCGATATCATCTAACGAGGGAACCGCTGAAAGCGATTCCAAGATCTCAGAGGGCTCTGAAGCAGAGGCAAAGCCTGGAGTCAACGGTATCGTAGATGAGATCTGGAACAATCTCATAGCTCGGTACCAAGTAGTAATCGGAGAGAAAGATCAAATCATAGGTGCGCTACAAGAACAGCTTGAGGAGAAGGACAGACAGCTCAAGCTGCTTCCTGACAAACAAGCAAGCGAAATTGAGGAAGCGCGTCGGCGAGCAGACGAAGAGCGAAAGAATGCTGAGCGGAATGCTAGAGAGCTTGAGCAAGAGCGCCAGCGTAGGGAAGAAGAACGGGCAAAAGGCGATGCTGAACGGGCACGGGCTGAGGAGAAAGCCCGGCAAGTAGAGGAAGAACGTCTGCGAGCCGAGGAAGAGAAGAAGAACGTCGAGCTCAAGGAGCTAGAGATTCAAGCGCTCAAGAAGCAAGTAGAAGTCATGTCGAGTCTCAAGGAATCCACAGAGGCAAGCAGATTGGCAGTCGAGGAAGAACTCCAGCGGACTAAAGTTGAAAAGGAAGAAAAGGAGCGAGCTGTTCAGGAAGAGCTCAAGACTTTGGCAAAGAAGCTCGAGGAACTAGAACGTCCGTGGTACAAGAAATGGTTTAGCTGGCAACAACCAGTGGACGATACACAGCACTAAGGAATTGTCAGGTACAGGCTCGCAGTCCAATCCGGAAGTAGCATTCGCGCGACTTTTGAAGAGCGATCTGGCTGTCATGAATCGTTGCCATCTTCCTAGATTTCCGATCTGATCTTGCAATAGCCCTTGAGAAGTCATCCGATAAGATGAGGGCGATTTTCCTTTTTGACCGTATAATGTCCGATCAGAGGTAAAGATGTACCGAAACGGCTTAATCGGGTTTATAGCAGTTTCTATCGTCGCACTGATTGTGCCGCGGCTTTGTTGTTGTATTGACTTGGTCCCAGAAGCACAACCCGCACACCACAGCTGTTGTAGACCGGCTGTCAATATTGATAGTTCGACTGATAAAAATCGTAAAAGCATCAAAGAGCGATGCGGCTGTCAACAGGAGGGGGTTACCAACCTGTCTGTTTCGTATAGATCTGATTCTTCCGAGGACAGCCAAAGACCGGCCCATCAACCGGTTTTCATTGGACAATCGACTGATTTCAGTCCACCTGATGCCGGCCGAGCACACATATTCAAACGTGGCCCACCGGATATACCTATTGTCGGCTCGACAAAAGTCTATATAGTCTATCAAGTCTTTCTCAGCTAACCCCGTCAACACGCAGGAAACTAGCTCATCGTCAGATGGCTATTAACTTGCGTGGTTTGTTGTGCGGCAGATGGCGCGTAGTGCCATATTTCTTGGCTGAGAGAAATTTATGACTAAATCTAGGTTTTATCTATACCTACTAGTTCTCTGCTTTGGGGGACTGGTCGGGTTTATTGTGTCGGCTGATGCCCAAGAAAACTCTAAATGGCGAGGTTACCTAATTGATCGGCTTTGCATGAAGACGGTTAAAGACGACCCGAAGGCTGAAGACTTTATACATCACCACACGAAGAGCTGTCTCTTGATGCCAGCTTGCAAAAAGTCCGGTTACACGCTCTATACAGACGGTAACTGGCTAATGCTCGACGAAAAGGGAAACCGGTTGGCAATCGAAGTAATCAAGGCGAGTAAGCGAGAAAGCGAGTTTCTTGTGGAAGTCGAGGGCCGAAAAAACAAAGATTCGATCAAAGTTTTCAAGATAAGGGAAATCGACCAAGAAGAGGGAGCAGAGAAACAGTGACAGAGTCATCCTCGAACTTGAGAGAACGGATAAGCGGTCTGCTGAACAATGCGGGCAAATGGTCGAGAAAGAACTTCTGGGGCGTAGTGACGATAGTTGTAGTCAGTATTGGCAGTTTCTTCGTTGTTCAAACGTTCAAGAAACCAGGACAAATGACTGTACTAGAAGCTAACGTCATGGACATGAGTACCATGATGCCACCTCGGGGAGCCATGCCTGTAGGACTGGCTCAAGCCGAAGAGACTGAGATTGAAGGAACAATTACATACACAGGATCGGTAGTGGCATTCGAAGACGAGGATGTATACCCGAGAATCACTGGGCGAATTGTCGAGATGCCAGTTTATCCAGGTGATCGGGTCAAAAAAGGACAATTGCTTGTGCAATTAGATCCTGAGTCCTCGGAGTACAAGAGCCGTGCGGAGGCAGCTCAACATGCAGCAGAATCTGCAATGCATTTTGCTGGATCGGCCAAGGCGGATTTCGAGCAGAAGAAGTATGAGCTTGAAGCTGCAGAGGAAGCTGAGGAAGCGGCAAAAAAAGCAGTAAGTGAGGTCAAAGCGGATCTTGACTACTGGTCTCCAGAGATCAAACGACAGGAGAATCTTTTGAAAGATGATGTCGTATCACAGGAGGAATACGACAGTGAACTGGCTAAGTACAGAGCAGCCAGCGCCAGATATGAAAAGGCAGAGGCAAGCTTAAGGCAGGCGACAAAAACTAAGCTAGCAGCGAAAGCTGCTTTTCAAGGCGCTGTTCATCATGTTGGTCATCAGTTTTCTGCATCGCAAGAAGCGCAGGCTGGTGAGAAGACAGCCAAGATAATCAACAAGTACAGAGACATTGTCGCCAAGGACAGCGGAGTGGTCGTAGAAAGAGTGATTAGCCCAGGGGTAGTAGTGAATCCCGGGATGGTTGTGTTGCGCGTGGCGCACATCGATAAAGTACGGATTCAGGCGGAAATTTCCAATGCTGATATTAGTAAAGTCAGGCTTGGAGCCTTAGTGCACATAAAAGGCGCGGAAGGGTCAGAAACCGTAGATGGAAGAGTCACTTCTATTTTCCCGGCTGCAGACAAAACAAGCCGGACGTCAGTTGTTGAAGCACTTATAGAAAACCAAAGGCCGACGGCTGGGGGTAGGTCGAATGGCCGTGAGGTTGTTAGTGCAACTGAGTACAGGTTCTTGCCAGGTCAATACGTAATTATGAGCATCGTCACTGGGGACAAAACCGGGCTGACTGTACCTACACGGGCGGTTTTTCGTAGAGGTGGCAAACCGTTCGTGTGGCTTGCTGTTGCGCCAGGAGAAGAGAAGAAGCCCGGCAAGTATCAGTGTCCGATGCACCCGGACGTAATTTCCGACCAACCGGGCGAGTGCCCCAAATGCGGGATGAAGCTCGAGAGAGTGGATCATAAGGAGCATGACGGGTCAAAGTCTAAAGAAGAGAAGAGAACATACACCTGTACGATGCATCCGGAGATACGCTCCGATAAGCCTGGAAAATGTCCAAAGTGTGGCATGGATCTGACGCCAACAGAGCTGTCAGGCGGGAAGATTGCGCAGTTGATCTCGGTGAAGACCGGGCTGACAAATTCCGATCGAACAGAAATCGTTGAAGGACTTGAGGTTGGCGACGAGGTAGTTGTGCAGGGATTCGAGGATTTGCAGCCGACGATGCCACTTATAGGCGTCGAATGGACGGATAAAGAAGGAATCGAGAAATTGCCAATGGCAAGCGAGGTGGCGACAAATAGACTCGACAAGGGCAATAGCTGGCAGTTAGAGCAAATGGTCGATCATCTGATGATGTCGATTTCAATGAAACCAACTCCACCGAAGAGCAAAGAGAACAGCATAGAGATCAAGCTGGAAAAACATGGCGGTGGCAAGGTTTCAGGAGCTCAGATTACCGGGACATCGTCAATGCCGAGCATGGATATGAAAGGGCCTGATTTGAAGGCATCTCAAACCGGCAATGGCTACAAGATAAATACCGACTTTCACAGCGGTCTCTGGAACATGGATCTGCTTATAAAAGGCGTGTCCAAGGAGCCTATAAGGCTGTCCATTGATGTGGAGGTGCCTTAGGTTATGCAGACCGGCAAAATAAAAAGGGAGCCTAGTAAGGAAAGAGGTTTCAATATCTCGAAATGGTCGATTGACCATCCTTACACGATCGCTTCGTTTTATTTATCCATGCTGCTGCTGGCATTTATAGCCATTGGCTTCTATATGCCAAAGCGCATGATGCCTTATGTGGAAAGCCCTATGGTCGGCATTGTGACCATGCAGCCGGGTCTTTCAGCCGAGGAGATGGAGCTCTATGTCAGTAAGCCCATTGAAGAGCAAATGGTTGATATCAAGAAAGTTCGCTATATTCGCTCGTCGTCTCAAGAGGGGCTTTCGGTTGTCTCTCTCGAGTTTCCGTATGGCACAAACA
>QCWB01000130.1 GCA_013114715.1 Nitrososphaera sp.
ACTGGAAATAAGGAATATAGCAATCAATAGAGTCTGATTCCAACACACTGGTAACTTTTAGGCGCATTTTACCATCGCTGCACAGCGCGTTAACTTAAGGTGATGTAGGCCACAGTTGAAAAGGAAAAGAGCCATGAAACGTGCATCATTAATCAGCTTGACAAACGCTTTGAAAAGTTGACGGTAGTCAAAAGGCTGGATAAAGTTCAAGCAAAAAACATGGATGGAGAGTGAAGAATGGCGTGAGATGAACGATATACGGAGAGGGAATGGGTCTAACTGGCTGAAATGGAAAGGATAGTTACTGGATAAAAATGAACCATCCTTAATGGTCGCTTATCAGTTGTCATGTATCAAGTTAGCCGGCCTTCATCTTTTGATATAGTTGGTATTCCGAGATTACATCCCCTATGGCATATCTATGAAAGGTCGAATTTGCACTAGCATTGGATCGAATAAAGTCATTATAGCTTTCAAGTATTGCCATTCCTCCACTTATTTTATCGAGTGCATACTTGTAGGAGAAATCTGCACTCCATCCTCTCTTGTTAGCCAACTTCACGGCACCAAACTTTGCCTTTGCAACTACTTCGGGCGATTTGCTGATTCTGTCGCTTATTGGTTTCATCAATGCCTTATGTTCGCAATTTACGCTAAAATGACGACATGCATCTTCAAGAGAAATCCCTTTCTTGTTCAGGCGATTTTTAAGTAAGACCATGTTTTTCATTTCACTTATGTCCGTTACTTGTGAGCGCGGTACTTCAATGTCCGAGAACTTCTTTAGCATTGCAAGATCGAAGTTAATTATGTTGTAGCCAACAAATTGAAATCTATCGCTAATCATGCTCCTAATTTTCGTGCTTGCAAATCCCAAGCTATTCGTTTTAGAATCTGCATAGTATAATTCCTCCTTAATGCCGTCGTTGAGTTGTATCGAGAGTATTCTAGCATTATCTTCCATTATGTCATATCCTGTATTTTCAGTCTCTATATCGATTACAGTAAACTTTTCTGGCATAACACTACGTAGTAAGCCGCTATGTAATGAAGATTTATTGACGCAGGAATTGATCATCACCTTAAGTTAACGCGCTGTGCAGCGATGGTAAAATGCGCCTAAAAGTTACCAGTGTGGACTCCAGATTTATTAATATATGAAATGCTATCTTGCCCAAGCATTGTCTAGCGGTTACAAGGATTCTGCAGTCCAGCTTTTATCAAGATACCAGGTTTCAGTAGGAGACAGCATCAAAATTACAACGCAGGAGGGCGAGATTTCTGGTGTCCTGATGCCCCGGTATGAATCTGCCAGCAAGGACTACATCGTTGTCAAGATGAAATCCGGCTACAACACGGGAGTAGAGATAGCCAAGATAAAGTCTATTGAAAAACTGGATTCTGCTAGACCGCAGCCTGCGCCAAGTCCTGTCGTAAAACCAACTGACAATTCCAAGCCAAAGATATCTCTGATAAGCACTGGCGGGACAATCGCCAGCAAAATAGACTACAGGACTGGCGGCGTCAGGGCAGCTCTTAGCGCAGAGGAATTGTATGCTTCCGTGCCAGAGCTTGCCGGCTATGCATCAGTGGATCCAGAGGTGCTGATGAGCGAGTACAGCGAGAACCTAAAGCCGGATCACTGGACAAAGATAGCTGAAAAAGTGGCTGAAAAGGCAAGCACTGGAAAATACGACGGAATTGTCGTCTCGCACGGCACGGACACCATGCATTACACGTCTGCGGCGCTCAGCTTTGCCCTGCAGAATTTGCCTATTCCAGTTGTGCTTGTCGGCGCGCAGCGCTCATCTGACAGGCCGTCTTCTGATGCAGCATTGAACCTGCTTGGAGCCACGATATTTGCTGCAGGCGCGAACGCTGCTGGCGTGTTTGTAGCCATGCACGCAACCAATTCCGATGAAACTGTTGCATGCCACATAGGAACTCGGGTGAGAAAGAACCACACGAGCAGGCGCGACGCCTTTGAGTCGATAGACACCAAGCCAGCTGCCTTGGTTAGAGACGGCAAGATAGAGATGTCAGGTGTGAGCCTGCCGCCAAGAGCACAGCGCGACATGGTAGTCAAGCCGGCCTTTGACAGCAGGGCGATTCTGCTAAAATATTTCCCTGGTTTTAATCCGGCCCTAATTGACAGCGTTGTTGATTCTGGCTATAGGGCAATAATACTTGAAGGCACCGGCCTTGGCCACGTCAGCCGCGACTGTTTTTCAAGCCTGAAAAAGGCGGTTGGATCTGGCCTGATGGTCTGCATGACTTCGCAGTGCATCTGGGGCCGCGTCAGGATGACCGTCTATGACACTGGACGAGACCTTCTTGACATTGGAGTTATACCTCTGTCCGACATGACTTCAGAGACAGCCACGGTAAAGGCCATGTGGGCCCTTGCCAATTCAAAAGATCTCGATTCAGCAAAGGCGTTGATGCTACAGAATATTGCCGGCGAGATATCCGCGGCAATACCCGTATAGATTAATACGACCGTCGACAGAAATTTTGCTGTGACAGAAAGCGATCTGGATTTTAAGGTCGGTTTTGAGATTCATCAGCAGCTGGCTACAAAAAGCAAGCTGTTTTGCAATTGCAGCTGTGCAGAGGCAGAAAAATACGACAGCACATTTGTTAGAAAACTCCGGCCAACGCAAAGCGAGCTTGGATTCTACGACCCTGCTGCAATGTTTGAGTTTAGCAAGATGAAGTCTGTCGAGTACCACGCGGCGTCAGGCTCAAGTTGCCTAGTCGAGGCAGACGACGAGCCGCCGCACGAAGTCAATCAGGAGGCTTTGGAGACTGCGCTGATATTCTCGCTGGCCCTCCACTCCAGAGTCATGGACGAGATCCACGTGATGCGCAAAATAGTCATCGACGGCTCTAACACAAGCGGATTTCAGCGCACGATGCTAGTTGCCACTGGCGGCTACATAGAGGTGGCCGGCAAAAAGGTTGGAGTGCAGAGCATCTGTCTAGAAGAAGACGCATCGAAATTGATAGGAGACGAAGGAGGCGTCAGAAAATACGGCCTTGACAGGCTTGGCGTTCCTTTGGTAGAGATTGCCCTTGAGCCGGTGACCGGCAAGCCAGAAGAGATAATGCAAGTCGCGTTGACCTTGGGCAGGCTTTTGCGCGCAAGCCGGCGAGTAGCCAGGGGGCTTGGCAGCATCAGGCAGGATGTCAACGTTTCAGTGATGGGCGGCGCAGTAGTCGAGGTAAAAGGAGTGCAGCAGCTAGACCAGCTAGTCAAGATAATAGAGTTTGAGAAGATCAGGCAGCATGGCCTTGTCATCATTTCAGAAAAGCTGAAAAAAATAAGCGGCTATGCCATCGGCGATAGAATAGAGCAGGTTACCGACCTGCTTGCAGAATCCTCGTCAAAGATGGTAAGAAAAGTACTCGAATCTCCCGGCTCATCGTTTCAAGCAGTCAGACTGGCAAATTTTGCCGGTCTGATTGGATTTGAGCCGTACCCTGGAATCAGGCTTGGCAAGGAGCTTGGCGAGCTTGTCAGGTTCTATGGCCTTGGAGGCGTATTTCATTCAGACGAGCTTCCAAATTACGGCATAACAAAACAAGAAGTTGAGGCCGTGAGAAACAGGCTTGAACTAGGAAACAAAGACGCCTTTGTCATGGTCGGAGGTCCTGACGACAAGGTCGAATTTGCCATCGACGCCATTATCAGGCGGCTAAAAGCAGCGCATGTCGGAGTCCCGGCAGAGACAAGGGCAGCCACCATGGAGGGCAAGACCGTGTTTAGCCGGCCGCGTCCCGGAGCTGCCAGGATGTATCCGGAGACTGACATACCAACTTTTGCCGTCACGCAGTCGCTGCTTGCGTCTTTGGCAGACAAGGTGCCAAAATCCTGGGATAAAGTCATTGATGGAATAGCAGCCAAGTACGGCCTGAACAAAAAGCTGGCTATACAGATCTTTGACTCTAGCTATCTTGGGCTTTTCGAAGATATAGTTGCAAAGACAAAGATTCAGCCGACCTTTATCGCCTCAAAGCTTACTGAGGACGTTACAAGCCTGCAGAGGCAGGGACTTGACCCGGCCATCCTGACAGACAGCATAATCAGAGAAACTTTTATGCGGCTTGAGAGGGGCGCGATTGCAAAAGAATCAGTTGTCCTGATATTTGAAAAGCTGATGAAAAAAGAGGCCAAGACAGTAGATGAGGGAATCAAGATGCTTGGGGTTTCGTCTATTAGCGACGACGAGCTTGGCTTGGCGCTGGACAGGGTAATTTCAGAGAACATGGCCACGGTCAAGGAGAAGGGAATGGGCGCCCTTAGCATGCTGATGGGCAGAAGCATGGCAGTTCTGAGGGGCAAGGCAGACGGCCAAAAGATAAACGCCGTTCTCAAAGAGAAACTGGAAAAAATAATCAGCTAAGAAACGTTCTTTTGTCGCAGGCTTTGCCAGTTGGTTGTGGCAAGATTCGCCAAAGAGCGGCGGGACTTTAACCCAAAATCCTGGATTTCTGCTTACAGCAGCAATTCAATTGGCCACATCACAAAGATGCTGCTGTTCTACCATGGCATTGGCATCGGCCTTTTGCTTGCAGGCACGTCAATACTCCAGCTAATAATCCCGGAATACGAAGAGCCAAGCGTCCCCAGGTCGCTTTTGATGGTTTTGACTGCGGGTCCTATTGAAGAGAGCATATTTTTTGGAATCCCGTTCTACGTTTTTGGCAATTCTTATTCAGTTCTGATTACAGGCGCGCTGTGGGCTTCTTTGCATATACTAAACACCCCAAACTTGGAGGCGGCCAGCCTGGCGTTTGCAAACTGGCTGTTTGTCATCCCGT
>QCWB01000011.1 GCA_013114715.1 Nitrososphaera sp.
TGCCTGGCTCTATCTCTTTTGGAGTCCATTTTGCAAGAACTGCTAGAGAATTATCTGCAGTCGTTAGAGTGAGGGGCGGACTGGATTCGCCGGTCTGTGCAAAGGCCAATGGGAATGTCGTTCCACCAAGGAGTATGGCAATTGCCATATACGCGATACTTTTCATGTCATCTGTAGCACTTCAATTGATTTAAGCATGTCGACAACGACCGAATTCAGGCGGAAATAAGCGTCATCTTTGAGCCTACTGCGATGTCGTGGCTGTCGATGAATCCTGCAGTGGCAGCCATGACATACAATGTCTGAGATGTGGGCTTGTATGTGCAGCCTACCTTGTCAAGCATGTTTGGGCAGGGCGGAACATTTTCTTTCAAATAAACTGCATTTCCTTGCGCATCAAACCAGATGAGGTCCACGTTGTATTCTATATTCAGAGTCCATATTTCGTGCAGATCCGGCTCTGTGTGTTTGATGAGCATCGCGGTGTCCGGCGGAAGCCGGTCCTCCCTGAAGGTAAGCCATCTCTGCTTTTCAGCGGCAGTCTCTGCTATCTCGATTGTGATGACATTGTCATCAATCTTGGCAGTGCCCTTGGGAAAGCCAATATCCTTGCCCTTGATGTCCTGCGGAATAAACGCCATACCAAGTCCGCCTACGGCTACTGCAGCAATAATCACCGGGATTAGCACAGTGGACCTGCGTGCCACATTAAATCAGGGACCTTGAAATAATTTGAACTTTTGGTTCATGGTGGAGGGGGTGGGATTTGAACCCACGGACCCCTAAGGGACGGGATCACTCATCTCGCAGTATTGTGTAGCGAGAGTAAATGATGTCGTGCGCATCTGATCTTGAGTCCTGCGCGTTTGACCGGGCTTCGCTACCCCTCCACGCAGACGTTCTGCCCTGAGAACCTTATTTCATAGTTACGGTTACACTTCAGACTAACGATAGATGCCTCAAAGCAACCTCGATAAACGTAACACGTAATAAAGAATTAGACCGCGCCGATTTCATGAAATCTAAACGTTAGTCATAACGCAAAACAAAACAATATTTCATACGTCTGCCATAAAAAGTCAAGATGGCGGTTGAGCAATTATTTGTCAGCGTAATTGTAATTTTGGTTGCCGCCAGAGTGTTGGGCGAAGTTTTCCAGAGAATCAAACAACCGCCGCTAGTAGGAGAATTGCTTGCTGGCGTAATCATCGGCCCTTCTATACTGGGAATTGTTTTACCCACCCCGGACTTGCAAGTGCTTTCCGACTTGGCTGTATTCTTTTTAATGTTTCTCACAGGGCTTGAAATGAAGCTACAAGAAGTCAAGAAGGCAGGTTTATCCGCCATAGTGATATCTGTTATTGCCTTTTTCACTCCTCTGTTGTCTGGCTATTTTACTTCCTTGTATTTTGGGCTCACCGATATCCAATCGCTTTTCATGGGCCTTCTTTTATCAATCACAGCAGTTCCTGTCAGTGCAATAGTATTGATGCAATTTGGCATACTCAATACCAGACTGGGAAACACGGTCATGACTGCTGCAATAATAAACGACATAATGTCTCTGATAGTTCTTTCCATATTGCTTCAGATTCACTCAAGCGATGGAGGCGGTGGTCTCAACACAGGTGCGCTTGTCTCATCTGGCTTTCTGATAACCATTTTCCTCGGAGGCATCTTTGCTTTCGATTTCTTGGCAAGAAAGACAATCCACTGGCTTCCAGGCATATTTGAACCGTTATTCAAAAATCTTCGTACAAAAGAAGCAGCATTTGGAATACTGCTCATTACCACTATCGCGGTATCCCTGATAGCCCAGAACATTGGGCTGCATTTTGTCATCGGCACCTTCTTTGCAGGACTCATTGTTTTTAAAGAACTGATAGGCAAACAGAATTTTGACAGGGTATTTGACATAATCTCAGCCATCACGTTTGGCTTCTTTGCACCAATTTTCTTTGCCTTAATTGGAATAGAATTTGCTGCATCTACCCTAATCAATGCTATTCCGCTTTTCCTTGTGTTGCTGGGCATAGCAATGGCAACCAAGATTGGAGGTGGTTTCCTTGGGGCGAGGCTTGTCAAGTTCTCTAATGACACAAGCCTTGCGATCGGCTTTCTGATGAATGGCAGGGGGATGGTAGAGCTTGTAATAGCCTCGATAGGTTTTGCTGCAGGTATTATTGATCAGACTCTATTTTCCATAGCGATAGCAGTCGGCTTTGTTACCACCGTTATTGCCCCTATTACTTCAAGGCCATTCGTTGGCAAAGCCAAAGCCGCGGGCAGCGCAGCGGTCGTAGTAGATGAATACGATACACAAGGAAAGGAACACAAATCCTGATCTTGATTGGATTAATAGCCGTCGGCATAACTGGTATCAAGATACGCATCAATCATCACATTAAAAGTTAATTTGTAACCCTCTCTAAAGCCTAATACGGCAGTATGACAAAACCGCAGACCGTTACAAAACTCTGTATTAAATGCCATACAAAAACAACCCATGAGGTCCGGGACAAGACCGTGGCAGGAACCAAGCTGGTTTGCACTGATTGCGGCTTCTCGCAAGTAGTGACAAACCTCTAGACCCTAACCTTTATTACAAGTTATCTTTCATTATTTGCCCATGAAGATAAGCGAACTCAAGGCTGGAATGAGAAATGTAAGCGTTGTTGCAAAAATAGACAGCGTTGGCCAGCCAAGAACCGTAAACCTAAAGACAGGCGGAACCAACACGGTTGCCGACGCCGTCATCTCTGATGAAAGCGGCAGCATAAAGCTCTCGCTTTGGGGAGAAGACATCTCCAAGGTTCAGACCGGCGATAAGGTCTCGATAGAGAACGGCTATATCAACACCTTCAAAGGCGAGAACAGCCTCAGCATTGGCAAGTTCGGCAAGCTCAAAAAGATTTAGCTTATGTATCCGGTGTCTCTTGGCTTTTGCTGTGGTCCCTGCATTTCTGGGACCTTGCCTCTTCCGGAAGCCATCTGCTGTTCTATGGTCTGAATCAGCATTTCTGTATCTTTTGCCCGTTTTTCCAGGTTGGTCATGTCTATTCTTATTTTTATCATGCCTAGCAGCGTCTCCAGGATTGCCTTTGAGGCCTTGGCATCGACCACATAGCCAGAAGTCTCGCCTAAAAGACAGATTCCCTTTATGCCGCGCAGTTTTGCCGTGCCTATTATCAGGCCGTTCATGCCCGTGATGCTGCCATTGTCCATCATAGATATGCCAAAGCCCTCAAAACCCTTGACGATGTCGGCATCAGTTGCGGTCCCGTAGACACGCGGCTTTTCTACAAACACGCCGGTGATATACGCAGCCAGGGCAAAGACCTGCTTTGCTTCAAACTTGCCTGCAACATCCAGTATGTTTTCGGCCAAAAGATACTCTGAATCTGGGATTGACGGCTGCGAGTCTCCTGTAAGCAACAAAAGACTTGATGTCTCGTCCTGCCACCAAAAGATGCTGTTTTTCATCAATTCTGCCGTTCCGTCTGGTCTTATCATTACCTGCGGCGGAAAAGCGCTGGAATAGATATCTGCCATGTGCTTGGCCTTTAATTCCTCTATCAGGTGTTCAACGGCCAGCTTGCCAACAAACCCGCTTCCCGGAAAACCGCAAACAAGATACGGGGCAGTCTTGAAAACTGGCTGCTCGCCGGAAAAAACTATTCGAAATTCATGAGATGTTGGCACATTCTGGTAATTGTAACTTGAGATATAAAGGGTTTCCAAAATCAATGCACGAAGACAAAACAGTCAAACAACATTGCAGCGCATATTTATCATTACGACAATTGAAGAATCTATGCAGAGGCGATAACAGTCGAGTCAGGATCTGTCTCTGCGGGCCTGCAGCAATTGCGGCAAACACTGTGAAGTAGTTGAAACCAAATTAAAAGACGGACAGTATTGCGCATCATGCATCTCGTCGATGGAAAAAGTCGCGGGAATGGATTTTATCAAAATAATGTTTGGCAGGTAAAAAATCGGCCGCCTAGTGTATGGCGGCCTCGATTGCCTTCTTTTTCATGAAAACTTCTTTGAAGGCTATCTCCAATCCTGCATATGTCGATGCGAATCCCAACGTCACCCAAAGGAGCGATTCCAACAATTCCATGACTAACCATACGTGATGGATAGTCATAAAACCTGCTTGCATTCACATCTGACAACTCGCCTACAGTTAAAAAATTCATAACGGAACCTGCAAAATCAGCAGCGAAAAGGAGCCTTGGACGGGATTTGGACCCGTGACCTCTACCTTACCAAGGTAACGCTCTACCAGGCTGAGCTACCAAGGCGCATGCAAAAACACTGTATGAGGGTTTGATTAAGGTATCGAACACTTTAGGATTTTATTACAGAAACTCCTTGTCTTTTTTGTGTGCGGGGGTTGTAGAGCCTGGCCAAATTGGCTTACACAATATTGGAGACGCGGGACTTAAGATCTAGAAAAATGGGTTATCCCGTCCCTTAGGGGTCCGTGGGTTCAAATCCCACCCCCCGCATACTCGTACTATTGCCTAAAACTCCAAGGTATGGATTTTGTCATTGAAAATTTGAGTGAGATGCTCCTTAGATCTAAAACTTGTCGAGCAGATAAAGTTAAAAGCTATTGCAAGACGCGTTTCAGCCACTTTTCCATTTCGATTATGAAAAATACAGCCGAGGCTACTACAATAATGCGTAACCACGACGCTGCTTCAATATGCGAGCTTTCAAACACAAGATTTGCTGGCTCCCAGTATGTAAACATCATTTGCAAGGCAATCATGGCAAAAGCGCCCAGAATCAACCACTTGTTTGACAGGATATGCACATTAAACGCAGATTTAACCAGAGATCTGCAGTTGAACAGATATGCAAGTTCTATCATTACGACCATGTTAACAGCTACAGTCCTTGCCTGTTCCAATGTAGCACCGTTATCCTGTTCCCAAATAAAAAGACCCAATCCGCCGGCAAGCATTATTACACTTACAAAAGCTGTCCTTCTGACAAGATCTTTGCTCATAACAGGAGCTTTAGGCCTGCGTGGATGCCGCCTCATTATGTCACTTTCTTTGGGCTCAAAGATTAGCATTAGACCAAGAGTAAGAGCAGTTGTCATGTTTATCCAGAGTATCTGGACAGGAAGTATAGGCAGGGCTATTCCCGCCATCATGCCTGCAATTATTATGAGGGCCTCGCCAAAATTCGTTGGAAGCGTCCAAGTGATGAATTTTACAATATTGTCGAAAATGCCTCTTCCTTCCTCAACAGCAGAAGCTATGGAAGCAAAGTTGTCGTCTGTAAGCACAATGTCTGAAGCTTCTTTTGCAACATCTGTGCCGCTTGCTCCCATCGCAATGCCAATATCAGCCTGTCTGAGTGCTGGCGCGTCGTTTACACCGTCACCGGTCATGGCAACTACATGTCCTTTTGACTGAAGAGCCTTGACAAGCGTAAGTTTTTGCTCTGGCGACACTCTTGCAAACACATCTGTCTTGTTGGCGACTTCTGGCAGGTCTTCCTCCTTAACCTGCTCAAGCTGGTGGCCACTCATGGCTGTTACGTCTTCTTTAACAACACTTGACGACCTCAAGCCCATCCTTCTTGCTATGGTTGTAGCCGTCTGGATATTGTCGCCGGTTATCATTTTGACAGCTATGCCGGCGTTTTGACATCTTCTGATGGCAGATATGGCCTCCTCTCTTGGAGGATCCATCATAGCTTGTATACCAAGAAAAACAAAACCGGATTCAGCGTCTTGTAAGGTCAGCTCCTTCTTGTTAATAGGTACTTTTTTCATCGCAAAAGCAAGAATCCGCAGCCCCTTTCCAGCCATTTCGTCAGCTTTTTCGAGTATTCTCTTTGTATTGGTTGGGAACAGGATGGATATTTTACTCCCACCTTCATTGTCTATCAGGACAAAATTGCATTTCTGGAGAATCGTTTCAACGGCTCCTTTGATGTAGATAATATTTGCACTATCGTCTGAATGTAGGGTTGCCATGTATCTTAAGTGTGATTCAAAAGGTATTGTATCAGTCCTTGACTGGTGCAAAATCCCTGGCCTTAGGCCGCCTTTTTCTGCGGCTACAATTAGCGCTGCCTCTGTTGGATCACCTTTTACCTCCAGACGCCCCTCAATAGATACCAGATACGAATCATTGCAGAGAAGTCCTGCTGCCAAGCATTCAAAAAGTGCATCCCGGTCATACGGGCTAACCCGCGAATCATTCTGCACGATCTGGCCTTCAGAGGAATAGCCGGTGCCTGTTAAAGAGTAGTTTTGTTCTCCAGAGAATATTTCCACTACAGTCATCTGGTTTTCGGTCAGGGTACCAGTTTTGTCAGAACAGATAACAGTTGTACTTCCAAGAGTTTCAACTGCTGGAAGCCGCCTTACTATGGAGTGCTCCTTGGCCATCCGTCTGACACCTATCGCGAGGGTTATGGTAACTGCTGCGGGAAGACCTTCAGGGATGGCCGCAACTGCAAGTGCAACAACTTCAATAAACGACTCTGCAACGCGCTCATGGTCTACTGCCAAACTGTGGAGAAATATGGCTGCAGATATCGCTATTATGCTATAGAGAATGACCTTAGCAAAATGTGCGAGTTTAACAGTAAGTGGAGTTTTTAGCTCTTGCGCAGAAGAAATTTCATGCGATATTTTTCCCGTTTCGGTACGATCCCCGGTTGCAACAACAAGTCCAGTTCCCCTCCCACCCGTAACAAGTGTCCCGCCATATGCCATGCATTTTCTCTCAGCAAGGAGAGCGTTCGAAGGCACAGACTGTACTGATTTTTCAGTAGGAAGAGATTCGCCTGTTATCATGGATTCGTCCACCTTGAGGTCTCGCGCTTCAGCAAGTCGGATATCTGCTGGAACCTTGTCTCCAGCCTGCAGAATCACAAGGTCGCCTGGAACTATCTCTGATGAAGGTATTCTCATTCTTGTACTCGACCTCACCACAGTGCTTGTTGTAAAAACCAGTTTTGAGAGGACCTCTATTGCCTTGCCTGTTTTGGATTCCTGCAGGTAGCCGACTACGGCGTTTACTAGGACCACCGCAAAAATGACAGATGAGTCGACCCATTCTTGGAGAAAGGCAGTCAAGACGCTAGCTCCAACCAGAATGTACATGAACGGCTGCCCGAACTGGGCCAGAAAAACCATCAACGGGTTCTTGTTGGCCTTAACTGTAATCATGTTTGGGCCAAACTCCTTTTTGCGCGATTCAACTTCCTCAAGTCCGAGACCCCGCTTCAAGTTGGCCTTAAGAAGACTCTCTACATCGACACTCGAAAGGCTGTGCCAGTCACGAAAATTTTCTTGGCTGCTCAAGATGACATCAGCTGCTGTGAATAATGTAGTTTGGCATTATCAGATACAAATCGTCAGTTTCAAAATGCAAGGTGTTACAAGTTTGCTCATATTCCGAGATCACTGCGTAAGTAGCATTTTCTATCTATAAAAGAGGCGCGGTTCTTTTGCAGTACAGTGCATTCTTTAATTTTATTAGCCATAAAGTCGCTTATGAGGCCATGTCTAAATGCAAGCTAGAAACAAACCTCATCAAATTCATTGGCAGCAAGACGGTGTAGAAAATGCGACCGAAAGTAGTTTTCAGTGACATAGATGGCACTCTGATTGATACGTTTACGCGCGAGTATGGCAAATCCAAGGAAATAGTGAAAAAACTGAAAGAATATTCGATTCCTGTGGTTCTATGCTCCTCAAAGACCCGCGATGAGCAGGACGTGATAAGGAAGGACCTTGAGCTTGAAGAACCATTCATAGTAGAAAACGGTGGGGCGATAGTAATTCCTGAAGGGTACTTTGGTGACGAGCACATTACACGGGCTGACGGGTACACAGTAATAGAGCTTGGCAAACCATCCGTCGAAATCCAAAAGGCGCTACAGGAGGTTCGCAAAGCAGGTATCTCATTTAAGGGCGTTAGCGATGTTTCTGTCGAAAAGCTTGCAGAGATAGTTGGAATGACCCACGACGAAGCTGCAAGAATGTCAAAAAGACAGTATGGCGAAACAATACTAGAGATTGACGAGTCTCAGAAGAGTCGATTTGAGGAGATACTACGGGAAAAAGGCTTTAGGATTATACACGGCGGTCGTTATTTTGACGTGACTTCAGGCAACGACAAGGGAAAGGCAGTCAAGATACTATCTGACCTTTACCGGAAAAAGTTAGGCGACGATACGATATTCATAGGAGTTGGCGACAGCCCAAACGACGAGTCGATGCTCAGGTCAGTGGACATTCCCATACTCGTTCAGATGCATGACGGTTCTTGGGCGCAGATGGACATCTCCAAAGTTGTGCAGGTCAGAGGTATCGGGCCAGCTGGCTGGGAAAATGCGTTTATCAAGACGGTGGAGGCTGATGCAGCTGAAATCTGATATTATTTACCTCGTACCGCACACTCATTACGATGCAATATGGGCTTTTAACAAAGAGGACTATTTCTACATTAACACAGAGATTATACTGAAAACTGCAGTAGAGCTGGCTAAGGAAACGAACTACAAATTCACTATCGAGCAGACTTTTCTCTTAGAGTATGTGGAAAACAACTACCCGACCCTCTTTTCTGAAATAAAGGATCTCATCAAGAAAGATAAAATGGAGATTGCCGGAGGCCAGTACCTTCTGTCAGACACCATGGTCCCGCACGGCGAGGTATTGATAAGAGAGATAGCCGAAGGCAAGAAATATGTTAGAGACAAGTTTGGTAAGGACGTACTGGTAGGATGGGGGGCCGACGAATTTGGTTTCAATGCACAATGGCCACAAATCCTAAAAGGTTGCGGTTACCGGTTTTTTGCCTTCCGAAGGGGCGCAGACGCAAGAAAGCCGTCAGAATTTCTTTGGCAGGGTCTTGACGACTCTCAGGTGCTCTGCCACTGGATGCCTCTTGGCTACAGGGCCGGGCTTGACCTTACAAAACTCCATGAATCATACAGTACACTAAAACAATATGCGGCCACCGGAAACATCCTCATGCCATCCGGAAGTGGCGTAACTAGGCCGCAGCCGGAGACTTCCGAAGTAGTAAAGGAATGGAATGAGAAAAATGGTCAAATTGCAAAGATAGTTGTATCCACACCATCAGAGTTTTTCAATGCACTTGAAAAAGCATCGCCAAAACTCAGAGTGAGAAAAGGGGAGATGTATTCTGGCCGGTTATCAGAGGTTTTTCCTGACTCCACATCGTCAAGGACATGGATAAAGCAGGGAGCCAAAATGTACGAAAATGCACTGCTTACACTTGAGCGTTGGAATGCTATCGGTAAATTAATTGGATGTCCCGATTTCTCGGAGCAGCTGGCAAAGTACTGGCGTAATATCCTTTTCATTGCCATGCATGACGCGCTCCCTGGCACCGGAATAGACGAAGTGTATGACGAGATAAAAGAGATGTTTGCCAGCGCAGACGATACGATACTGAAATCCGTGCGCAGTTGCTTAACATCTTTAGCCGAACGCGTAAAGATAGAAGGCGGCATGATTGTATTCAACTCGCTTCCTTGGGAAGTGTATGATTGGGTTGAGTGTTCACTAGAGTTTACAGAGGGTCAAATAAGAGGTGTGAGGGGCCTGCGATCAGGCGTAGAGAATTTCGAGATAGACGTCTTGCAGTATTCCCAACACGCTGACAACAGCATCAAAAAAATCACACTCGGTTTTATGGCAAAAGTGCCGGCTCTAGGTTTCAGAACGTTTGAAATAATAGCTGGAGACAGAATCGAAGCAACTACGATAACCAGAGATACTTCGTTTTCTACGGCAAATTTTGACGTAGAGGTTGATCCGGAAACAGGGATCGTTCATGTGCAGCAAGAAGGAAAAGACTTCCTTGTAGGTAACGAACTTCGGCTTGAGGAGGAGCTTGGAGACCTTTATTACCATAAAGACACTCTAGGTCTTATGAAGTCCGAGAGTGGTAAGGGCGTCAAGTACGGTGCATTCAAGGCAGAAAGTTACGAAGTAAAGAAGGGAAGGCTCCGCAATGTCATAAAGTTCAAGAGCAAATACTACGCCCTCAGATGGCCTTACAGATTAACCGAAAAGTTCAAACCGATGATTTTCAGGCATAACTTTATCGACGTCGAAAAGGAAATAGTGATCTACCCCGACATTGACAGGATAGATTTCCTGACGCGTGTAGATGACCGGCACCCGCACTCAAGGATAAGAGTGCAGTTTGATGTCCCCATCAAGTCAGGACAGTATTGGTGTGGTACCCAGTTTGGAGCAATTCGCAGAAAGGCTGACCTATATTACAAGAAAGATGCAAAAGGCTGGAAGGAAAAGCCATCAGGGGTTTTCCCATCATTTGAATGGGTGGACTGTTCAGACGGTAGCCAGAGTATATCTCTTTTACATCTGGGTACACCTTCACATGAAGTAAGAGACGGCAAGCTTTACCTGACGCTTTCGCGCAGTATAGTACTGCTTTCTGCAGACGGAGTTATGGGTCCATGCATCCCCACGCCTAATGCTAACGAAACAGGCTTGCAGACATTCAAGTATTCTGTGCTGCCGCATATCAAGAGCTGGAAAGAAGCCGAAACATACAGGCGCGGGGCGGAGGTAAACATGCCGCTTGCTGCAATGCAGTTAAAAGCAGGCAACAGTTCTGACGGGACACTGGAATCACCGCACTCTTTTCTAGAAATAAAGCCAAGAAACATACTTCTAAGTACGCTAAAGTCTGGAACCGATGGTAAGACAGTCATAGTCAGGTTTTTCGAGACAGAGGGTCGCAAGACCGTTGCAAGACTACGCTTTGCAAGGCAAATAAAAAAAGTCAACCAGCTAGACATGTTAGAAAACGAATTAGATCAGGGCACAAACATAGGGCGCGAAAACTTGGAGCTTGAAGTGGCGCCTTTCAAGATAATAACATTAAAGATCCAATTCTAGCAGCGCTTCTTTGTTGCGCGGCGCCTCTGCGAGGACGGTACCACTGGGATTGACTATCATGCTTGTTCCCACACTTACCAAGCCATCCTGAGTTCCTACCGCGTCTGCAATCGCAACATAAGCTTTATTCTCTACGGCCCTTACTATAGGGAAAGCCTTGTTCTTCCTTTCTTTGTGCTTTAGCTCGTCCACCTTGTAATAGTGGGATGACAAATAGAATAACACTCTTGGTTTCCTAAACCTTGTTGGAAGAAGAGGGTCGTCCTGATCCCGACATATGAGGACTCCGCAGCGAATGCCATTAACACTAAAACCCTGTACTGCCATGCCTTGCGAGAAATATTTTCTGTCGTAATCTGTCAGATTGTACTTGAAATACTTCTTTATCCTGGAATGCGGCCGTATTATGAGAGCAGAATTGTAAATCCTGCCTCTCCACGGAAGCGAAGAACCGATCAAAAGCGAGATTTCTAAAGAGTCAGAAGCTTTCTGTAACTCCGAGATCTCTTCGTATACATCATTTGGACGTAACTGCCGATGGTCACGTATATATCCTGTCAGCGCGCATTCTGGAAAACATAAAAGTCCTATCCTTTTCGATCTTGCAAGCTCGATGTACCTCATGATGTTTCTGCTGTTTACACAGAGATTCGGCGTAAGACTCATCTGCACAATCCCTATTCGCAACCTTGGCAAGTCCTCCAAGATAACCTAAAATCCATGGCGACTTGTTATGCCTTTGGGAGATATAGTTGCTACCCTCTTGGATCGCCTTCACAATCACCACCTGCCTCTGTGAACGTTTTCAAGGTCCATTTAGGATCCTTGTATATGTCTTCAGAATATGTTGTAAGCTAAGTGGTATACCATTTCATAAGGGAATTGGTAATCACTTCCCGCATTATAATAAACATCACCTATTACTTTTGAAAAAGATGTAGAACAACGAATTTTGTGTAATCCCTCGCAGTGAAAATCTTACCAATATCAGCTTGTGATGACTGATTGTCTTGTGGTTCTGAGAATTCTATAATCCTTCTGTATGCGTCAATTGGCATGATGGTTCTGTTAACTTGACAGGTGATGCAAGATTGTCCAGATAGACTATCGCTCATGAATTGCTTGGATCCGGATTAAAAGTTAGGCGGGTTCGGTGGGATTCGGACCCACGACATTTTAACCCAGATAAACTGATTGGTTAAGAGCCAAACGCTCTACCTGGCTGAGCTACGAACCCGCAAAAACAGTTGCTGAAAAATGGATATTTAAATGAAACTAAAAAGAGGTTAGTTGGCTTTCGCCACTGCCTGCTGTCTTTCCTTTATGATCTTGACGATTGCCTCGGAAACAGAGCAAGCCATCTCTTCTTTTTCTTTCAGGATATGTCTGTAGGCATCCAGCGTGATGTAAACAGGGATAGAGCCGGTGCCTTCCAGCAATGCTTTGACTCGAAGCAAGCCGTTTTCCATTCCGCGCTCGGCGATGTTTTTGAGCTTTACCTTGTCGATAAAGCTGCCCAGCGGGCCCATTGGCATGTCATAGTCTACTTCAAGGGAGACTCGGCTCTTTCTTTCTTCGAGCTCGTCAAAGGTAGCGGTTATCTGCCACCTCTTGAACGGGCCTTCTATCATCTTGGCCACTATTTTGTGCAAATAGTCGTACTGGATGGTTTCGCAATCCCATTCTAGCCTCTTACCATCAAAATCGCCGCTAATCCTAAAGATTGTACCAACGCCCATGCCGGCCTTTACGTCTACCGGGACCACATTGAGCCCGATATTTTCTGGAAACTGGTCCGACATGTGTTCCGGTCTTGCAAAATAAGTGAATGCCTCGTTGACAGGAACCTTGATCTCTACAGTCTTCTTGATAACTGTCATTACAGTTCAAAATTCGACGATCAGAATTTAAAGGTTTTGATGACACCGGAGACCCGGCTGGCCTTATGCCAGCGGGTTGGTATTGACTATTTCGTCGAGGCACTTGATGATGTCCTGCTTTGACACAGGAATCGGGTTGTTGTCAAGATGGCCCCTGTCCGGCATGATGACGTCAGCGGCTTCTTCGAGTGGCTGCTTTAACTTTAGTGGCTCAAACTTTAGTTTCTGGCAGATCTCTTTGAACCTCTTGTAGTACATCGAATTGTTGAACTTGTGAGCCACCGTTGTGCAGGAGGACAGAGAGTATCCGTGTGGCACGCCTTCGTTTGAAAAGACGTACGACAGGGCATGTCCAAGGGTCGTTGAGGCGTTGCCGAAGCCGATTCCAGAGAGCATAGAGCCGTATGGCAGTAGATGCGGCTTGTCATGGATTATTGCGTCGTAGAGTATGTCAAAGGCTTCCTTGCAAAAGAACTGGGTGAAAGGATTTCCCTTCTTGCTGTCAAATCCCTCTGAAGCCTGCGCGGCTGCGTCGCATGCAGAGTTTCTCATGATGTTAAACGGAGTTCCTGACAGGAAATAAGAATCGACGATGGCAGCATCAGCCAGGAAAGCCTCGTCCTGCAATAGCTTCTTTTTGTGTTCAAAGCTGACTACGGCGTATGTGGTCATTTCGGCACCGGTCCCAAAGGTAGTCGGAATGAGGATCTTTGGGATGCCAGTAAGCTTGCCTAGGTACTTGCAAACGTCCAGGGAGCTTCCCCCGCCAAGGCCGATGTAGGCCGAGATTTTCTTTCCCTCGTATTGCTTGCGGATTGCTTCTATAGTCTCGATTGCCGGGTCCGGTGTTACCTTGTCATAAACTTCATAGTTCTTGATTCCCATGTAATCCAGCCACTTGTTGTAGATTTCTGGCGTGGTTGTGGTAATCACGAGAGCATTCTCCGGGTATTGAAATTCCTTTGCAGCGTTCTCGCCGAAGGCGATCTTCTTCGGCATTAATACTTTCCACATGCCTTATGGGTCTTGCCTCAGGGGTTTTATGTTTTACTAGAAATGCGTTCTTGCAGATTCTTCTTTTCAAACCGCATAAGAAACACCACGCCGATTACAAGGAAGACTTCCAGCGCCTTGGCAAGTATCCCGGCAAGGGAAATCGACTCTGGCGTGCCAACTGGAGAAAGCGGAGGCGCGACTATGGTTGAATATGCATACAATCCAAGCAGAATAACGGTCCCGGTAAGCCCAAACAGGTTCAAGATTACAGTCTTTCGATAATATTGCCGCGGGTCGAGAGCTCCCGCCTCTGAGGACATGGTCAGTAATACATACAATATTCCGTACGAAACCTGCATGCCGCCGGCAGAGATAAGAAAGATAGGGTATTCCAGCCGCAGAGAACCGTGTTCAGAGTATACTGCAAAATGCACCATCCCGCCGGCTATCGCAGCAAGCATGATGGCGTATTTTGCCAGTTCAGCCCTGTTGCCAAGCTGGCCTATTCGGCGCTTGTTTCGATAGTTTAGCCAGAGCACGATTCCAAGGCCGGCAAGTGGGAATGTTAAGGCTCCAATTATGGTTGAGGTAAATATCTGTCCAAAATTATTTGAAATATGCACATTGAAAACAACTCTTTCGCAATTGCACCCAAACGCGCTTGCCAGCGTGCCTCTTGGTGGGTCGATGTTGTTGGAGTTGACAGGGCCGTATGCTATGCTCAAGACTATTTGATACGTGCCAATCTCTGGAAACTTTACAAAGTGCGAAAAATCGCCGATAGGATATTTCGTCCAAGGTGTTGCTTCCAAGCGTTGTCCGTTGCTTGAATAGACCTCCAACATTGTCTCTACATCCTTTACGTCGTTGCCGTCAAAATCTTGGATGCTAAGGATTACCGCTGTTGGTTCACCGGGTGCAGCGTATTCTGGCTCCAGTGCCTGATATATGAATAATTTTTCAGTGTGGTCCTCATTTCCGTTGTAATGAGGTATGTGGTCTAGGTGTGCAAATGCCTGCGGGGCAGATATCAGGAACATTGCAAGTATGGCAAATGCAAACGGCCAGACAGAAGTCATGTTTCTCTAAAGTCAGTTTGGCAGTATAAACCTAATCTTGCAGCGGCCTAATCGCTTTTCTTGAAGGAAGTTTGTACGCATAGACAAAGGTCATCATAACCATGGAGAACAGAACCATTCCAAGGCCCAGATGGACGGTCACAGTAATAGCATGGAGGCGCTCAAATATCACTATAGCTCCAAGTATTATCTGGCCAACAACCGCACCAGCTGCAATTATCGAAGCAATCTTCATCGCTTTTGGCGCGTCTTTTGACTTTAATGCAAAGATGGTAGTTGCAATGACTAGTAGTCCGGTGGTAGCAGCTATCGATCTGTGAATATATTCGATTATAAACTCTTGATGTGGCAAAACGCCTTGTGGGCATAATGGCCAGTCAGGACAGGTCAGCCCTACTCCGGATGCATTGACATATCCTCCGATAAAAATAAGAGAAAAAAGGACAGCCAGTGTGGCAAAAGATAGTCCTTTGAGGATCATTCGGTGACTTTGAATTTACCCTTCATGTATGGATGGACAACACAATAGTAGTCATAGTCACCGACATTTAGGTTGACTGTCGATACTTCTATTCTGTCGCCTTCCATCATGATTCCAGTGTCAAACGCTGTGCCAGAGTTCGGGTCATCAGATCCAGTTCCTGAAGTCACGGTATGCGGAGCAGTGTCTGTATTTATCACTAGGAAGGTGTTGCCTTTCTTTATCTCGAATTCTGCTGGATCATAGGGTTTGTTACCTTGAATTGATGCACCAGGCGGTATTGTGATTGCTGCTTCAATTGGGCTCTGGTTGGTTGAGCCGGCCGCGCCAGCTTCAACTATAGTCAGCTGGGACACCATGTATGGATGAACGAAGCAATAGTACGGAATTACATCGCCAACTTTGACATCCTTGAGTTCGATTTCGGCAGACTTGTCTCCACCGTTTATTATACTGGTGTCAAACAATGATCCGCTGCTTGCATCTTCTGGTCCTGTTCCTGAAGTTGCGGTATGCGGAGCAGTGTCTGCGTTAACCCATACTACCTTGTTGCCTATTGGTACTTGAGCATCATCAGGATCATAGTCAGGATTACCTTGAGTTGCCGCGCCTGCAAGAATTGTGATTGTGGTCACGCCTGCCGCAGCTGGCGGAGGAGGTGGTGGAGCAGTAGCCGCCAGTCTTGCAACCGGGGGTGGAAGTGAGAACATGGCATCAAAGTTCAGAACAATGAATGCCGCTCCCACTGCCAACGTGACACCGCAGATGATTAGCCCGCGCATCATTCTTCCGGGGCTAGTCATAATGATAGGCGTTCTGCTATTTGCTTGATCATCGTGTTCTGTCATCTAAATTCCTCCTAGTGATGTGGCTCCTTGCGCGTCTGGTCGTAGTAGACTTGTCCAATCTGGAATGGATCTACCATATCTGCAGGTTTGCCCTTTATCGAGCTGCCTATCAAGTTGCCTATAAGCAGTGCAGAGCCTGCAGCAGTTATCCATGCTCCTACAGTAGATATCTGGTTCATGATTATCAGTGGTTCTACTGCAATGTAGTCGAATACTCTTCTTGGCTGCCCATACAATCCTAGCACGTGCTGCGTCAGGAATATCATCGACACACCTACGAACAGCAGCCAGAATGTGACCATGCCTGCCTTTTCGTTGTACATCCTTCCTGTTATGAACGGGAACATGTAGTGCAGGAATCCAAGGAATGCAAATGTGATGAGGCCCATGACGAACAGGTGGAAGTGTCCAACTACCCAATAGCTGTCGTGTGTAAGGAAGTCAAGCGGCATCTGCGCGTTAACCACACCTCCGGCTCCCGCGTAGAAGAATAGTACAAGCCCTCCCACAACAAACGACATCGGAGTTGCAAACTTGATCCTCCCGCCCCACATGGTGGCTATCCAGTTAAAGACGTGCATTGCAGAAGCAGGCACGGCTGATAGAGTTCCCACCATAAAGACCGTCTTTTCCGTGAAATTCATGCCTGTGGCGTACATGTGGTGCGCCCACGAAGTAAAGCCCACTATAGCTAACACTATGAACGCCGCAACTCCGGATTGATAGCTAAAGATTGGTTTCCTCGAGAACTTGGGGATCAGCTCGTATGCCATTCCGATCGCAGGTATGGCAAAGATGTACACCTCAGGATGGAACGTAAACCAGAAGAGGTGTTGATAAGCAATTGGATCTCCGCCCATCGCAGGGTTAAAGAATCCGCTTACCCCGAGTCGGTCGGTGAACAGCATGATTAGCGCGGCTGCAAACGTAGGTATTGCTACTAGAATCATGATCGAAGTCATCAGGGTTGCCCAGACAAAGAGCGAAGTCTTCATCAAAGGCAGGTCTGGATGCTTCATTTTCAGGATTGTTACGATAAAGTTGATTGCGCCAAGTATTGATGCAATGCCAAGTATCTTGATGCCAAATATCCACATTTCAGCGGCTGGACCTGGAGCACGCAGGATTGAATATGGTGGAGTAGCATACCATGTAAAGTCAGCCATGCCAAGCCATACCAGAGCCATACCCATTGGTGTCATCCAGAAGGCAACAGCATTGAGTTTTGGCCAAGCCATGTCTTTGTAGCGGACCATTATAGGAATCAAATAGTTCCCCATGCCTGATGCGAACGGAAGCAGCCACAGGAACAGCATGTTTGTACCATGCGTTGTCATGATTCTATGGAATGTGTTTGGATCAGGAATGATTCCCTGGTTTCCAGGCAAAAAGAGCTCTGTGCGAATGGCAATAGCTAAGGCTCCGCCAATCATCAATGCCACAAGGCTGAGTATAATGTAAAGCAGTCCGACATCTGTATGGTGGGTCGAAAAGAGTATTTCCCACATCGGACGTGGTTTTTTAACTTCTAGAACCATCCAATTCTCCTCCGATTATCAAGCATGATTCAGTGTTGCAATAAAAGGATTGTGGTAGACTAGTTGTTTGCAATTACTGGTTTCGCCTCTTGTACACTGACTGGAATGTTGCTCACTTCTGTTTCACCGCTTACTGGGATGGCCTCTTCAACAAAGAGCTTTGCGCGCATCTGGTAGTGGCTAAATCCACAATACTCTCTGCACTGGATAAGATATTCACCGGATGCATCTGGCATGACCCACATGTGGTTTATTCTGCCTGGAACTGCATCCATCAAGACAGTCAAGTCTGGAATGTTAAATGAATGATTGACATCCCTTGAAGTAATTTCAAAGACATATGGTACCCCCTTCACAAGGTGCAATTCACCGAGTTCTTTCTTGCCATCTTCGTGCTCAAAGGTCCAGAACCACTGCTGTCCTGTTACCTTGACAACTTTGGCATCCTTTGGTGGATGGTCAAGAAATCTTTCCACATCCCATGCCGAAGCGCCAATATATATCAAAAGAGCGACCACGACACCCACGTAAACCCATTCAACAGTTGAATGCCCCATTTAGTGGCGTCCCTCCATTGAAGTTCGTGAAGCGTTCTTTGGATTCGATTCCCTGAACCTGAATACCACGTATGCAATTACACCCATCACAATTGCGCCAATAGTGAATGCTATGACCATACCTTTGTAAAATAGTCCCCAAACCTCAACACGATTGATAATTACTTTTCCTGCTTCTTGAGCGAAGGCTGCCTGGAGGATTGAAAACATGACGACCAAAGGAATTGCCACTAGCAAAGCCTGTCTTAGTGGGATACCCATTTGTGCAAATTACGTCTGGACGTCTTATTTAAGGTTTTGGCAATCATTCTAAAGGATAGCGATGCATCGGCATCACGTTGACCCCAGAAAGTGAAAAATACCTGCTTTCATGCTTTAGGATTGTCAGCGAAGCGTTGCGTATGTGCCACCGGTAAAGTGCCTCCGGCTTTAGGTCCAAAAGCGAAGAAATCACCGCCTTAATCGGGTCAAGGTGCGTCACGCACAGGACATTTCGGCCGTCGTGTTTTTCCACGACCTCATCGAGCAGGCTCTTTACCCGCTGCTTGACAGAGAGAAAGGATTCTACGCCAAAACTGTCAAGCACCGTGTCGTGGCCATCGTAGAACTTTAGGAAAAGATTTCCATACTTTGTTACTACCTCTTCGTAGTTCATGCCTACAAGCTTGCCAAGCTCTATTTCGTAAAGCCGCTCGTCTATTTTGTAGTCTAGGCCCAAACTCTTGCAGACGATTTCCGCGGTTTCCACAGTCCTAATGACTGGCGAGACGTAAACCTCGTCGATTTCAATGTTCTTTAGGTATTTTGCAGCGTCTGTTACCTGCTGCTTGCCTTGTTCTGTAAGGTGAGCCTCTATATGGCGGCCGACTAGAGTCCTGCTGACGTTGTTCTCGGCCTGACCGTGGCGCATGAAGACGACTAGGGCCAAACATGAGTTCTTTTAATCATCCGGTACTTAATTTTTCGGTATGTGTAAAGTTAATATCCAAAGCTATCGTGAAGGAGCGTATGAAAATAGGCATTGTTGGCGGCACTGGCGGCATGGGCGAAGGTTTTGCCCTCAGGTGGTGCCTCAAGCATGACGTGATAATTGGCTCAAGAGAGGCCCGGAAAGCAAAAGAAGTCGCGGAAAATTATACCAATACAGCAAAACAGGCCTACGGGCCCAACGTCACTATTGCAGGAAGCATAACTGGCGATGACAACATCTCGCTTGCAAAGAATTCCGACGTGTTGATTCTGTCTATTCCCTACGAATTCATTGACGACATGTGCAGCCAGCTCTCCAAGGTGGTGAGCAACGACTGCATCGTGGTTTGCCCAATAGTCCCGATGACAAGAACCGACAAGGGGTTTACCTATATCCCGCTTGAAGACGCCAAGAGGCCAGCTGGAGAACTCGTAGCAGAGCGAATGGCTCCAAGGTCCAGGGTGGTATCCGCATTTCACACAATTTCTGAAGTCAAGCTAAAAAAAGTGGACCTGAGCCTTGAAGCTGATACGTATGTCTGCGGCGACGACCCTGCCGTCGTGGCAAAGCTTAATCAGCTTGCCTCTGAAATAGCAGGCTTGCGGCCAGTCTACCTAGGTCCGCTGTCGCTATCATACCAGGCAGAAGTGCTTACCCCGATGCTGCTAAATGCTGCAAAGCAGAACAAGCTAAAGCATCCGTCTCTGAGGCTAGTATAGCGTAAACATTATCAGCAGCGCCAGATACACCATCTATGAAAAATGCGCACAGAGGACCGCGACAAGCGGCGAGGCAGGAACTGGATGTCAGCAATGGGCATTCTGTTTCTGGTGATGGCAGCCATCATCGCGATAAGGAACCTGGTTCTCACGACTTCGCAGTTTTCATTTGGATTTTATCTGGATAACTATGTCAATTCAGAGATAACCAACGAAAAGTTTGTCATAGCCATGGTCATCGGGGGCATCTTTTTGCTATACTGGGGTTACTACAGGAAAAAGGAAGATTACGGCCCGCCGGACGAGCATGAACGGCGCAGGTTTGGCCCATAACCTCAGGATTTTACAAATTTTTCCAGCTTGTCCATCGCTTTTTCAAGCACGTCTTCAGGCGGCAAATAGACTATCCTAAACGAGCCGGAGCCAAAAGTGGCTCCAAAGCCAGATCCGTGTACTGTAAGCACGCCGGTCTTGTCCAGCAAGTCGAGCACGAACTGCTGGTCGTCTTTCCACCTTGTGCCAAGCTCGATTTTGGGAAATACGTAGAACGCTCCACGCGGCAACTTGCAGTGGAATCCTATCGCATCAAGCCGTTTGACTACATAGTCGCGTCTTTTGCGCAATTTTTCTATCATGATTGGAATATGGTCTTGCGGGCCTTTTAGCGCCTGGACTGCAGCTATCTGCACTGGCAGGTTTGCGGCTATTCTTACCCGTGCCAGTTTTGGCACGTCATGCCGAAATTCGTCTAGCTTTTTTGAATTGCTATTCATGCAGATGTAGCCGCATCTCCAGCCAGTCATCAGGTAGGATTTTGAAAAGCCGTTTAACAGGACCACAGGGGCGTCTTTGGCCACCTTTCCGATACCGGTAAACTGCGAGTCAAAGACTATCTTGTCGTATATCTCGTCGCAGATGATGTAGAGGTCATGCTCTGTAGCGCTATCAACAAGCTGCTGCAGGCTTTTTCGGTCGAAAACCTCGCCAGTAGGATTGTTCGGGTTGATTATGCAGATTGCCCGCGATCGTGGGGTTATCTTTTTTCGCAGATCCTCGAGATCTGGACGGCCATCTTCGGAAATCCGGAACTCTACCGGCTTGCCGCCATAGAACTTTACATACGACGAGTACGGCGGATAATACGGGCCGGGCATCAGGACTTCGCTGTTTGGGTCCACTATTGACGCCAGGGTCATGTCCAGGCCTTCAGAGACTCCGTTTGTAACCAGGACGTCGTCTTGCGAAATTTCAAGTCCCTTCTCTGACTCTTTTTCCATTATTGCCTGCCGCAGTTCCGGCAAGCCTTCAGAGTCAGCGTAGTAATTCTCATCGTTTAGCACAGCGTCTACAAGGGCCTGCTTGATATGCGCAGGAGTCTTGAAATCAAACTTTACCGGATCACCGATGTTAAGATAGATTATCTCCTTTCCGGCCGCCTTGTATTTTTGGGCGTGGGCAGTAATATCGCGGATAGCGTACTCTACTCCACGAGTTCTATCAGAGACTTTCAATTAGACATACTGCAGACCATATAACAGGGATAAATTGTTATGCTCAACAGGGATAAATTTATTGCCTCTATGGGCCGGTTGCTTGCTAAATGTCATATGACAAAGTTATGAAACTGGCCCTTGAAAGGGGATTCTACTTTCCAAGTTGCGAGATTTATTCTGACGCTCCTGCCGGCTTTTGGGAATACGGGCCTACTGGCCTCAACCTGAAAAACAAGTTCATCGAGCTTTGGAGAAGGCAGCTGATAAGGCGCGACGGCATGCTAGAGATAGACGGATGCCAGATAATGAGCAAGAGCGTGTTTGTGGCGTCTGGACACATCAGCAATTTTACTGACCCCGTGGTAAAGTGCACAAAATGCGGCTCAACTTTCAGGATAGACAGGTACATAGAGGAAAAGACTGGCCAGCGGGTTCCAGAACGACTGGCAGATTCAGAGATTGATGCGCTTATCTTGCAGCACAACCTTAAATGCCCAAACTGCAAAGGCGACTTTGGCAAAGTAGGGCGGTTCAACATGATGTTTCGGGTAGGAATAGGCCCGGCCTCCGAAGAGGCTTACCTGCGGCCAGAGACCTGCCAGAGCATTTTTGTCGATTTCAGCCGTGTGTTCAAGACCATGCGCGGCAGGCTGCCGCTTGGAGTGGCTCAGATAGGCAAGAGCTTTAGAAACGAGATTGCCCCCCGGCAGAGCCTGCTTCGGCTAAGGGAATTTTACCAGGCAGAGATTGAAGTATTCTGCAACCCAAGTAGGCTAGACGAGATGCCGCGCTTTGAGGAAGTCAAAGACACTATTCTGCGGCTGTTCAAAGACGGAGAGGCAGTTGTAACCGAGGTAACAGCCCAAGAGGCTATAGCAAGAGACCTTGTCCCAAACAAGCTGGTTGCGTACTATCTTGCGCTTTTGACCGAATTTTATGAAAAGACAGGAATCGACATTAGAAAAAGCAGGTTCAGGAGGCTTTCTGACGTGGAAAAGGCCTTTTACGCTTCAGTCGCGTTTGATTTTGAGGTGGAGACTAGCACTGGCTGGCTGGAGCTTGTAGCCTGCAACTACAGGTCAGACTATGACTTGAAGGGGCACGCAAATACGAGCAAGGAAAGCCTGGAAGTCGTGGACCCTGCAGACCAGAAAAAGGTCCTGCCACATGTTTTTGAGCTCTCCATGGGAATAGACAGAAGCATCTACACTATTTTGGAGCATTCATACTACGAAGAGCAGGTAAAGGAAGAAACCCGGGCAGTGCTGAAGCTAAAGCCGTACCTGGCACCAGTGGTAGTCGGAATCCTTCCCCTCATGACAAAGGAAGGCCTTGGTGAGAAGGCAAGAAAGATACACTCTGACCTGAAGCTTGACTTTGATACGTTCTACGACGAATCAGGCTCGATTGGCCGAAGATACAGGCGCCTTGAGGAAGTTGGCGCGCCGTTTGCAATCACGATTGACCAGACGACTATGCAGGACGACACGGTGACAGTAAGATACAGAGACACAATGCAGCAAGAGAGGATAAAAGTCCCGGAACTCCGGCAGTTCCTGCACAATTCATTGCGCATCTAGTATGAAGCGCAGAATAGCCAGCGATGAAGAGCTTCCGCAGGAAAAATGGCTAGTAGCCTTTAGGAACCCGGGCGGCTCTGTTTTTGTCAGGCAGTTTCTTGCCCCGGGATATTACGAAGCTTATGACGTTGTCATGAGCCATGCTGAAAAGATGCACCTAGAAGTGCTCTGGTTTTTAGAAAAACGCAAATCCGGCCAGTACATGAATACAAACTATCCAGAGCTTGGTGGCAAATGTGTCTGGTGCAACAGGAAATTTGGCTCAGAGCCGGTTCCATGCTCAAATGAAGACTGTGAGTTTGAATTCTGCTCAAGAAAATGCATGTTTGAGCATGTACACAACAAGCACTAGGCTTTTGCCAGGTCAAGCGTAAGCAGCCGTATTCTTGCCGTGTCTGCCCTGAACTGATCTAGGCATCTTGAAGAAAACTCTTCCGGCGAGCCTTCGCGCATGTCTGCAACCACAAAGCCCAGCGACCGAAACACGTTGACAAGCCAGATTGACCAGAGGTCAAAAGTCCCGTCGCTCACTGGCTGTAATAGATCGTCGGTAATCTCGGTCACCAGCCTGAGAGCGCCGGGCTTTTTTAATTTAGCATGAACTGTTTTGTAAAACGGCGACCAAGACTGTTCTTTTTTTTCATCGATAAATGCAGGGTCTGGCAGGACCGCGATAAAGCCGTCTATCGATTCGTCAGGGAATTTTGAGACAACGTCCTCAAAAGAGCCTGAAACGATAAAGACGTTCTGCAGTTTTATTCTGGATTTTGCCTGCTCGCACTGCTGCCTGTCTATATCTATTCCGATGTATACGGTCTCGGGGTCTTTCAAAGCCAGAGCTTCGAGCACCCGGCCGTCGCCCATCCCAAGCTCAACTATTGTCCGGGTATGCGGCGGTACGATTGAATCAGACATCAGGCCTTCAAAAGCTCGGATTCAAGCAGTTGCTGGACAAGTTGTACGACTTCCTGCTCCACCTGCTGGCGTGGAAGTCCCAGCTTTGCAGAGAATTGGTCCGTCAGCTGCGTTATTGTCTTTGTGCCGTCGCAGGTTTTCCAGAATTCTATTATGGCCTCGTTGACCATAAAACCTTGGTCCTTGTCGTTTGCCAAGATAAGCGAGCCATCCTCGTGTGTCGTTGCCCTGCCGAGCTTTAGCGGCATGGACTTTTCATAGTCTATCTGGAATCGGAGCTTTGGCTTTCCAAATCCAAGCTGGTCGCGGACAGAGGGGTTCATCTTTTCCAGGCTCCAGGGCGGATCCCAGACTATTTCCACGCTGATGTTGCCAATACCAGATATCTTGCCAACGTATCTTTTTACATCGCTAACCAAAGTATCGTGAAGCGGGCATCCTCTCGTAGTCATGGTCATTTTGATGTCAACGTTCTTTCCATCAGGGATCTTTACTCCGTAAATCAATCCCAGATCAACGACGTTTACCGGGATTTCCGGATCCATGCATTTCTTTAATGCAGCATACACCTGATCTTCTGTAACGGTCTGACCGGTTGTCATTGATAACCGCGGATAAGGTAGCTAAATGACATTAAATACCTTTTCCGCAGATCACTTGCCCAGAAGGGCCTTCAGGTTCTTTTCAAACGGCGGCTTTAGGACGCCCTTCTCAGTGATGATGCCTGTTATCAGCTCTGGCGGCGTCATGTCAAACGCAGGGTTGAAAATCCGTACACCTTTTGGAGCTATTCTTTTTCTGCCAACCTTGACCACCTCGTCGACTGACCGCTCTTCAATAACGACATCATCAGGGTTGCTTTTCAAATCAAAAGTCGAAAGCGGAGCCGCCACGTAGAACGGTACCTTGTGCTTGCTGGCCAAGATGGCAACCTGGTAGGTCCCAATCTTGTTAAAGACATGCCCCGTGCGAAGCACCCGGTCTGCGCCTACTATGACACGTTTTATGACTCCTCTTGACATCATGTGGCCTACCGCGGTATCAGGAATCAGGCTCACGTCCACGCCGTCGTGCTGCAGCTCAAACGCAGTTAGCCTTGCTCCCTGCATTACTGGCCGAGTTTCTGTTGCCACGACGCTGATTCGCTTGCCAGCTTCTCTGGTAGCTCTTATGACTCCAAGGGCCGTGCCGTACGCAACAGTCGCCAGCGAGCCGGCGTTGCAGTGTGTGAGAATGACGTCTCCGTCCTTGAACAGCTTGGAGCCGTTTTCGCCCATTTCCCGGTTTGCCTGTATGTCCTCTTGGGCCATACTGACGGCTTCGTCAAGCACAGTCTGTCTTGCGTCCTGCAGGGTTTTTGCAGCTTTTGCCTTGCCCATGACCCGCTCAAGGGCCCAGAAAAGGTTTACAGCAGTCGGCCTTGTTGACCGCAAGACCTTGAATGCAGTATCGAGATCGACAAATAATTCTTCGAGTGTTTT
>QCWB01000131.1 GCA_013114715.1 Nitrososphaera sp.
AAATCAGTTACTTTTTCTTTGACTTTGGTTTTGCCGCCTTCTTTGCCGGCTTTGCCTCGGATTTCTTTGCCTTTTCCTTTTTCTCCTCTTTTGGTGCAGCCTCGGTCTTTTCCTCGGCAGTCTCCTCTACCTTTTCCTCCGCTTTCGCGTCTGCCTTTTTGTCCTTTTTCGGCTTGTCCTCTGCCTTTGCCTTTACCTCCTCCTCATAAGGAGACACCATGACATAGCCGTCGTCGGTCTTTGCCATCTTTACTCGGATCTTTCTTGGAGGACTGCGGATTCCCCTTGCCCACACCACCTGGCTGAGCTCGGGATCGATTTTGATCTGCTCTGTCTTCATGTGGTGCGCTGAGAACTCTTTAATCATGTTGATTGCGCGCTTTGCCCTCTGGTTGTTTGGGGAAAGCCATACCTTTCCAAGATTTATAGTGTAAACTCGTTCTGCTTCTTGCGACAACTTATCCTACCTCTACGTCGGTCTTTCTCCACTGCCTTCGCTGCGGATTGGATCTGACCTTTCGCTTGGTCTTTAGAATGATCCAGGCCGGGACTGCAGAGTTTTGTCTTGTCTTTTTGAGCAACCTGATCTTTCGTCCAGAGTGCTTTCGTGCCGCCATAAAAGTTGAGGCACGAGACCCTCTTTTTAAATGAATCTGAGAATTTTTGAATCCACTATAGCAGATTGTTCTGCCGGAATATGTCGGCAATCTGTTTGAGGATTCTTGCCGAGGCGCCCCAGATTATTTTGTCCCCGTATGTCAGAGAATACGCCTCAAAGAGCGCCCGGTGCCCCTCGTCGTCGTCCAGTCTAAGCGTCCTCAAAAGAGGAATCAGAGGTATGTGAAGCACCTCCTCAACTTCCGAGTTTGGCTGCAATGACTCCACGTAATCAAGTATTGCAACAAACGGGATTATCGCAAAGCCCGAGTTCCTAGTCTGTACGTGCCCAAGCTGCCCCACCACGCTTTCCTTTGGGATGTCAAGTGACAGCTCCTCCATTGTTTCGCGAATCGCAGTGTCCAAGAGGTCGCAGTCCTGCTCCGACAGCTTGCCGCCAGGAAAGGAGATCTCGCCTCCGTGCTGCGGCATGCTCTTTGGCTTTTCAGTCATTATCACGGTCGGCTCTTTTCCATATATTGCCACCATCACCGCAGCATGCTTTGCATGAGAGTCGTCCAGGTGCGGCACCAAATCCGATGAGAGCATCCTTCGCAGGTCCAACATACAATCAGGCGGCGATGCCAGTTATTGATTTTTCCCAGCACCACCGTTCAAAAGTTATAATCAAGTAAAATGAGAATTAAGCAAATGACCGTAAGGTACGAGATCAACCCCCCAAGAGTCATCCAGGACCGGGTGCTCTCGCACAAGGAGGTCCAGATATCGCTAAAAAAAATCCAAAAAAGAATCAAGAGCATCAGCAGCTTGTGCGACGGAATACACCTCACCGACTCGGTGCTCGGCATCCCAAGGATATCGCCGATTACGACCGGCGCGCTTCTCAGAACCGACGGAATAAAGCTGGACATCACCGCAAGCCTCAGGGTGCGGGACAGAAACATCACTGCGCTTACCCAGTCGGTATACGACGCAATACTTCTCGGCCTTGACGGCCTCCTCATACTAAAGGGCGACGAGCCCCCAAGCGGCCCAAAGGACTCCAAGCTTGTCCCAAGCGAAATAGTGCGGCACTTTCAGGACCTCGGGTTTGACAAGAACCTGGACTTTTTCCTGTCAATTTCCGCAAGCCCGGACTTTGCCAAGATACAAAAAAAGATAGACGCAGAGCCGACGGGATTTGTCACCCAGGTGATACAGTCGCCAGAGCAGGTCTTCAGGCTGGTAGACTACCTAAAGCCGCAGGGATTCAAGGTGATTCCGTGCGTGATGATTCCGTCGGAAAAAAATGCAAAATCCGCAAGCATGGTAAAGGTAGACTTTGCAAAATACCAGGATCATACAATAGACTTCATCAAAGAAATCTACAAGTCAACAGGAGAAGTGCTGATAACGTCGCCCAACGACTTTAAATCCGCACAAAAGACGCTTGCCAAGTTCAAAGAATTAAAAAGAAAATAAGCGCCAGATGATCACTGCATGAAACAGAAATTTCTTGACGCAATAAGGGAGCGCATCCTGCTCTTTGACGGCGCAATGGGAACTGAAATCCAGAGGTTCGACCCAAAGCCGGAGGACTTTCCTGACGGAAAGGACGGATTCAACGACGGGCTCATCCTCACAAGGCCGGAGTGGATAAAAAAAATACACCGGAGTTACCTGGAGGCAGGTGCCGACTGCATCGAGACGAACTCGTTTGGCTCAAACAAGATAAAGCTTGACGAGTACGGGTACGGCGACAGGACAGTTGAGATAAACAAAAAGATTGCCGAGCTTGCAGCAGAGACTGCGGCCGAGTTCACAGACAAGCCAAGGTATGTCATCGGCAGCATGGGGCCGACTGGCTTTCTTCCAAGCTCAAACGATCCGGATCTCGGGCAGATGCCGCTTGACCAGATACGTGAGGCGTACAGGCTGCAGGCGCAGGGTCTCATACAGGGGGGAGTCGACGCTCTCCTAATTGAGACAAGCCAGGACATACTTGAGGTAAAGCTTGCAATAGAGGGCGCGCAGCAGGCAATGACAGACGCGGCAAAAAACGTAGCACTGATTGCAAATGTCACACTCGACCAGTATGGAAAGATGCTCCTTGGGACGAACATACAGGCAGCATACACTACGGTATCTGACATGGGAATCGACGTCTTTGGCCTGAACTGCTCCACTGGCCCAATAGAGATGACCCCTAGCGTGCGCTGGCTGGACGAGCAAAATGGTCTCAAGATACTGGTGGTGCCAAACGCCGGGATGCCGGAAAACGAGGGCGGCCACGCAGTGTACAAGATGACCCCAGAAAAGATGGCAGACGCCCTAAGGGACTTTGTTGCAAAGTACCGCAACGTGCGCGTAATTGGAGGCTGCTGTGGCACAAACCCGGCGCACATTGCTGCGCTGCGAAAAGTAATTGATGAAATAAAGCCAACAAGTTAAGTATTTAGAAAAAACAGGCAAGGAAACTAACATGGTACCGCGAGTCAGCTCATCACTAAAGGCAGTAGACCTAAGGCAGGTCCCCCCGCCGCTAATCATAGGCGAGAGGCTGAACACACAGGGCTCAAAGAGGGCAAAGCAGCTTGTGATGAGCGACGATTTCAACGGGCTAATTGATCTTGCAAGGATTCAGGTAGAAGACGGCGCGCACTGCCTGGATGTGTGCGTTGCGACAACGGAAAGATCCGACGAATTAGACTTTATGGTAAAGCTGGTAAAGAGGCTGTCACTTGAGATTGACGCGCCGCTCGTAATAGACTCTACAGACCCGGCAGTGGTGGAGGCAGCAGTAAGGCAGATTCCCGGAAGGCCCATGATAAACTCTATCAACCTGGAAGGAGACGGAAGCAGGTTCCACAAACTGGCGCCGCTCATGGCAAGGTACGGACTGCCTGCAGTCGCACTGTGCATAGGGCCAAACGGGATGGCAAAGACGCCGCAGGAAAAGGTAGAGACTGCCGAGCTGTTGTACGAGACCGGAAAAAAGTACGGGCTGCGAGAGGACCAGTACCTGTTTGACGTGCTCACGTTCACGCTTGCCACAGGTGAGGCAGAGTTTCAGGACGCAGGAAAGAACACGCTGGAGGGAATCAAGCTGGTAAAGCAGCGCTTCCCAAACGCATTCACGGTGCTCGGACTGAGCAATATCAGCTTCGGCCTGTCGCCGGCTGCAAGAAAGATACTGAATTCCGTGTTTTTGTACCACTCTGTAAAGTACGGCCTTGATGCAGCAATAGTCAATGCAAAGGAGATAGTCCCGTATTCAGAAATCGACGAAAGGGAAAGAAAGCTCGTAGAGGACCTCATATTCAACACGCACCAGAACGCGCTGGCAGACGTGATATCATACTTTGACAAAATTGGAACCCAGTCCGCCGCTGCAAAAAAGGCTGACGTGGACCCAAGCTGGCCTGCAGGGAGGCGGGCCAACTTTAGAATAGTCAACAGGCTGCGCGACGGAATAGAAAACGACGTAGTGGCAGCCATTGCAGACAAGATGCCGCAAAAAGGTGTCACAACAGAAAGCGGCGGAAAGACATCAATCGATGCGCCAAAGGACGCAACGCACGCTGCCGCAATCTCCACGCTAAATGACGACCTGCTTCCGGCAATGAAGGAGGTCGGCGACAGGTTCGGTGCAGGGGAGCTCATCCTGCCGTTTGTCCTAAAGTCGGCAGAGTGCATGAAGGCAGCAGTTGCCGAGCTTGAAAAATACCTGCTAAAAGAAGAGGGCACAAGCAAGGGAAAGCTCGTGCTTGGCACGGTATACGGAGATGTGCACGACATCGGAAAGAACCTAGTCAAGACCATCTTTGAGAACAACGGGTACACCGTGTACGATCTCGGAAAGCAGGTGCCCCTGCAAAAGTTTGTAGAAAAGATAAACGAGACAAAGCCCGACGCGCTTGGCCTGTCGGCATTGCTGGTATCTACGTCAAAGCAGATGCAGCACTTTGTGGAATTTGCAAGGGAGAACAAGCTGCACATTCCCGTATTGTGCGGCGGCGCTGCAATAAACTCAAACTACATCAACAGGGTGGCAAAGGAGGGCGGAATCTACGAGCCGGGCGTGTTCTACTGCAAGACGATGTTTGACGGGCTAAAGACGATGGACGTACTGGTGTCCGACCAAAAGTCACAGTTTGTCTCAGAGTGGCACAAAAAGATGGAAGCGTGGAAGGA
>QCWB01000132.1 GCA_013114715.1 Nitrososphaera sp.
CAAGGCCCAGGATGAGCTTCGGACCAAGGGCTTTGGAGAGAAGGAAGGCGCACAGTTTGTGTTAAAGCCCTACGAGGTCCTGTACCTAAAGCAATCAAATCGCCTGAAACTATCTGGCAGGGACATGAACTTTGATTCGCTGTTTGAGCACCTGTTGAAATACGACAGAAACATCATGACAAAGTTTTTGGTATACCGTGACCTGAAAAGCCGCGGATACGTGGCAAAGGAAGGCTTTGGCTTTGGCAACGACTTTCGGGTCTACGAACGTGGCGAGTATGAGAAAAAGCCTGCCAAGTATGTCGTCTTTGACATAAGCGAAGGATCAAACATCACTGCCCGGAGCTTTGCCAACGCCGTGGAGCAGGTTGAAAAGATGGGCAAGGAAGCCGTAGCAGCGGTAATCGAGCGAAGAGGCGAGGTCATATACTACAAGGCTTCCAAGATACGCTTTTTACAGAACAGCTACGACCCAAGGATAGTAAAGTAAAATGTCCTACAAGGAAGTCTACTGCACAGATTGCGATGAGATTCTGGGCAAGTATTCGACCAAGTATTTTTCTGATCGTGACATCGACGAGATGGTAAGGCAGTACTGCAGCTTGCACATCAAAGAAGGCCACAGAATAAGCATCCGCCAGACCAACGTGTAAATGATTTATAGTCCTGCATCTGTCTACCTAGCATGCAAGATGACCTTTGCAATAAGGTTATGAAGGTTGACCGGAACATCCGGTTTGCTGGCATCGTCAATGAAAAAGGGGAGGTTATCGAAGGTGGTTTTCAGCAGGGAATAAAGCCGCTTTTAAGCGAGCGTATGGAGCAGGAAATGTACGTCCAATCCCTTGTCAACGTAATCACGCTTCGAGAGATGAATGACAGGCTTGGAGCGCTAAAGTACAGCCTGTCAGAGCACGAGAAGGTCATTTTGCTTACGTTTCCCCTTGAAAAGGGAATACTGTGTATTTCTGCCTCACAAAAGGCAAATGCGCTCAAGATTCGTGATAAAGTTGCCGCAATAATTAAAGATCCTTCAAAGAGGAGCCAAAAAAAGGTTTAATAATGTAACAGCACAACTCCCGTTGTTGAGTACGGTGTCTGCAGCCAAGCGGTTCTGTGAGCACTGCTTTTATCGGGGCGACGAGCAGGAATTCCTAGAAGCAGCGGACTTTTGCCTCGAATGCATGTGTGTTCATGCCCGCTGCCCAAAGTGTAAGAACAGTTACCATAGCGTGCACATCTCGGAATAAGGATTTTTTAACCCACGATTACTAAATAGTCAGGCTGCAGGATGATGACGAAGTGTACAGTCCCCCTATTATCTATCCGCGAGGGTAGAGAAAATGAAGAGAATTTACCGGACTGCCAAATCCTCGGCTGCTAACCAGATCCACTGGATCTGGTTGGTAGATTATCCCTTTTGCAACAAATTGGGATGGTGACGAAAATTCCGGTACCTGCCGTGCGTCTACGTTTCTGGTACTGCGACAGCATGATTGCATCGACCCAAAATAGTATCAGTAGTTTTAGCGATTCTTTGCAGTCTTGCTCTTGTTGTAGCCGATAAGTTCTTTATTTACCTCTTTTGATTTAGATTAGGTGCGATAAGTTGTCATTCAAAAAAGTCGGGGCAGTAATCTTGCTGGTCTCCAACATGGAGAAATCTACCAAATTCTACAAAGATGTCCTGGGTCTGCCAGTCAAGTCCAAGTCAAAGCAGTGGACTGAATTCTTCAAGGACGGGACAGTCATTGCGCTTCATCCTGCCAAGAAAAAGAGCATGCTTGGCTCCGGAACTGGAATGCTGGTAGGATTCATGGTAAGCGACATGGACGCCACGGTCAAGGAGCTAAAGGCAAAGAAAGTCAAGTTCTTCAAAACGCCTAGGCAAGAGTCGTTTGGCAAGCATGCAGTAATCGAGGATCCTGACGGACACCTGATATCGATTGCCGAGATTGAACAGCCGTTAACAGAAGGCTTTGACATGTTGGGCCTGATAGGAGCCGAGTAGGCCCCATCACTCTTTTATTGCAATTACCAGATAAAGCGACCCACCAAGGTCCTTGAATTTTATCTTTTGAAACCCAGCTTCTGACAGCAGACTCTTAATTTCCTGGCGCTTCATGAAACTGTGGCCCTGCAGGGCAAAGTCCATCTGCATGCCCATTATCAGCTGGCTCTCTGGGCCCCTGTCTGTTTCGGGGAGCAACCCTTCCACTATGGCAATCGTGCCTCCTTTTTTGAGCGCAGAAAAACAGTTTGCAATTACTCGCTTCTTGTCCGCCGCAGCATACAAAGATTCTCCAAGGTAAGCAATGTCAAACTCGTCTTCAAAACTCATTGACTCGCCGTCCTGCCGCAATATAGGAATGGAAAGCAAAGACGCCTTGTCTGCAGCTGTCTTAGACGGCTCGACTCCGACGTATTTTGAATTCGGGTATCTGGCTTGCAACTTTTCAATCATTGTTCCTGTGCCGCAGCCAACGTCTAGTAGTTTGCAGCCGCCAGCTAGCAGGCGATGAAGCCTGGTATTTTTTATTTCAGCCAAAAAAGCATGATGGTCCCAGTCAGTGGCCTGCTCTATGGCCTCAAACGTGCTTGACATGTCTCTGGTCTTGCCAGACTTGAAAAGGTCCTGCAGTCCAGAGTATTCCAGGCTTCTTCCTGCGATATATGAAAATTGCCCGCCAAGGTAATCAGGACTGCTGCTGTCAAGCAGAATTTCCTGCATCTTTGGCAGGATAATCAGTCTGTCGTTTCTGGATTTTATAAAGCCCAAAGAGACTGCTGCAGAGCACCAGGCCTCAACAGCTTTTTTGTTGCAGCCAGTTGCAAAGGCAAGTTCATTTGCAGACATGGTCTTTTTGCTCAAAGCCTCAAACAGGCCAAGCCGCCTTCCAACGTGGCCGACCCAGACGCCGTAAAAGCCGACAGAATATCCCCATAGCCGGCGGAACTCTGACGGCCTTGACTTCCAATCACGCATGCCGTAAGCAGATATTTCATTGCCTTTATTTTTTTGCCAATGGAACTTTTTTGCCAGGATTCAAGATATATCCTGGATCAAAGATCTCTTTTACCTGCTTAAAAAGCGACGTTACCTGCTTGCCATAAACCATCTCTATGAATTTCAGCCGGCCAAGGCCGTCGCCATGTTCGCCTGTTATCGTTCCACCTGACTTGACAACTCTGGCAAAGACTTGTCTGGCAAGCCGGTCCATCATATCTGTCTGCTCTTTGGAGGCGGTGTCAATCATCGGCCGGGTATGCAGATTGCCGTCGCCGACATGGCCGTACATCATGTAGTCTAGTTTGTAGTCCCGGTATGCTGCAAGCAGGTTTTCAACGTGCTCTGAGAGTACTGCAGGATTTACGACCGTGTCCTCTATCAAGCCTATTGGCTTTCTGCTTCCAACAGTCATCTTCATGATGCTGCCTAGCGCGCTCTTGCGCGCAGCCCATATTTTTGTCAGGCCGGATTCGTCTGATGCGCTTTCTATGACTGTGGCTTTTCCTGTCATCGACTGGATGCATCCGTCCATGCTAGCCTGGATTTTTTCGCCGGCAAATTCTGCAAAAATCATGCAGCCTTCCTGCTTTGAAAAGACAGAGCTGTCAAGCATCTCCAATGCTACTGGCGAGAATTTCAGCATCCTTGGCACGGCAGCCGCTGCAGAAATCAAATTTTCAAACCCAAAGATGACAAGCGACCGGTATTCTGGCAAGTCAAGTATCCGGAATCTTGCGGACGTGACAAGGCCAAGCGTGCCTTCAGAAGCTGCAAAGACCTTGGCATTTCCATCTTGTACAGAGTCTAGCCGGTAGCCACACGAGTTCTTTGATACCTTGGGGTATTTTTCTAGAAATCCGGCATGAGATTCAAGCAGGCTGTGCAGCCTAGAGAATTTCGGCCGTCCGTCGGTAGCGCCGTCTGCAAAAACAACATTGGCGTCCTGCAGAAAATCCACGGTATTGCCGTAGCCAAGGCAGTGGACGCCGCTAGAGTTGTTGGCTATCATGCCGCCAATAGTGCAATAGTTGCTGCTGGCAGGGTCAACTGGCAGAAATTTGCCATGCTTTTTCAATTCTTTATCCAAGACAGCCTTGACCATTCCCGGCTCAACTATTACGTATCTGTCGCCAATTTCGATTACGCGGTTCATGTGCTTTGTAAAATCCACCACGATTCCATCGCTAAGCGACTGTCCAAGCAGGCCGGTTCCTGCACCCCTGGCAGTCACGGACATATTTTTTGCCGATGCATACCTGCAGACTTCTGATACGTCGTGCGCATCTTTTGGCTGTACAACTACTGATGGCATAACCTCGTAATGGCTTGCGTCAACAGAGTAGACCTGCCGGCTCCAGTCGTCTGAAAGCACTTCGCCTTTGGCTATGCGCAGCAGGTCGTCTGCAATCAACGTTATTTGTTTGTCTGCCGCGTATAACAAACTTACTCAATTTGCGCCTTTTGCACGGAAATCTGCAGTACCTTTTTGCCTTTATCTTGTCAGACATCTCTGACCGAAAATCCACTACAAAGATTACCTGCCCCTTGTAATCTGGGAGAATAGAGTTGTACCTGTCGTGTGAGTCTTATTTGCTTCTTCCAAACAGAGCATGTGCTTCATCAAAATACAGGATATAGCCTGCGCACAGTTATTATTTAAAGGGCTGCCAACTGACCTTTCTGATCTCAATAATTAAATAGAACGTGGCTTAATCGAAGCGTTATCTTGACTGACCACTGTCCTGTTTGCGCTGGCAAGGGCAAAATCGAAT
>QCWB01000133.1 GCA_013114715.1 Nitrososphaera sp.
CCCCAGGTATCGGCGCCGGCAAACAACCTGTCGCTGTACAGGTGCAGTTCTTCGGCGTCGCAAATCTGCTGGGCCTGTGCAAGGGCCGCATCGGCTATCGGTGGGCCCATCGTGCCAACGGAAATCCTTGCTCCGTATTTTACCTTGGCATAAAATGCTGCAGCACAAGCTATTGCGCTGTGCGGGCCAAGTATGCTCTTGGTCTCCGCTCGGTTAAGAGTTCCATCCGCGTTGTAACTGACGTTTCCTTCAGAGAAATCCGGCTCTAGCTTTATTATTACCGCAATGTTGAGATCGGGCATTATTCTACACCTGTTAGTTCCATTTGATGCCTTTAAATGGTTTTTGAATCTATTGTGTAGTATTATCGTATATCATTGACTGCAAATCTTCGTACGCCTGTCGAATTTTGTAGTAAAAATCGGGCATTTTCGGGGGCAATATTGCATATGCAAGGTAAAAGTCCTCCGCCTCTCTGAGATAGCGTCTTATCTTGTTATGGCCTGGCACTCGCTTGATGAAGACCATGTTGTTGAGCCTGTCTGCGAGTTTGATGACCTTGACATCATAATCTGCCTTCAGCAGCATGTCGCAGTATTCCTGAAAGCGGCGTAACTTGCGTTCGGCCTCTGTACTGCCAGGGCAGTTGTCAAGGGGCTTTATCTTCAAGTCGGTTGCTATTTTCCAGACTCTGGATCCAAAACGATATGCCAGATATGCGTCAAAGCCGTAGGATTTTGACTCATACATGTCAAGAATCCTCTCGTCGTCTTCCATCACATCATGCAGTATCGCTGAAGCTACCTCAACTCCGGTTATGCTTCGGTTGACTGATTTGTAATGCCTCACAACTTCCATGGCTACGGGCCAGGTATGGGATTCTAAAAACAGCGAACTTCCGTCCTCGCGTTTTAAGCCTGCATGGACCTCTTCTGCGGTCTCTATCGCGCCTTCTATCAGCAAATCAAACCTGATGCCCTCCTTCTCTAGAAACGAAAGAAACTCGTCTTTGCCTGTCCTTGCCAGTTCGAGTTTTTCCATGCTGTCTAATAGAAGAAGATGCACAAAAGAGTTGCTGTGTTTAATGCGCCGTCTGAAACAATATATTCGCGTTTTGGGACCGTACTAACCTGCCTTGCTTGCCAGTTCGAGAGCCTTCCTTTTTGGAGAAAATGTGTTTGCGCCTAGCGGAGACCAGCCAGAGGCGATTGAAAATCTGTCCAGGGGCGTCCTGGCAACCGACAGGCAGACCTTGCTGGGCGTAACCGGCTCTGGCAAGACTTTTACCATAGCAAACGTCGTAGCAAAGGCCAACAAAAACACCCTTGTGATATCGCATAACAAGACCCTTGCTGCGCAGCTTTATGCAGAATTCAAGGAATTTTTTCCACAAAACAACGTCGGGTATTTCGTCAGTTTTTACGATTATTATCAGCCGGAAAGCTACCTGCCGCAGACTGACACGTATATCGAAAAGGACACCGAGGTAAACGAAAAGATTGAAAAAATGCGGCTTGAGGCCACGGCTATGTTGATGTCCGGCGAGCCGACCATAATAGTCGCTACTGTCTCTTGCATCTACTCGCTTGGCTCTCCGACTGAATGGGAGCAGACCTCAATCTCGCTAAAACGCGGCGATGCTGTAGACCGGAAAACAGTAGTCAGAAACCTGCTTGACGGCCGGTATGAGCGAAACGACGTGTCCTTGGTGCCTGGGACATTCCGAGTAAAGGGCGACACGATTGACATCATACCTGGATATTCAAACGATGTCATCAGAGTCTCGATGTTTGGAGATGAGATAGAATCTCTGAGCATACACGACCACGTGAGCATGAAAAAAATCCGCGACGTCCAGTCTATCAGGATATTCCCGGCAAAACACTACATCACAAAAGAGGAATCCAGACACCGTGCGGTAAAAACCATAAAAGCCGAACTGGAAGACTGGCTGCCGCAGTTGCCTTCAGAGCTTGAAAGGCAGAGGCTTGCCTCGAGGACGAAATACGACCTAGAGATGATTGAAGAGCTGGGTTACTGCAGCGGTATTGAAAATTATTCGCGGCATTTCGACGGACGTGCAACCGGTCAGCCGCCGTACTGCCTGCTTGATTTCTTTGGCGATGATTTTCTGCTTGTAATCGACGAGTCCCATGTGACTTTGCCCCAGCTGCACGGCATGTACAACGGCGACTATACGCGCAAAAAGACCCTTGTGGATTTTGGATTCCGGCTTCCAAGCGCGTTTGACAACCGGCCCCTGAAATACGAGGAGTTTGAAAAATACCTGAAAAACGTTATTTTTGTATCTGCCACCCCGGGCGCCTATGAATTAAAGACCAGCCGTCAGGTAGTAGAGCAGCTAGTCCGGCCCACCGGGCTTGTCGACCCGGAAGTCGAGGTCCGGCCGACCAGGAACCAGATGGACGACCTGATAGGCGAAATAAAGGCCAGGGCAAAGAAGGACCAGCGGACCTTGGTAACGACTCTTACCAAGAGGATGGCAGAAGACCTGGCGGAATATCTGGCCAAAAACGGGGTGCGCGTACGCTACCTGCATTCTGAAATAGAGGGCTTAGAGCGAACAGAATTGATAAGACAGCTGCGCCTTGGCGAGTTTGACGTCATAGTAGGAATCAACCTTTTGCGAGAAGGCCTTGACATACCCGAAGTCTCGCTTGTTGCTATTTTGGATGCAGACAAGGAAGGTTTCCTGCGCAACACCACAAGTTTTATCCAGACCTTTGGCAGGGCAGCAAGAAACGTCACGGGACACGTCATATTGTATTCAGACAGAATGACTCAATCCATGAAAGAGGCAATCGACGAGACTGCCCGCAGAAGAGCAAGGCAGCTTGCCTACAACAAAAAACACCGTATAACTCCAAAGAGCATAGTAAAGCCGGTGCCGGAAAGTTCTGCGTCTGCAGACGTTGCAATCTCTGCAGAAACAAAATCGATGGCTAAAAATGACCTGCACCGGCTTGCAATAGAGACCGAGGCCACCATGAAAAAATACGCCGAGCAGCTGGATTTTGAAAATGCCATATTGTTTCGAGAAAAACTGGCCAAGATAAAGAAGGCCATCGGCGATCCCACCCCGGTTTCGGAGGTTTCCTGATGCACGACAAGATTCTGATTAAAGGCGCCAGGCAGCACAACCTAAAGAACATCAACGTCGAGATTCCAAAGAACAAGCTGGTAGTCATAACCGGACTCTCAGGCTCTGGCAAGTCAACTCTGGCTTTTGACACGATCTACGCAGAAGGCCAGCGCCGGTACGTTGAGTCGCTGTCTGCTTATGCACGGCAATTTCTGGAGCTGATGGACAAACCGGACGTCGACTCGATAGACGGTCTGTCGCCGGCGATCTCTATTCAGCAAAAGACAACCAGCAAAAACCCGCGTTCGACGGTTGGCACGGTGACAGAGATCTATGACTATCTCCGGCTTTTGTACGCCCGGATTGGAATGCCGCATTGTCCAAAATGCGGAAGAAAGATTGCAAGCCAGTCTGTCGATTCTATTACTGAATCCGTAATCAAGACAGCCGAAGGCCAGAGCGTTCTGATTATGGGCCCTGCCGTGCAGGCAAAGAAGGGGACCTATGAAAAATTGTTTGAAGATTTCAAGCGCGACGGTTTTTCTAGAATCCGGCTTGATGGCGAGGTCATAAACTTAGAAGACGAAAGACCGCAGACGCCACGGCTTGACAAGCAGAAAAAGCACACAATTGATGTAATAGTTGACAGGCTCAAGCCGTCGCCTGAGGAAAAAAGCCGGCTCTTTGAATCCATCCAGTCTGCCCTGAAGGTTGGAAACGGAGTCGTTATCGTTTCTGCAAACAACAAAGACACGATGTATTCGCAGCACAATGCCTGTCCGCATTGCGGGATTAGCATAGGCGAGATAGAGCCGCGGACTTTTTCGTTCAACTCGCCGTTTGGGGCCTGCCAGGGCTGCAACGGGCTTGGAATCAAGATAGAGTTTGACCCTGACCTGATAATACCAGACAAGCAAAAAAGCATACTTGACGGGGCAATCAAGCCGTGGACCGGCAGGTTTGCCACGTTCCGGTCGTCCATGCTAAAAGACGTCGGCAGGCGGTTTGGCTTTGACCTGGCGACTCCGATATCAAAGATGACTGCACAGCAGTTGCAGGTAATTCTTTACGGCACGGACGAAAATATCCGATACAGCTATGAATCGCGGTATTCTGACAGCCGCTGGGAGTACAGCGGGGCTTTTGAAGGCGTGATACCCAACCTCGATAGGATATACAAGCAAAGCGAGTCAGATGGCAAGCGCGAAGCCCTGATGGAGTTTATGCGCGAGCGGCCATGCGAGCGCTGCAACGGCCTGCGGCTAAAAGAAGAGGCTCTCGCTGTCCGGATCTCCGACAAGTCGATAATGCAAGTCTGCAGCCTATCAATAGACGACTGCTACCGGTTCTTTCAAGACCTGGAACTCTCAGAGACAGAGATGCAAATTGCACGAACCATTCTAAAGGAGATTCTGTCCCGGCTGGAGTTTTTGCGAAACGTCGGACTCAACTACCTGACTCTCGACAGGATGAGCGCTACTCTGTCTGGCGGCGAGTCGCAGAGAATCCGGCTTGCAACGCAGATAGGATCAAACCTTACCGGTGTTCTTTATGTCCTTGACG
>QCWB01000134.1 GCA_013114715.1 Nitrososphaera sp.
CTATATCCTGACTCTGGAGACAAGGATAATTGGCGATGAAAAATACGAGTCAAGCCCGCTAATAGCCAGTTTTGATCTTTCAGTCGGATTGCCAGGCGTCCCCTTTGACGAGCTGATGCTCTATTACGTCACTCCCGGCGCAGTGGCAGTAACCGGGATCTCGATGTATTTGCAATCAAAAAAGATGCTCTGATGTTCGGGCGGTGTACTAGAATCCTAATTAGGGTAAATCGCGTATTTAAAATGAAATGAAAAGTATCAGTATCTTGCTTGCGGGCATGATTGTCGCCGGAATGGCCGTCTTTCCTGTGACAAATGCTTTTGCCCACACTTTTTCACAGGACGAAAATGCGGGTTTCATCTCTCTTGTTGAACAGCTGCGCGTGCATCTGCAGCTTGTCAAGGACAACCTGTCTTCTGACATGGAAATGGCAGCCGAGCATGCCAAGCATACTGCAATGCACCTAGACGAGCATGTGATAGCAGAAATTGCAGAAAAGAACGTGAGGATATCTGAGGATCTACCGGCCGCAATAGACGATCTGAACAAGCTGGTTGAGTCAGGTTCTGATGAAGAAACGATAACTGCCAAGATGGAGGAAATTGACAGCCTGCTTGGCGAGGCAATTAGCGTAAGGGTGGAAAAGGACATGGTTAACGACCCAACAGTACAGGCCTTGGTACTGACAGACATCGTTAGCGCGACTCTGGAAAGCTACGGCGAGGCGTACGGAGTTGGAACCTCGCCTGGCCATGTTAGCATGGAAATGTCAGACCATTCCAGCATGGAGTCAAGCGATCACGATATGCAGTCTGCAGAGATTGTAAATGAAGCAGCATACCAAAGCGCAAAGGCCTTCTCAGACAAGGCAGTAGATCTCTTTACTAAGTTGCAGCCTCTTGCGCCAGCCGGCTCTACAGGCGCCATGTCGGCAGCTGCTTCTGGAATCCTGAGACTGCAGGACTCTATATCCCGCAAAGAGCCGCTTGATGTCGTAACTGTTATCGTCCACGGCCAGATTCACGAGAACCTGAAAAAGGCCTTTAACTTGCAGCTGGGGACTCTTTCGCCACCAATAGCACTTGAGGCAAAGAGCACTTCGGGCACGTACATAGTCCACGTCGACTGGAGCTCGAACGAAATAGGCAAGGAAAACGTCTTTGGCATCAACATAACAGACGCTGACGGAAACAAATTAGACGCCACGTACGACATCATGCTCTACAAGGACGGCAAGCATCTGGACTCTACCCACAGAGCTTCGCAGATGGCAGCTGAGCAGAAATACACTTTCGACGAGCCAGGAAACTATACCCTCAGGATAGAGCAGATAGACAAGACCGGCGAGATGGTTGAAATACCGATACAGGTGACGCCCGAGTTCCCGGTAAGCATGGTAGCTGTTCTCTCGGTGGTTCTTGGCGGCGCGGTACTTGCGGGCAGAAAAAAGTTCTGACCATACATCTTTTTTAAGAATACTTTTATCCTGAGCATGCGCCAGCAATCTTGGCGTGTTTAGGAATTACGCAATTGCAGTTGCTCTAGCGTCGCTGATAGTTATTTCGGCCTCCAATGCATACGGACATGGGCTTGGTTTTGACGAATCAATTCCAGTGTCTATCTCTGGCAAGCAGGTTTCAGTCGAAGTCACAATAAAGCCGGCATCCGTGGAAACCGCGACGCAGGAGCAGCCAATATTTACAGTCCGGGCCCACGAGCCAAATTCCAATGAAACGATTCCTGACATGGATTTTCGGGTTTTAGTTGAATCAAGAAATGAAGTAATTTTGGACCAAAGGTTCCATGCGCCTGACGGCCTAATATCCACAAAATTGGTGCCAGACAAAGACGCATCAATAGCCTTTGTCAACGGACAACCGGCATCGTCCAATCAGGTGCAGGTAAGCCAGAGCCAGCCAGTAGAGATAAGAAGCAGGATGATGTCTGATGGCGGGCTGTACCATGTTGCCGTGATTCTGGAAAAATCAAGTGCAGGTCTTGACCTGATTGAAGACCGGACATTTGACCTGTATGTGAGCATATCAAAAACCCAGGACTTTGAGGTAGAGACCGCCGACGGCAAGCAGACAATGTCCGTCAAGACCTACTATGACGACGTGCAGGACTTTAATTACGACACAACAAAAAAGACCATCTCTTTTTCCATGCCTTTTGACTGGAGCCCGGCATACGTCAGCCAGGTATCAGTATTGCATATGGAAGTCCAGTTCCCAAAGACCGTTTCTGACCTGCAGGTAAACGGCTACCGGGGAACCCTGAACGGAATTGAACTCTTGCCGGAGTCTATCCAGATAGACGACTTTACCTACGAGGACAAGCGGCTTGTTCATTTTATCCTGAGCAACACAAAGCTGACCAGCCTGACAGAGTCCATCAAGGGCAACCAGGCCCTCTTTACCCTGACTCCGCTTGAAAAACCGAAATTCCCGATAGACCTGTTCTCCAGCACGGAAAAATACCTTTTTCAGCTGTCTTGGGGGCCAGAGGTCATAAAGACTGGAGAGACTACAACGTTTGTCATGAACATTCAGGACCCAAAGACCGGAGACCTTGTCCGAAACGCGTCTTTTGATTTTGTTCTGTCCAGGGCAGGCAATGAAGTTTACAGCGAAAAGATATCGTCTAACCTAGGGACATTCTCCAACACATACACGTTCTCGCAGGCCGGGACATACAGGCTTTTGGCCAAGAACATTAACGGCGAGCAGGAAACCGCGCAGATGGACCTAGTCGTGCTTCAGGGAGACAGCACCGCGCCTGTACAGCAGGAGCAGAAACCATCCGGCTGCCTTATCGCCACCGCAGCGTTTGGGTCAGAGCTGACGCCGCAGGTCCAGTTCCTGCGAGGATTCCGGGACAATTACATCCTGCAGTCAAGCTCCGGCTCTGCGTTCATGGGCGCGTTTAACAACGTCTACTATTCGTTTAGCCCGCAGGTAGCTGATTACGAACGACAGCAGCCCTGGCTTCAGTCCACAGTCAAAGTCGCATTGTACCCGTTGTTTGGAATCCTGATGGCGTCAGAGAAGGCCTTTGCAGTTGCAGGCGGCGGAGAGGGCGGCACGATTATGGCCGGCGCGACTGCTAGCAGCCTTATCGGAGCTGTATACGTATCTCCAGTAGCGATTGCTGTCGCCGTCGCAGCAAGAAGGAAAATTGGAAACAAGACACTGATGGTTGGAACGGCTATTGCAATCGCATTTCTTGCGGTAACTGGCCTGGCGTTGTTGCTAAACCTGCCAGACTTGCTTTCTGCAGCCACGCCTGCATTCGTAATGTCAGCGGCTGCAACAAGCGCCCTTGCAGTCAGCCGGGCCATCCTGCGCACTAGGTAAGGATTTTGTCCAGCTTGCCTTTTCTTTTGGCTATCTTTACCTCGCGGGCTATTCTTCGGCCCATGCTCATCGGCTCGTCGTAGAGCAGGCCGGAATAAGGAGAGCCATCAACATACAGGTTGGTGCCGGCCACTATTCTTGCGGAAAACTCAAACGTGGTGAATTGTCCCTCCGCGTCGTAGACGCCTTCAAGGCAGAACGGTCCGGGCATGCCTGGCTTGACTAGCCGGTTGGCAGCGGCCACAAAATCCTCGCCCATCTTGTATACGCCTTCAAGCAAAGACTCTCTGATTACCAGCGGAAGATTTCCAACGACGTTGTACGACGGCTCTATGGCAGCTCCAAGCTGCTGCCTTGCCGGTATTCGCCCAAGCCCGTCAACGTCGGACTCGTAACGCCTGTCGATGCCCAGAAGCTCTAGCGTGTCTGTCAACGGCGAGTAGAAATACTGCAGGTAGACCGTGACTCCCCTCACGAATTCTTGGATGTACAGGTCCTGCTCGCCTTTGATGAGATTTTGATCAACAAGCCTCTTGGCACCTTCCTCAAAACTTTGTTTGTCCCAAGCTAGATAGTAGCCCCTTCCGCCTGCGGCTCCGTGCAACTTTACGATGCAAAGGCCGTTTATCTCGTTTTTCGACTTTACCTGCCTCGGAGTCCTCAGTCCAGCGTCTTGCATCATCTTTTCCTTCAAAAGCCTGTCTGCCTCCCACCTCAGGATCCACTTGTTTCCAAAGACCGGGACGCCAATCTTTTCAATCTGGTCCGCGCTCATCTGTGAAATCAGCGTGCCGTGCGGAACTAGGACAGAATTTGCAAGCTTTTTCTGGATTTTTTCTTCCAGAAATTCGCTGAATTTATCAACTGTTACCATCTCGTCTATAAAGCCAAATCTGCTGTACAGGCCAACTCGCTTTTTCTCGCAAACAAGCAGGGTCTTGAAGCCTTCATCGTGGGCCCCCTTTAGCACCTGCAACGCGCAGTGCGAACCAAGAGTTGCAATAGTAGAAGCTTTTCTGGATTTTGCCAAGCCTGTTACGGTTGTCTGGCAGCAATTTAAAATCCTTCTCAATATATTGCTGGCTGCATATCGGTTTTGCGTGGAAATAGCGCACACCGCCGAGCATGCCTTTATCGGCGCATTGCAAAAGATTCTTGGCCGGACTTTACTGGTTAGAAAAGTAGAGCATAGTAAGGACAGCAACACCGCATTTATCGTCATTCCG
>QCWB01000012.1 GCA_013114715.1 Nitrososphaera sp.
CACGGCAGAAGCAGCACCAGCACCTGAAGAACCAGCACCTGTACCAGGAGAGGAAGAACAAGGAACATCAATTATAGTTAGTCCACCTTCAGGCCAAGTTGGAAGTCTGGTCATCGTTGAAGGAACCGGTTTTGAGCCCAATCAAGGAATAACAATGACGATAGATGACTTGGAACTGGAAACGACAATGGCCACGCTACTGACGACCGACGAAACAGGCGATTTTCCTGCGGTAGCTGCAACCATACCTGATATTGAGCCAGGCGATTACGAGATCTCTGTAACAGATGATTCTGGAAACTCTGCCGTTACAGCATTCACCGTAGAGGGTGTTGTAGAAGCACCTGAAGAACCAGCACCTGTACCAGGAGAGGAAGAACCGTCTGAAACAGCAGTTGCATCCATAACTTCCACACCTAATGTAGGTCCGCCTGGAAGTGAAGTAACGGTAGACGGTACCGGGTTTGGAGCAGGAGAAAACATAACCTTTGCGTTTGATGGCAACTCCTTGGATGTATCTGTAACAGCAGATGACTTGGGTTCCTTCTCTGCAACAGCAATGATCCCTGTAGACGCCTCTAGTGGAGACCACGAGATCTCGGCAAGCGACATTTCTGGAAACACTGCTACTGCGACATTCACTGTAGAAGCGATTTAACCTAGGATCTCGCTCCTCCTTTCTTTTTTTACGAATGCATCTATTCTCAGATTTTATACTTGATAAGATTTTGATTGCCTAGCTTGACTATTTCTACAAACTCTTCGCGTTCTAAGCGTTTCACAAGCCTCCATGAAGAACTTTTTGGAAGTTCCAGCTCCCTGCGTATATCTGCAAGGAAAGCTTCTCCGCCTTTTTCCAATACGTATTTGAGTGCTCTTTTATCGTCATCTCTGATGTATGGTTTTTCCGACAATCGCTCCTCTAAACCAAGCAGAATATCCGTCCTAGGAGGATCGGCTATAGTTATAGTAGTCGAAGTATTTTGCTGAACTATTGCTAGCTGCGCTGGAGCTTCTCGATGTATTGCTTTGGGATGAATCTTTTTATAATATATGAACAGGCCGATGGCGGAAGGTATGCAGATCAAGGCTATCAAAATAAATGGATCGATCCTCGATGCCGCAGCCATCTTTGCCTGAACAGCCATGCTTAATGCTTCGTCGTATTCGCCAGAAGAGTATTTTTCTTTGGTCTGGGTGAGGATTTCCTCTGCGTCTGAAACGTTTATTCCAAGACTCTTTGAGATATTTATTGATGTTTCAGCTTCTTGCATTGTATTATCTGTGATAGACGCAACGCGGTTTGCGTCATGCACCGTGTCAATCGCATCAATCGCAAGTTTTGTGGCAGAGGCATACTTTGCATTTTCAAACATGTTTTTAGATTGGAGCAGGAGATCGTCTGCGTCTGATGTGATGCCGTTGACTCTATACGAATCAACGATCCTCGCGGCTTCTTCCAGAGATCTTTTTGCCTCGTCATAACCAAGGAATTCTGCCGACGACGTAGTCCCAACTATTTGTACAGTCTTCGTATTGCTTGGAATTGGTATGCGCAATGTTCTATCTTTATCCGTGGCAACTTCCCAATACGTAATTGATTTGCCATCGGCAAGCAATTTGAACTGGATGTCCTCACCGAAGGCTTTCGCGTCAATTAACGCCCTGTCCAATTTGATTCGAAGCATCCCGATGTTATGGAGCTCGTCCATGTCGACGTTAATCATCAGTTTCCGTAGCTCTGGCAGGATTTCTACTGTTGATATTTTGCCATGGATTAGAGAGATACCATCAAGGCCGGTTGATGGATCCGTAAAGTCGATCTTGATCCGTCTAATAGGCGATTCCTGCGTGTGAGGTTCCACTATAACCTCTCCGCTAATGTCGCTCATGGCGTCAAAAAACCTTACAGTGTCAGGATGCTCTTGTGTAAGTGTGTACGTTTCGCCGGGTTTAAGCAACGGCGGACTAGAAAGTCCATCGGCAGAAACGATTCTCAGATCTAAAATCCTTTCGCTAAGATTTTTCCAGACTATTGTAGCATTTTCCTTCACAGCCAGCTTGGATGGTGCAAATCCATCTTCATTTACTGTGATGAAACATCTTTGAAGGTCGCATTTTTCTGTATCCACATCTCCTGTTGCAGCTTGTGCACTGACTACTGGATAGAGTATGGAAAGTAGTAAGAGAGACAGAAGCCAGTATCGTAACATCTTGTATTTACCCCTGTGCAAAAAAGGTACGAAAGAATTTAAAACAGTTATGAATACAATCGATTTTGCATTTAATTTTCTTTTAGTTCCTATACCACAATTTAATGGATATATTCAGGGCAAATTTGTATTGGACGCGGCCTGAATGGTTTGCAGATCCCAGATGTGATGAGCTTATAAAGTCTGAGTTTGAACTCACCTCAGTATATAAAGACCAAAAGTTCCAGCAGATATCCTTACTAGCTTATGCGTGATAATATCTGTGTCCAAATCCCAACCCCCGCAGGGTGGTTGATGATCGGCAATACCCTCAACCACCCTGCAACCGAGAAAGGGATAGGTAGAGAATAGATCATGTCTAACATAAATGCAAATTCAGAAAGTGAAATGGCTGGTGGTCCGCATTTACATCGTGATGGCGAGTACGTCGCAAAGGACATCCAGATGTGGAATATGCTGGATTTTAACGTCTTACTTTTCAGAAGACCAAGAAGGATTTTTTTCATGCTTTGCAATTCTTGCTTCTGGTGCGCTTCAGACATTGGAGATTCGGGCATTGAAAAATGTCCAACATGCAATAATCATGCGATTGAATATATGCCGATTTCGCAAGGAGAGCACTTTAGATTCGATTACAACAAAAAGCGCGGAGTGTCCCTTGAGTTTAGACGCTCATGAATCATAATCTATCGAATTTTAGCTCTATGGGCTTTGCTTCTCGATTATAGAGTCTAGCCGATGGTGCACTTTATCCGGGTGATCAAAAATATTTTTTCCATGTGTCGATAGAAGTGATTCGTCTACGCGATTGGATATCGTCAGTTGTTATTCTTCTGGCATTTTTCCAGAAGTCGCGTAACATAATTACAACAATCCTCTAAGAAAAATGTGCTTCCAAAATTGAATTTTATATGTGGAACCTTTTATCCGCCGTGTCCCTTAAGTCAAGACATTCCTAATTTTGCTTACCATGAAAATAACCTTTGGAATAATAGAGCCGGTGCCAAAACCTGAAGAGCAGAAAAGACAAGCTGCAATTAGTCCATTTGTAGAAAGTCTGCTCATTCGAATAAAGATGACTGACGTTGAAAAGATATCAACACCAAAGCCCAACGCATTAAGTGAAATTTCAATACTTGAAGTCAAATCAAAATAGTGGAATGATTTAAAATGCTAGATCTGTGCTGCAAGTGTGAAATTAGACGGTCTTTGATTTTTCAGTGTGTAGGTGATTTTTGTTTGGAGTGTTGGCAGGAACACACTGAGCCACAAGTCGGTCGGCGAAATGGCTGCTCAAATGTTAGGACATCTGCTGGAAAAGCTCCCAGCATTGATCTCGGCACTCCAGATAACACAAACGATGAATTCTGCAGTTTCGGGCAAAAGCTTGAAAGTATTTGATCATCTTATATTGAGCTATTCTAGGTATTAACAGCAAATCCCTGCCCACCTTGGTTGCAACGAATCTAATTTGACAGAATCTTTGGACGCCAGATCCTTACAGACTGTAATCATTTGGCTGGGCTTTTGATGTTCATTCCAAGGGCCTTGGCTTTGCCTAGGTACTCCTCGCTTGTCTTGAGAAAACTGGAGAGCTGGCCGACAGGCATTGCAGCCAGGCTGTACCAGGCCACCGCATCGTCCGGATTGCTCTTTAATCTTTGCTGGTAGCAGGCAATAGCAGAATCGTAGCATCTCTTGTATTCCGCGTCCAGCCCAAGGGCGCTGGCTGCAAGGCTCTTTTTCCTCCAGGCCTGGCAGTCCTTTGGATTCTGTTTGAGGTGTTTTTCATACAGATCAAGGGCCTTGTTGTAGCATTTCACGGCCTCCGGGTAGCCGGAAGTAGTCAGCCGCAAGATGTCGCCAAGATTCTTCCAGGCAAAAGCATTGTCAGGATTTATCTTGACTGCGGCGCTGTAGCAGTTGGCCGCCTCGTCGAGCTTTTGCAATTTATGAAGCGATTCTCCCTTGCCTAGCCACGCGTCAGAGTAATCCGGCTTGAGCTTTATTGCATTGTCAAAGCATTCTACTGCCTTTTCTATCATGCCTGCCTGGAGCAAGGCGCTGCCCTTGCCGTGCCAGCAAGCTGCGTCGCCAGCCAGATCTATTGCCATATCAAAGCACTGCAGGGCTTCGGCGTAGCGCTTCAGCTGCACAAGAACCTCGGCTTTGCCCAGCCAGGAGTCTAGCTTTCCATCAGACTCTATTGCCTTGTCAAAATACTCTAGCGCCTTTTCATGATGTCCTTGCTCAAGGTACCGCCGGCCCTGTCTTGCGTAGCTTTTGCGCTTGTCCAACTTGCATCTGCAATTCTTGGCCAGAGTAATTAATCATTATCTGGCGTATTGCCGAAGCTTTGCCAGGTACGCAGGAATATTCGGGTTCTCTTCAAGCGTCTTGAAAAAATCCTTGTCTTCGCTCATTGTCAGCGGATCCAGAGCAGTGGCGGCTTTAGTCCCAATTATCTGGTTCTTTTCTACAAACGACTCAAAAGTCCTTGTCTTGACCAGCGAGGGAATTTCGTCTTCTTCAAGCGGAATCAGCCGGATTGGCTCGGCTGATTTTTTAGATACTGTCTCAAACAGCTTTTTTGCAGCCTTGATGGGGTTTGCAAGCGCACCGGCAAGACTTGACAGGACAGTTTCGAGTTTTATGTCACCGTAGGCCACGCCAGGCTCCAGAATGTCTATTGCTTTTTCCCTGCCATCCACGGTTATTTTTTCAGCCGAATCGATGCCAAAAGCTGCCAACATTTCCAAATCCCCGTATCTTGGCCGGCCGCCTATCAGGACTAGTTTTAGCCCGCCTTCAGTAGACAGAACAAGGTTGCGATAAGGATCGTCATCGATTCGGTCAAAGACAACCAAATCTGCCAGGTGGCCTGGTTGTATGGTGCCTACCTTGTCGTCCCAGCCAATGGCTTTTGCTGGGTTAACTGTCACCATCTCTACTAGATTTCGGTAAGTAAATGCATTGTTCAGTGATTGGTTTACCAAGTCTGCGACCTTGAGCTCCCATAGAAGGCTCTTGCTTCCGGTTGGAGACCAGTCCGGCCCAAGGCATATTGTTGCTCTGCTTTTCTTTGCCGAGACAACGTCGGATGTCGCGCCGTACAAAAGCAGGTTGCTTAGCGGCGACCAGACAATTTTGACTTTTTTCCTGCCCATCTCCTTCATGTGCTCCGCGGTAAGGGCCGTGCAGTGGATTGCCACCAGCTTGTCTCTTATCAGGCCGTATCTACTCAGCTCGTCGTATTCTGCATGCAGCTTTGCAGACGTGCCTTCGGCAAGGTGGTAGATGAACGCGTTTCCCTCGGTCATCTTTCTTGCCGTGTCCAAGTACTGCTGCTCATCTCGGAGTTTTAGGACGCTTGTGTAGATCCTTGATTCCTGTTCGAACTGCTCGGCTTCGACGTTTCGCAAAAGCCAGGCAGCATACGACTTGTTGAACTTGGCAAAGCCGGCTATGGTTGTAGCCCCGCCGAGCATGGCCTTGACTTCGCAGTATTTCATCAGCTCGACTGGATTTGCGTTTGTGACAAGTTTCATTGGAGCCGTTATTTCTTTTCCATACCTGGAGATGCCGGCCCATTGATAGCGGTCTACAAATTTCTTGGTTATCTTCCAGAGCTTTAGGAAATTGTAAGCCAGGTGATTGTGCAGATCGACAAGGCCAGGATAGATGTAGCCATCAACATTGATGACTGGAGCGTTCTGGAATTCTGCCGGCAATCTGTACCGCGCCGACTTGACAAAGGCTATCTTGCCTGCGTCTACTCCGATGCAGCCGTCTTTTATGATTCGGCGCCTTGAATCAAGCGTTACCACAGTCCCGCGTAAGACAAACTTCACTGAATAGGAAAAAGGCTGCAAGCTATTAAGGACAACGATAAGTTAAAACAGCGATTATTCAGCTGATGAGATGATGAGCGCTCCTGAAAAATCGTATAGAGACGTTCTAAGGTTGATGCGAGAGCATCACGAATGGTTTAACAGATCAATACCGCTTATTGCCAGCGAGAATATCCCTAGCCCTGCAGTCAGGGAGGCTGTCATGTCTGACTTTGGCAACCGCTACGCGGAAGGCTGGCCCGGTGAGCGTGTTTACGCTGGCTGCGTTTACATTGACCAAGTCGAGGTCATCTGCAACGACCTTGCAAGACGCGTCTTCAATGCCGAGTTTGCCGACTGCAGGGCCACGTCAGGAGTTGTGGCCAACCTCGCAATTTATGCTGCATTTTCAAACCCTGGCGACTGGATGATGGCTGCCTCAATCCCGTCTGGCGGCCACATATCCCACGGCAAGAAGGAGCATTCCGGCACCGCTGGGCTGGTGCATGGCCTTAACATCGAGCATTACCCGTTCTCAAAGGAAGAGATGACCATTGACGTTGATGCAACCAAGAAAAAGATAGAGGATATGGCCCGCGATGGCAAGGCGCCTAAAATGGGCATGTTTGGAGGGTCGCTTTTCCTGTTCCCGCACCCAGTCAAGGAGCTTGCAGACTTTATGCATGACCATGGTATGTACGTCAATTATGACGGGGCTCATGTTGCTGGCCTGATAGCTGGCGGGCAATTCCAGGACCCGCTGAGAGAAGGCGCGGACTCGATGACCATGAGCTCGCACAAGACTCTGTGGGGACCGCAGGGAGGCATCATAGTATCGCTTGAAAAGCACGCAGAGGCCATAAAGAAGGGAATCTTTCCAGGCAACACCAGCAGCCACCACCTGCACCATGTTGCTGGAAAAGCAATCGCTCTTGCTGAATCGCTTGAATTCGGCAGGGACTATGCAAAGCAGGTGATACAAAACGCAAAGACCCTGGCGGAAGCCCTTGCCTCGTTTGGCTTTGGCGTGCTTGGAGAAAAGCGCGGCTACACGATGTCGCACCAGATTGCAGTCGACGTGACGAAGTTTGGAGACGGCGGCACGATTGAAAAAGAGCTGGAAAAGGCCGGCATCATACTCAACAGGCAGCTTTTGCCAGGCGACATCAAGGCTGGAAGGCACTACATGCATCCTGGCGGAGTCAGGATAGGCGTGCCTGAAGTGACAAGGCTTGGAATGAAGCAGGGCGAGATGAAAGAGATTGCCAGCTTTATCAAGCGCGTGGTAGTCGACAAGCAGGACCCGGCTATAGTGGCAAACAGCGTGGCTGAATTCCGCAAGCAGTTCCAGAAGGTCCAGTACGCCTTTGACAACGAGGTCGGGGCCTACGAGTACATCAGCCTGGTTAGCAGAAAATAGCTACAGCGCCGGGTTCTCGTTTAGCATCAGGGCCAGAAGCGCGGCCCTCAGCTCTTTTCCATACGATGCCTGCCTGAAGTAGACTGCGTTTTGGGTCCCGTCGATTGAAGTAGAGATCTCGTCTAGCCTTGGAAGCGGGTGCATTATCGAGACGTCTTTTCTGGCCTTTTCCAGCGTAGCCGAGTTTATCGTGTATGTGCCGCGCACTTTTTCATATTCCTGCAGGTCCGGGAACCGCTCTCGCTGGATTCTGGTGACGTAGATTACGTCCAGCTTTGGCAGCACTTCGTCTAGGTCGGTGTGCTCCTTGACCTTGAGCTTGTTCTGTATCTCATAGATAGACTCTTTTCTTACTTGCAGGGACTGCGGCGAGATAAGGTGCACGTCGACTTTGTAGTTGGCAAGGCCGTACAGAAGCGAGTAGACCGTTCGGCCGTATTTCAGGTCGCCAACTATTCCTATTGACAGGCCGTCTATCTTGCCTTTCTCCTTGAGGATTGTGTATAGGTCCAATAGCGCCTGTGTCGGGTGCTCCTCGCTTCCGCTGCCCGCATTGATTATGGGGTTTGACGACAGCTCGCCGGCAAACCGGCTAGAACCGTCCATCGGATGCCTCAAAACGATTACGTCTGAATAAAGGTCGATTATCCTTATCGTGTCGGCAAGGCTCTCGCCCTTCTCTACAGATGATGATTTTAGTTCCGAGATGCCTATAAAGCTCCCACCAAGCGAGGCCATCGCAGCCTCAAAGCTCATCCTTGTCCTGGTGCTTGGCTCATAAAACAGATAGCCAAGGGTCCGGCCCTTTCCCAGCTCGCCTCTCTCTGACGGCTTCATGGCGCGTATCTTGTCTGTCGCAGAGAATACAAACTCCAAGTCAGCTTTGGAAAAGTCCTTTATCGAGACAATGTCGCGGTCATAGAAAGGATTTGGCATCACTTTTCCTGAAATCGCGGTCGTAATAAAGGCTATTATTTATCGTAATCTCCGGCAGCGCGCTGAAACTCGGAGAGGAATTTCTTGGCCTCCACGTCGTCCTTGAAGTACAGCGAAAAGCTTGTGACATACTTGCCTATTACCAGGCAGTATTCGCCGTCCTCGGCGTCCTTTTCAAACTCTAGATAATCCAGGTCTTTGGGACCTCCCTTGTAGTCGTCGTAGAGCACTGCCTGCATGAGGTTAACAATGTCGTAAAACTCGCCGTATTTCATGGCAAAGTCTATGGAGACGCCAAAATCAGAGGATTCCACGTGAAGCGAGAACTCGCCGTTGTTTTTCATCAGGTTGAATGAAAAGTACGTGAGCTCTGTCAGCTCTGGCAGGCTGGCGTCGGATTCCTCTTCCATTTTAGCTAGATAAGGAGAAAACAGTTTATTGTAGTTACCTATTTTTCCCGGAGAGCTTTAGTATCAAAAGTCGGCCGGCCTTTTAGAATTCGCTCCCTAAGGCTTTCCACCAGCAGAGAGCCGCATGAAGGGCATCTCTCCGAAGTAGAGACGTAGGCTATAGGCCTTGAGGTTTCCTTCAAAAGTGCATTGCACTTGAAGCAGAAATACTGTAATGTCTTTGAATTGGTGTTGTTTGCGGGCGCGATATTTAATGTCATGAGATCGCAAGCTCAAGAACCATGATTATAACCGCAAAAGCACTCAAAGGAGAGGGTGGTCTGTGGATCTGGCCTTTCAAAAAGAGAATGGGGAGATTATCCCGATGCGCAGCTGCTAAAGCCGCACTCTATGCAAATGTTGCATCCTTCCGTGATTATCAGCCGGGCCTTGCATGATGGGCAGGCGTCTTCGTTGGAGTCCATCATCTGCACGGTGGACATCATAATCTTCTTTGGAGCTTCCTGCGGCACTTCGCGAGTTATTGTCTTGGTTTTCTCTTCCTGTATGCCGGATTCCTTTAGGATCTTTTGCATCTGTTCTAGCACGTAAGGCTCTTTGATGTTAGCAGCGATGTGGTCTGCGACATACCTGCTTGGCTTGACTGTAAAGCTCTTCTCGCCGGTGTTCTTGCCGGTGATGTGCAGGACCTGCTCGTGCCTAGAGCCGTCGCGGTACACGGTCACTCCCTTCAAGCCCAACTCGTGTGACAGAAGATATGAGCATTTGACGTCTTCTGCGGTCACGTCTCCAGGCATGTTGATCGTCTTTGCGATTGCGTTAGAGATCCACTTTTGCCAGATTGCCTGGGCCATTATGTGATCCATCCAGTGTATGTCTATTGCCGTGGCAAAGACCTTTTGTATCCATTCAGGGATCTCGGCTAGGCCGCGCACAGAGCCGTAGTTGTTGGCTATCTTGGTCAGTATCTCGTCTGTGTACAGGCCGTTTTCCTTGAGCACATTTTCGAACACCTTGTCGGTGTAAAAGAATCTACCAACAGTGACGCGTTTTTCGTATACCAGAGCAAAGACCGGCTCTACTCCGTTTGATGTGTCGGCTATCATGGATAGCGTCCCAGTCGGAGCGATTGTAGATGTCCAAGAGTTCCTGACGCCGTGCTTCTTTATCTTGTCGATAAGCGTGCTCCAGTCATAGGTGTGTGTTTCCCGCGGCAGCTCATAGTAGCCGGCCACCGGAATCCTGCCCTTGACATAGTCCGTGTCCTTGAACAGCGGGAACGGGCCCCTTGACTTGGATATGGCCACGCTTTCTTCAATGCTATAGTATGACACTGCCTCGGCCAGCTTGTTCATAAAGTCGTATCCTTCCTTAGAGTTGTACGGTATTCTGAGCAGGAACAGAAGGTCCGCGATTCCCATGATTCCGAGCCCGATTCTTCTGGTGGCCTTTGTGTTGACGTCTATTTCCTCCACAGGGTACTTGTTCATGTCGATGATGTTGTCCAAAAAGCGCGTGGACAGCCTGATTGCCTGCTCGTAGCGCTGCCAATCAAATTCATACATGCCGTCTGCCTTGCGCTTGACAAAGTTGGCGAGGTTTATCGAGCCAAGGTTGCATGACTCGTACGGGTACAGCGACTGCTCTCCGCACGGGTTTGTGGCGCGCAGCGGACCGCCCTTTGCCCCGATGCACGGGTTGTACTTGTTGATGTTGTCAAAGAATATGATTCCCGGCTCGGCGCTCTTCCAGGCGCTGAGCGCTATTAAATCCACGAGCTGCTGGGCGTCTATCTGCCTGACTGGTTCTTTGGTCCTTGGGTTTCGCAGCGTGTATTTGTGGTTGCCATCCTTGTTGACCAGCGCCTTCCAGAAATCTTCCCAGATTCCGACGCTGACGTTAAAGTTCTCAAACACGCCGGGCTTTGTCTTGGCAGTCACAAACTTTTCAACGTCTGGATGCCAGGACTCCATGATGCCCATGTTGGCTCCGCGGCGCTTGCCACCCTGCTTGACTACGTCTGTTATTGTGTCGATTATTCTCATAAAGGAGGTCGGACCCGACGCGACTCCGGACGTGGAGGCTACAATATCGCCTTCTGGCCGCAGGTCAGAGTAGTTTATGCCAACCCCGCCGCCGGACTTGAATATCATTGCGGCGTCAGTAGAGGACTTCATTATTCTGCCCATGTCGTCTGGCATGTCTAGGACAAAGCAGGCAGACAGCTGCCCGAGCCGGGCGCCAGCGTTCATTAAAGTCGGCGTGTTTGGCAGAAAGTCTCTGGAGACCATCAGGTTGTAGTATTCGCGGATTCGCTCGCCGTGTACGGCCATCTTGCCTTCTGCTACCATGCGAAGCAGCTCCTTGAAGGAGACCTTCATCTGGCCCATCTTGGCTGCTTCAATATAAGCCCGTATCAACGCTTCAAAGTGATACTTGTTTAGATAGTATTCTCCTAGCTTGAGCTTCTGGTCAAAGTCTGCTGTTTTTGCAAAGTACTTTTCGGCCTCCTCTGCATCTTGCGTGTAGCCGCCTGCAAGGCTGAACACCTGTGAGTCGTGCATCACGTCTGTGACCGCGACCAGAATGGCTACGCGCTCGAACATCTGCTTTGGACCTTCGATTATCTCGTTATTGTCGTCTCGAAGCAGGTAACGTGCAGCCAGAACCCGCAGCGAATTAATGTCAAGTGCCTTGTCAACCTCGTCCAGATCCTTTTTGTTGAGGATCTTCATCTTTTCGTCGCGCACCTTGCGCCGTTCATGCCTGTAGAGAATGTAAGACTTGGCAGTTTCGGATAATCCTTCTTCTATCAATATGGACTCGACCATGTCCTGCACGTCTTCGACGCTTGCAATGCCGATCTTCTCTGAGCCGTAGCCTTGCTGGGCCATCTTTTGAACTACCCTGGCAGCCAGCTTTTCTGCCAGCGGATAGTCCGGCTTGCCGGTAGCGACAAGCGCCTTGTATATCGCGTTGGATATTTTTGATTGTTCGAAATTAACAATCCGTCCGTCCCGCTTTCGTATTTTCGTTATCAGGTTGCCCTGTGATGAATTAAATTCAGTAACTCCCGCCATCCCGCACTATAACAAAAAACACTTGAACTTATACCTTCTTATAGAAAAAAATATCCATTTGAGTTGTCAAGTTACACCCACTCCTTTTAAAAAATGGAACCCGGCAGATTCTGATATAATCTGGGGGCATTTATTATGATAATTTCTGTGATAATAAACTAGAACCGGAGTTGGTTTTTCCACTGTTAAACGTGGGAATGCGGCTAAATGCCGCGTTTATGCCAGCCGCAGCTGTCAGGAGTAAATCTGCAGCTTGTGCGGGGACTTGCATGCGTCGCATTTCTCTGATGACGCCTTGACTCGCTGCCCGCAAGATGTGCAAGCTGCAAGCCTGATGCGGGGGCGGAAAAATGGCAGCTCTGATGCGGCTTCGATAGCTGTCTTGATTTCCCCAGCCGCAAGATCCGTCAGGTCCAGGCTGGCAGAAAATCCGCCGTTCATCAGCCTGTCGACTGCCAGATATTCCTTCATCGAGGCCTTGCCCAGGATGTCTTTTCCGCTTATCAGGATTCCCTGTGAGTAGCTTGCGGCATTCTGCGACTGCGTGAGCGAGACCTTGCCGTATTTTTCAGAATCCAGGCTGGCAAATCTGCTGCCGCTGTCGTCTGACACCATGGATATTCCAACTGAATCTTCACCGGCCTGCTTGCCCTGCGAAGCTGCAACGTCAGCCGCGGTCTTTAGGACCTTTTGCAGGATATCAGCGCCGCCGTTTGATTCGTCGTATCCCAGTATGTTGTAGACAGATTCCCGAGTTCCAGTCAGGTTGACAAGTATGTTGGAGCTGGCCAGCTGCGAGGACTGCGTTACAGCAGAGAAGGCAGGCAGCAGTCCGCGCCGGATGTTGTCAGAGATTGTTTTTCTTCTGAGGAAGAGTGCGGACAGGGACGGCTTTATCATCAGTGCAAGTTTGGCCCGGAAATATGTCTCGTCTTTGTTGGACTCGTAGGCAAGCCGTGGCAGGTTTATTGACAGCGCCTGCAGGGTCAGCGACGCTGAATTCTTGCCGTTTACATTGTGAATGCCGCTTGTTGCCCTTGCTGACCCGTTGCTTATAGAGACGATTCCGCCGCTTCTGACTGCTGCTGCTATCTGGTCAAGGCCTTCCTTTTCGTAGTTGGAGATGGCAATGCCTATCCTGGGTGCCGGCGTTGCCTCGACGTACTTTCTGTAGCCGTCTAAAATGGCGGCAAGCTGCTTTGCGTCAACGCCGTCGGCAGGAATCGAAAGCGTAGTCAGCGCGCCGCCAGCTGCTGAGCAGACAATCAGCGCCTTGGCAAACTTTGAAGAAAGTTCTTCCAGGTCCTTGCTTTTTGCCAACACCGGTGTCAGACCGTCAAGCACGACTTCAGAAGAAGTCTCTTTTCCTAAAAGCGAGACGAGTATTGGAAGGGCGGTAAAGGCATCATCTGGGTTTTTCAGGGCAGGCAGCCTGGCTACACTTAGGAATTTTCCTTTCAGGTCCAGCCCGTCTACTGCGGACAAATCTACAAAGATGGTGTCCGGGACAAGGCCCCACGTGCCGGATTTTGCAATGTTTATTTCGCCGGCCAGGTGCATATCTGCGATATCCTTTGGCAGCGTGTTAAAGATCAGGTATTCTGAAAATACGGAATTGGCTGTCTTTGAGAGCAGGCCTTCGACGCCGTTTCTTGTCACTTCTTCGCTGCCGAGCATTTCGATGATTTCAGACGGCGGCAGCCCGAGCCGGGCAAGTTTGTTCCGGTATTCTTCATGGCCGTGCTCTATGAGGACAGAGTTTACAGTCTCGCGAATAAGCGAGGATGTCAGATAGGCCGTCTGGAATTTGTATATCTTGTTCTCGGCTTCCTCTGTTATCTTTTGAGCCTGCTCCAGCGGAAGGTTTGCCTCCCGGACAAGAGACTGGATTATCTTGTGCGAGTTGAACTCTTCGATAGAATGCTTGCTTGTCCTGACGTACATCTTGCCGCTCTCGATTATGGATCTTTCCTCTATCTGGCGCGCAAGGCTCAGTACCAGCTTGCCAAGGTTGGTTATTGTATATCGGCGTTCTGCCTTGTTTAGCGCGACTAGCAGCTGCCTTAGCAATTTTCTAAGATGGTAAGCAAACTTGCCGGACTCTTTTTTCGACTTGAAGCCGGCCAGCGCCTTTAATTCAGAATAGGTAAGCGGGCCCTTGGTATTCAGTATCCTCAGGATGTCTATCCTGTTTGGACTGGCCATTACGGAGAAAATCATCCTGACACGCTTTGAAGCGGACTCTAATACGCCGCCTTTTCTAGATTGGGAATAATCAAAACTTTGTTCCGTTTCCATCGCACCCCGTTATCAGTGTAATTGATTAAAACTACTTTGTAAAAAATATTTAACTAACAGTACGATTGGTCCCTACGTGGGCAAGTTAGACCAAAAGGTCAACCTTGTTTCAGCCTTCTACTAGGACCTGTTGCTCTTGCTGCGCTTCAGGCAATCCTGTAGGCACCTCTGGCAGCTTGGCCTTTGCCTCGTTTTCCAGAGCGCCTTCTATCTCGCTTAGGATGTTGAGCGTGTCTGCATCCAGCGGCGTGACGATCTTGGCGGATTCGCCCCGCACGTTTGAGGCTGCCAGCACGTCTGCAGTGACAAACGATACTTCCTGCAGCGCATCGTTGGCTGTTGGCATTGCCCGGGACAAGTCAGCCTGGATCTCTTTTATCATTTGCACAGTCGGGTCTATAGCGTCAAGTATCATGGCAAACTCGTTAATCGTGCTGAAGCGGATTACCAGCGCCTCAAGGGCCATTCCGGTATGCTGCGTGTTTCTTCTCACGCGCCGGAGGTTTGCCAGCTCGTTTGCCATTATCTTTGCACGCATGTTGTTGCCAGCTTTCATGTTCGTGGTGATCTGTTGTATGTAATAGTCCTCCATGGTTGAGAATTTCTTGTCCATCATCTTCAGCCTGCCAAGCTGGTTGTACACTATAGCCGTGGCGTTGTTAATTTGATTAACTAGATGCTGGCGCTCGACCATTAGGCTACCAGTATTTCCGGCTCCGGCAGGAAGGTTAAGAAAAGGTGTTTAACTATCTGAACCCAAAGCTATCATAAAGCTAAGCTACAAAAATACTGGTTAGAGCTTGCTTGCAGTCACGGAAAAATCGGCCGGATTTAGCGCGGCTCCGCAGACGGGGCACCTGTTGTTGGTTGCACGCAGTGCATCCTTTATCGATTTTAGCATACGCATTGTGTATATTACAGAGCCGCATTTGCTGCAAACAACATCTAAAGACATCATCAAACGTTTGCACTAAAAGCTGAAATAAGAAAAGTGTCCTTAATTGTTTTTAACAAAACGCGCAGCTGCTGTTAGTCCTGCTTCAGCAGCAGCCCGTGTTTTGGATCAAATCCAGTGACTTCGACCTTGGCTCCGATTGGGAGGTCCTTTGGAGTTTTTACTCCAGGCAGAAATCCGGATGCCCGAAGCTGCGTCCTGTTTATCTTGAAGACTACCCAGGCGTACGAGCCGGCGTCTTCAAAGCCCTCTGGGGCGACAGCCTGTATAGTGTAGGTAACGACCGTTCCCTTTCCGTCGAGCTCTACGTCTTCGAACTTGCTTGCGCCGCACTTTTCGCAGAACATCACTGTCTCAAGCATGAGCTGGCTGCACTTGCTGCATTTGTGGGCTAGGATCTTTTTTCGGTTAGCAGCTTCGATGAACTTTTCGCGAATGCCGTGTTTTGCCTCTGACATTGATCATCACTTTCTATCTACTTTCTTAAAGATATGGACTGCAGCACTGGCCCCGGTTGCGCCAAAGTTGTGAGTCAGGGCGATCTCGGCGCCATTTACTGTGCGCTCGCCAGCTCTTCCTGTGAACTGGTCAAATACCTCGACTACCTGGCCGACGCCTGTCGCGCCGATTGGGTGGCCCTTTGACTTTAGTCCGCCTGACGGGTTTATCGGGATCTCGCCATCAAGTCGGGTTGCGCCGTCCCGGACTGCCTTTGCTGCCTTGCCCTTGGGGAAAAAGCCCAAGTCTTCGATGTCTATTATCTCGGCGATTGTAAAGCAGTCGTGAACCTCGGCAAAGTCGATGTCTTTTGCTGTTATGCCGGCCATCTTGTATGCTGCCTTTGCTGCTGCGACTGTGCTTGGGATGGTGGTTATGTCTTCTCGTCCCTGCACGGCTGCCGGAGAAGCTCCACGGCCTGAACCGATGACTTCGACGTAGGGCTTGCCGCTCTTTTTGGCAAACTCTTCAGAGCAGAGAATAACTGCTGACGCTCCGTCAGAGAACGGGCAGCAGTCCAGAATCTTCAGCGGGGACGCGACTACCGGGGACTTCATAACGTCATCAACGGTGATCTTTTTGCGAACGTGGGCCTTTGGATTATGGAAGCCATTTTCGTGGTTCTTTACGGCCACGTTGGCAAGGTCTTCTTCTGTTGCCTTGTGCGTAGTCATATAAGCTCTGGCCATCGAGGCAAACAATCCTGGAAATGAGGCGCCGTTTCCGCCCTCGTAGAAAAAGTCCGAGCAATAAGAGAACAGAGTTGTGCTGTGGGCTGTTCCGGTGTGCGTTACTTTTTCCACACCCAGGGCCAAGACGCAGTCGTAAAAGCCTGCTGCCACGTTGGCAAAAGCTTCTCTGAACATGACAGAGCCAGAGCCGCAGGCCGATTCGATGGTAAGACCCGGGACCTGCGATATGCCAAGGTTGCTCATAATTACAGGCGCCATGTGGACCTGCTTGTCAGCAACGCCAAAAACGTTAGAAATGTAGCCGGCCTGAATCTGTTTTGGAGTGATTCCAGCCGATTCTATTGCGTCTTTTGCCGCAGAAAGGGCAATTTCGATGATGCTTTCGCTCAATTTGCCGTACTTTGTACTGCCAGCTCCGATAGCGCAAACTTTTTCAGTCATATAGAGGACAAGTACGTTCTTGAATATAAATAGCTTAGACACCTTGGATGCGGAATGATCAGTATGTAATGCTATTCTACCTGAAACGCAAATGCCTCCGAATAACTACAGTTATTTGAAAAGTCGCAGGCCTGGATTATCATTGTGTATTGCCCGGTAAAGCTTCTGTAGTCCGGGCCGAAATTGTCCTGAACTGTTAACGGCCCATGCTCAACTACCTGAAAATAGCTACTGTCGGCCCAGTCAAATTCATAGGTGTAGCTGTATACCCTGTCTCCAGGGACAAGCGCTAGCAGTTGCCTGGCAGCGTTTCCCTGCTCATCGATTCCTGGCCAGGCTCCAAGGAAATCAAACTCTCCGTTGGCGTTTATCGTGTATATCAGAATTGTAGAGCCGGTAAAGTTTTCTGTTTCCACCGTGACTGGATAATAGGCGTACTGTATGCTTCCGTTCTTTTCTATGAAGGCTAATGTTGGCTCGCAATCCGGACCGCTGCAAAGAGACATTACTTCCTTGTTCCAGGTAAAGTCGACCTCGCCATCAGAGTCCATGATGGAAGATGGATCCTGCTGCTGGAACGATACCAGCTCGACTCTGGTTTCTTCCGAATCATGCAGCACCATCAGGGAGATGTCTGCCAGGTCTTCGGTGCTTATGCTGCCTTGTATTATCTCGTCGTTCATTTGCAGGACAACACGCGGCGGTGTGATGTCGTTTTCCAGGTGTTTTCTGCTTTTTTCAAGCGTGCTAATCCAGTTGCCAGTAATGTATTGCAGGTACGGCGCATTGCCTTCGTATTCTTCTATCTGCATGTACATAGAAATTCCGTGGGCATCTGGCTTGGCTTGGCCGTTTGCAGTATAGACTACCGCGTCGGCTATGGATTTTTTAACTGGAGAGACAAACACCTCCATGTCAGGAAATTGCTTTCCAATGTTGTCAGTCAGGCTGTATAGATCCAGATGACCGGAGCTGTCCTGTCCGGACTCGCCGTATCTTTCGGTGCCGCGAATCGTCTTTGCAAGAGAATAGGTGTGTTCCCTATCCATGTGCAGGTCAAACCAGTCGCTTAGCTTGCTTGTAGCCTTTACCACATCTGGAACTTTAGCCAGGTCTATCACGGAAAGAGTAATGGTTTTGTCTGCATCATAATTCTCATGAAGACCCGAGTTGAACTTGCTGTGCTCAACGTACGAATCGACGATGACTTTTCCCAGAGATAATCCGTCCTGTGTCGGCGTCTTTGTCATGGAGGCCAGTATGGCAGAATAGTCCCAGCCCCACGCCGGTTCAAGTTCTTCAGAGGCCACGAAGTAATTTCCAAATGGAGCGACCCTGTTTGCAACTTCGACAGACGCCATCAGACAGGCGTCAAATCCAATGATCTCGAATTTTTCGTACACTGTTACGTTGTTGCCGAAGGCTTCGTTGATCTCGTTTAAGGTAAGGTTGTCGTTAAAGATGTCGTCTTTGCCAAATCCGTGTAGCCCGTTTCCGTGATCCCATAATATTATCACATATTTGTTGGCTGGAAATTCTTCAGCGGCCCAGGAGATGAAACTGGACAGCGTTCTTGGGTCGCCCATATTCTGCTCGCCTAGGTTTTCAATGGTCGTGACTTTTCCCTGCTCTATTTTGTGCCGCTGTACTTTTGTGAAATCAATGAACCTTTTATCGTCTATTTTGGCGTTGGCTGCGCCGCCTGTTTCCACTACAACGTTTACCTCTGGAGTGGAGCCAACTGCCATCATTTCCTCAATATCCGCTGTAGCGAAATACCCCTCAGATTCCAGGTCGGACGCGACCATGTACACCATGACAGTGTAATCAGCCAGTTTTGGACTGTTGGTAATTGCAGGAGCTGTTATTTCATAAGCAACGCTATTTTCTGCTACAATTATCTTGGCGTTCGTTGGATTTGAAAGGACTTTGGGCCCGTCAAAAGAGCTTAGCACAAACAGTTTTGCTTCATAGTCCCCTGTCTCGTTGGGCTTCCAGGAGAACGATACGTCTGTTGATTCCTTGTCATCTAGCATGCCTTTCTGCCATTTCAAAAGCTCCGTGATTCCGTTTTCATTTCTCAAATCCATCACGGCGACAAACTCTGTCTGAGTTGTGGTTGTGATAGTTGATGTTAGATGCACTTCGTTGTTTTTTCCAATAATGTTTAAGACTATCCCGTCAGAATTTGTTATTTCCAGTTCTGTGGATTTGACTGGAAAATCTATACCTTCGGCCCTAAAGGTAGAAGGAATTAGTAGAATTGCAACAACGGCAACGGCCAGAAAATAGTGGTTTTTTGCCACAACGAGACATCTTGTATATCTTTCTTATAAGTATGATGTGTGCAGAGATGTATCTTAATATCTGGAGCAGGCAACGCCTGTTCATGCCTTACACCCTAGTTGTTTGCGAAAAGCCTGACGCGGCGAGAAGAATAGCGCATGCGCTTGGGGCTGCAAAGGAAACCAGGGTGAAAGGGGTTCCGTTCTTTGATGTCGCATTTGCCGGAAAGCAATACAGGGTATGCTCTGCTTCCGGCCATCTATACGGGCTTGTAGACGAGACAAAGAACAGGTCTGTCTATCCTGTTTTTGACCTGGAGTGGGCGCCAAAGGAAAAGGGCAGGGCTTCAAGAATCATTGATGTAATATCGGATTTGTCGCGGGATGCAGATTCTTTTGTGCATGGCTGCGACTACGACCAAGAAGGCGAGGTTATAGGCTACAACATATTGCAGTATGCCTGCGGCAAAAAATATGCAGGCTCGAAGCGAATAAAGCTCTCAACTCTGACAGACGACGAAATACGGCAGTCTTTTGCCGGCCTGACAAAACCTAGCTCTGGTCTTGCTCAAGCCGGCAGGGCGCGCCATATGATAGATTTCCTGTACGGCGTGAATTTGTCAAGGGCAATCTCACAGTCCTTTAAATCAGGCGGCAGGGGATACCGCAATTTATCGATTGGACGGGTGCAGGGGCCGACCCTTGCATTTGCAGCAGAAAGGGAATTAGAGATAGGCTTGCACATTCCGGACCCTTACTGGGTTATCGAAGCAGATTTTGAAAAGGACGGCAGGTTAATTCATACTAAATACGAAAAACCAAAAATAGAGTCGCCGGCCGAGGCGCAGCTGATAACACAGAGATGCTCCGGCAAGGACGGCAGAGTGCAAGGCATCAGAGTCAGAAAGACGGTGCTCCGGCCGCCAACCCCGTTTAATATCGGGGACCTGCAGCAGGAGGCGTATAGGCTATTCAAATTATCTCCCAGCTACACGCTGTCGATAGCTGAAAAGCTCTATCTTCGGGCGCTTATCTCCTACCCCAGAACCTCAAGCCAAAAGCTGCCAGCCTCCATAAACTATCAAAAGATACTATCTGGCCTAGGACAATACAGGGCGTTGGCGTCCAGCCTTCTATCAAAGCAGAACCTTGTTCCAAACGAGGGCCGGATGACTGACCCTGCGCACCCGGCCATCTATCCGACCGGCGTGCAGGCCGGCAGGTTATCCGGGCTAGAGTTCAAAATCTATGACCTGATCGTCAGGCGGTTTTTGGCCACGTTTGGAGAGCCGGCAGTTGCCCAGATAACTGAAGTCGATATTGATGTTGGTGGCTACAAATTCCTGGCGGCTGGCAGGACCAGCCTTTACGACGGCTGGATGGCCTTTTACAGGCCGTATGTTAATCTGGAGCAAACGGAATTGCCAGCGTTGGAGCAGGGGGATGTTTTGGCCAGCCGGCAGACAACCATGGAAGAGAAATTCACTGTCCCGCCGGCGCGCTACAACCAGGCCAGCCTTCTTGCCAAGATGGAGTTTGAGCGGATAGGAACAAAGGCAACTAGGGCAGATGTCATTGCCACGCTGTTCAAGCGAAACTACCTTGCCTCCAAAAAAGGTGGCATAGAAGTTACAGGACTTGGCCTTGCCCTAGTCGAATTGATGAAGCAGCAGGTTCCAGACATTGTTTCAACCAGCCTTACAAGGTCCATGGAAGACCAGCTGGAGCAGGTAGAGCAAGGCTCGCAAAATGCAGCGTTTGCAATACTATTTGCTGCAAGCAAATTAACAGAATCACTTGTCTCATTCAGGCAGGGCAGTATAACTATTGGCAGACAGTTGGCGGTGGCCGCAACCCAGTCCGATACGGTTGTTTTTGGCAGCTGCCCAATCTGCAAAAACGGTCGGCTGCAGCAGGTAAAGTCGCGGACAACCGGCAAAAGGTTTGTCGGCTGCTCCAATTATTCTGCCGGTTGCAAAGCAAGCGCTCCGCTACCGCAAAAAGGCTCGATAAAGGCTCTCGCAAAAACCTGCAGGTGCGGCTGGCCCCGGATAAGCGTGGCATTTGGCAGGGGTCGGAGGTGGAACACGTGTATAAACGCTGGTTGCCCCTACAAATCCCTGACTTTTAGATCATAGACGTCTGTCCTGCGGTTTTTAAGCAGCGGCAGCGACTTGCGCACTTGCTTGACGTTATCCATGTCAAGCTCGACTACTTGCATGCCCTCATCCTGGCCCATGTCCAGCAGGGTTTTGCCAAACGGATCGACTACCATGCTCCTGCCGGCGTAGATGTTGCCTACCTGATCAGGAGCAACGACGTACGAGCCGTTTTCGATGGCCCGTGCCTTGACCATGGTCAGCCAGTGCTCTTCTTTCATTGGACCTTGCACCCATCCAGACGGCGCGACTAGTATGTTTGCCCCGTCTATGGCAAGCAGCCTAGATAATTCTGGGAACCTCAGGTCGTAGCAGATAAGCAATCCGATATTGCCAGAGGCGGTCCTGACCGGCTTTTCAATTGCCTTTCCTGGCATGAGTTTTCGGGATTCTTTGAAGCCAAGTGCGTCGTAAAGGTGCAGCTTTCTGTATACGGATACCAGCCTGCCGGCTTTGCTGATGACTATTGCCGTGTCAAAGACGCGGCTGTTTTTTGCCTTTTCATAAATTGCCGACACCACGCCTATCTTGTACTTTTTTGCTGCCTGCCTAAGAGCCGTAACGAAATTGCCGTCCACGCTTTCTGCTATTCTGGCAAGCTCTGATGGACTCTGGCCTGCCGGAGAAAAAGCCATGTGGAATTCCGGAAAGCAAATAAGGTCTGCTTTTCTGGCAGCGGCCTGCTCAATGTAACTGATGGTCCTTGACAGATTTTCCTGTTTGTCGGTAGACGACTTGAACTGGACTACTGCTACCAGAGTCTTCAATGCTGCAAGATCCAAAAGCTAAAGATAAAAACGGTTCGGCTAAAGCGGCTTGCCGGCCATAAACCAGTTTTCTCTTGGCTTTTCTTCATAAACAACAATGACGTGCTCTGGCTGGGTTTTCAGTATCTTTACGGCTGCTTCTGTCACTGCTTTTGCAAATTCATCTTTCTGCTCCTTGGTCCTGCCCGGATACATAGAAACTGATACTATTGGCATGCAGCAGAAGCGGTCTACGTCTGATTTAATTGTACAGCGTCGGCAGATATGACAGGTGTCGGGACAATCTGGGTTTCAACCCGCGATTTTTCGTTTGACTGGGACAGATCGTACAGCGCCTGGAGATACCGCTTGATAAAGTTGGCTCCAGGTGACGGTCTGCGGCCCTTTTCATAGTCGCTTAGGACAGAGGCCGTGATGCTCATTTTTTTAGCCAAGTCGGCCTGCTTGACTGCAAGTTTTTTCCTCCAGTATCTGAGCTGCTGCGGCGGGTTATCGCTCAAGACAACAGAGCCTGCAATCCAGGTTAATTCATCTTTATTAGAAATTTCGTTTTCGCGGCCAGACAAACGTAAGACGAACGTTTTGACCGGTGATAAAAAGATTATTCTGTAGCTGCAACAGAATCTGAGGCATGCCAGACTATTTACAGTTGCTCAACGATTCGATAATAAATTGCAAAAGATGCCCGCGGCTGGCAGAATATATCGCCAAAGTAAGCCAGACCAAGGTCCGACGCTTTAAAGACGATGAATATTGGGCAAAGCCGCTTCCGAGTTTTGGCGATCCAAACGCGAGGCTGCTTGTTGTAGGCCTAGCGCCGGCCGCGCACGGAGGCAACAGGACTGGCAGGATGTTTACCGGCGACAGCTCTGGCGACTGGCTTGCAAAAGCCATGTTTAAAACCGGGTTTGCCAGCGTGCCGTATAGCCGGGCAAAAGACGACGGGCTGGTGTTGCATGACGCTTACATAACTGCCGCTGCAAGATGCGCGCCGCCGTCAAACAAGCTGCTGCCGTCAGAGATTGCCAGCTGCTCGGAGTACCTGGCAGCAGAGCTGGAATTGCTGTCAAACGTAAAGGTGGTGCTGGCCCTGGGCAGGGTAGCGTTTGATGCATATTGCAAGGCAGCGAAAACAGGCAGGCAGGAGTTTGGTCACGGGAAAATTTACAATGCTGCAGGCAAATCTCTGCTTGCCTCCTACCATCCAAGCAGGCAGAACACCAATACTGGCAGGCTGACCTGGCAGATGTGGGTTGACGTCTTTAGGACCGCAAAAAAGATGCTTTGACTATCTTTTGCGTTTTACTTTGGCCTTTCTTGGCTTTGCAGCTGTGACAGGCTTGGCCACCTCTGCCGGCTTGCCGTTTCCATTATTCTTTGAGTTTATCACGTCCGTAGTTATCTGGTCTATCTTGTAGCGAAGGGCTTCCTTGACTTTGCTGTTGTCCACGATGTTAAGCGGCCCCTTGCATTTGGGGCATTTGAAGAACATTTCAACGGCGTCTTCGAACCTGACTCGCGGGCAGTCCTGGTTACTGCAATGGTAAAATTCGGTCGAGTATTCGTGCTCTAGGCGCTTGTGCAGCCTGTCGAGGATCTTTTTCTTTTGGTTCTCGATAAAGTTGTCAACATGGTCCTGCTTGGCGCGCCATCGGTAGACAAACCAGCCTTTCTTTTCGTCTTTGACCCGGATTCCGCTGATAAGGGCCTTGCCGAACATGTCGTAAAGCACTTTTCTTACGATGTTTATTTTCAGGCCGGTCGCGCTGGCTATTTCTTCGTCGGTCACGTCTTCCGTGTTGAGAAGGGCGCGAGCAACTTTGACGTATTCTTCGCCGCCGATAAGA
>QCWB01000135.1 GCA_013114715.1 Nitrososphaera sp.
CCCCGTTTTTAGAGAAACTGTAATGGGGATATACTATACGCAGCATATTTCCAGGAACTTTTATTTAAGCATCACGTAGAAACATTTTTCATGGCTGCCGCAGTCTTTAAAAAAGATGTCTGGCGCAAACAGTTCAGTATCGCGGTTTAGACTGGTTTTCGAGATAACAGGCAAAGGCACCGGCGAGTGCGAGCTTGTAAGGCATCTTGCGCCGCTGACCGCTAACGCGCTGCTTAAAGCACTGCCGGTCCAAGACCGCGTGCACAGGCTTGAAGACAAGCTGGTCTACATAGAGACTGGCTTGACTATTGGCGCAGAGAAGCAGAGAACCCAGTTCAAGCGCGGCGACTTGGCCCTGATGCCGTCAAACGCATCCATCTGCTTTGTAATTAAGGATTGCATTATCCAGAACTTGAACCCGATAGGCAAGATAATCTCAAATATTAAAATGGTAGAATCCTGCCAGCCTGGCGACGTGCTGACAATAAAAAGAGCTACTGTTTGACTTTTTCGTAGACGCGGTGTCCGCTGTAGCCGCCCACTTTTCTGACAAGCCCCTTTGATTCTAGTGACCTCAAGAAGCTGTTTGCAACGGAGATTTTCACTCCTGCTGCTCTTGCAAGCGACTGATTAGTGATACTCTTCATTCCCTGTATTGCCTTCATGCCTGCCGGTTCTTCCAGAAGTACGGCCAGTTTTGCCTTTTGCTGAGGCTTGCTTGCCTTCTTTTCCTCTTTTGGCTTGATATCTCCAGCCGGACCTGTCGCGGCACCCTTGTCCTGCGAACCCGTGACTTTCTTCTTGTTACCGCCCATTGCGATAAAGGTGTGTTGCAGCCCTTTAATATTCATACTTGTCAAAACAAAACTTTAACAAGACAGAAAAGAAAATCTGCGTTGATGGAATTTTCCCTGCTGGTGGAGACCTTTGAGCAGATGGAGCAGACATCAAGCAGGCTTGCGCTTACCGATTACCTTGTGAACTTGTTCAAGAAAACCCCTGCCAATCTTTTGGACAAGATGACGTACTTGATACAGGGAAAACTTTATCCCGACTACGAAGGAGTCGAGATGGGCCTTGCAGAAAGGATGGCCCTCAGAGCAATAGCCAACTCTTCTGGAAAAAACCTGTCAGAAGTTGAGGCCATCTACCAGCAGACCGGCGATATTGGCGATGCTGCCGGCAAAGCCATGGTAAACAAGGGCCAGGAAACTCTTTTCTCAGAGCCGATGACAGTCGAGCGGGTCTATTCCACTTTTGACCGGATAGCCAGGACAACAGGCAGCGGCTCGCAGGACACGAAATTGCGATACGTCAGTAGCCTTCTAAACGACGCCAGCCCGCGGGAGGGCAGGTACATCATGAAGTTTGTCATGGGCTCTCTGCGGCTTGGCATAGCAGACTATACTGTCCTTGATGCTTTGGCTATTGCGTTTACCGGCGACAAGCAGAACAGGGAGGCGCTAGAAAACGCTTACAACGTATCTAGCGACCTTGGGACAGTCGCAAGGCTACTGGCTGAAAAGGGGCTTGAAGCCATAAAGTCGATGCAGATAACCCTGTTCAAGCCAATCCGGCCAATGCTTGCAGAGCGCGTTGTCAATGCGGCTGAAGCCTTGGAGAGGATGGAGGGCAAGGCAGCAGTAGAATACAAGCTTGACGGCGAGCGGGTGCAGATTCACCTGTCAAAGGACAGAGTAGAACTCTTTTCAAGGAGGTTAGAAAAGATTACAGACCACTACCCTGACGTGGCAAAGGCAAGCCATTCGCTCAAGGCCAGAGAGACAATACTGGAAGGCGAGGTGGTGGCAATCAACTCACAGACCGGTGAATACCTCCCATTCCAGGAACTGATGCACCGGCGCCGAAAGCACGGAGTCAGCGAGGCAGTTGAAAACTATCCAGTCGTCGTGAACCTGTTTGACGTACTGTACCTTGACGGCAAGAGCAGGACGGACCTTTCCTACGAGGACCGCCGAAAACTCCTCTTAAAGGTCATAAAGTCTGGCACGAACCAGATTTTCAACATCGTGCCGCAGACAGTTGCAGGCAAGGAATCCGACATAGAGCGCTTTATGGCCGCCGCAATAGAAAGCGGCTGCGAAGGCGTGATGGTAAAACACCTGTCAAGTGCCTACCGCGCCGGTGCACGGGGCTATGCTTGGGTAAAACTAAAACGCGAATATCAAAGCGACCTAGCAGACACGCTGGACCTTGTTATCGTCGGGGCTTTGCATGGTCGTGGAAGGCGGGTCGGCAAGTACGGGGCCATGCTCTTGGCTTCGTACGACCACAAGCAGGACATGTTTCGCAGTGTCTCAAAGGTGGGCACAGGGTTTACGGACGAGCACCTAGACCAGTTTTACAAGGAGCTTGAAAAACACATAATCCACCAGCGGCATGCCCGGGTTGACACGGGAATGGAGATGGACGTCTGGTTTGAGCCTGCCATGGTAATCGAAGTCATTGCATCTGAAATCACGTTGAGCCCATCGCATACTGCGGCAATGGATTCCATTAGGCCGGGGTTTGGACTTGCGTTGCGGTTTCCAAAATTCACGGGCAAGGTCCGAGACGACAAGCAGCCTGAAGACGCCACCGACACAGAGGAATTGGTTGCAATGTACAAACGGCAGCTAAAGGTCCATCCAGAGACAAAGACGAAAGAAGATTCATAATAAATAGCCGAGGTTATTGTTTGTAAATGCTTATCTCTGAACTCTGCAAGATGATTGAAGATTCTATAAAATTAGGAAGGTATCCGCTAGAGACTGACACGCAGAAACGGCTTGCCGCGCTTTTGCAGGTGACAAACAAGTCAGGGCACGAAGACATGAAGTCGGATGGCATCCAGATAGAAGTCAGAGTTCAGGATCTGTTTATGACTAGCAATTATGTTCCAAACATCAAGCACCTGCCGGGCATGATAGAGATGGACATTGTTGATTCCTTCAAGCTGATATGCCGGAAAATTGACCGAATTGATACTGGGATAAACCTGAAATTAAAATAGTCAAATTGCAATGCTGGTTTGAACTGGACAGACCGCGGGCTGACTCCTACACTTGTTGTTTTGCATCGCAATCTCTTGTATGCTGGCAAAAGAATTTCATAAGAGAATCATATATCGTCGCGCTTAAATTCGGATAATGGGCAACAGTTTCATTGTCATTGCTAAAAGCACTGAATTAGTCGGCAGAACCGCCGCAGGCACAAAATCCAAATTCATCTATCCTAGTGTTGCATAAAATGCAGTATCCAAAAAGTAAATCGTACTTTACATCCCAGGGTTCCTTACCATAGGTTTTCAAATGATCATCAATTTCGATTGGGATCGTCTGCTCATCAGACATACAGGGTCACTCTCCTCATCTCAGTTATAGCATCATGTTAATTATTAATGTATTCTTTGGACAATATTACATAAATAGCAACAATATACACTAATTTGCAATACTTCATACAGATAAATCAATATGATAGTAAATTTTATATTATCGATACGCATAAGATTGTCATGGCAGATTCCTTGATGAGCTATGGGATAGTGATTGGTGTATTTGCTTTCTTGGCTGCACTATTGTTTGCTTCAAGGGCGCGGAGGTACCAGTCTGGATATACAGCACCATCACCAGAACATTCCGTGTCGGAAGCCGCATGACTACCTACACTGAAAAAGTCTTCCAGCGCAACAAGAGATGTGCTAGTGTACAGATGGCGCAATTTTCAGGTTAAAGAGAATCCATTTCCGGGGCCAATAGGCAGACTTTTGTGAGGTCAAACAGATCATTTCCACTCTGAAATCTCTTTCCAGCAAAGAGGGCAAAATGACTCGTCATCGATTAACTTTTGCTCAAAAACTCGTTCTGCAAAGCTGAATGTCTTTTCACACAAGAGGCATTTTTTCATATTGCCATGTGTATCAACCGCAGTGTAACGTTTTGTCCATCGCGATAGCATAGGAAAATTATTCGACCTCGCCGTAATGAAGAGCTCTCATATGCACATCTCTTTCCTGAGGGTCGTCAAATTCTATTTGGCAGATATCGCATAAGCGTTTCCACTTTTCAGTTCTTGTCCTTTCTGACTTGGTTATTCCCAGAAGGGCCAGGAATTGCGCTAATTCAAACTCCATGGTTTTATTAACGCATATAAAATATTTAAACAACATTATTCAATACTCTAGAAATAGCCAATTAACTAAAATCTATAACAATTATTTTGTAAATTCCTATATTATATGTTATTTCTGGATCTTGTCAGATTCACGTTTGCCTTATGTTGATTTACCTGTTATTTTCCATAATAGCAGTTTATCCATAGTCTTTGTCAAATATTTCAAGACCGCGGAATTTCTGAT
>QCWB01000136.1 GCA_013114715.1 Nitrososphaera sp.
AAACTTTTTTTCGTGGTCTGCGAGTCTACCGTGACTGAGCATGCTACGATCTTCATAGCTGCAAGGCTCGTCAGGATGTCTGCAATGTAATCCGAGTATTGCACATCAGTCAGGTGCACGTGTGCGTCGTACAGCAACGAAGGAGCAACAGCTGAAAGGAAATTAAACCTAGCTCAATCCATGTCAACGTTTGCTATGGTCTGACCCCTGTCAAACTTGCTGTGCACACCGACTGCAAAAATATACACGCCTTTCTTCCACGCTGATTTCTTGTCAGGTGTTATCTCTATCAGGTAGACTCCCGGAAAATCTGATTCTGCAGCAGCCACCAGGTTTGAGATCGTGCCTCCACCCGGCGCGACAATGGTCTTTATAGTAAAGTCTGATGCGGCCAGCCCTTCAACCGGCACGCCATTGGTGTCTGTAACAGAAACGACGATGTAGTTTGGTTTTCTGTTCTTTGGGGCAGCTAAAGCATCTTCAGATAATGCTGTGACTATCAGCCTTGCCATGTTCTTGGATTCAGACCCAAAGTATTAAAGGTTCGGGCAAAATTCAGTCCTGCTTTGTTCCGCATTCTCCGCAGAATTTCTGTCCCTGAGAAAGCGAAGCGCCGCAACTCTTGCATACTAGGGCTAGAGATTGGCCGCAGTAAACACAGAATTTCTTTCCTCCAGTTGGCTTGTGGCAGTTGGAGCAAACCTCGAGCTTGGAGTCTTCTCTGCAGACAGCTTTGTCCTCGTCCCAGTCTGCCTCGCAGACCCATTTCTTGCAAATCGTGCAGTTGCGAAAATAAGTCTTAGCCTCTTCCTGCGCCAAGAAAAAGGCATCGTCATGCCCCTTGTGCCATTCCGGCGAGTATGACTTGAACCTATCAGACAGGGTCTTGGAAAAGTCTGCCTGTTTTTCGTCGATATCTTTTAGATCAGGCTTGTTAGTCGGGATCACGTCCAGGATGGACTTGCCAAGAGAGAACGCTTTTGACGTAATTCCGATAGTGTCTCTTTTCTTGTTGGAGCTTGCCTCGACATACCTTGATGCAAATTCTGCATTGCATATGTCGCACTTGAAGACAAACCTGAATCCGCCTGCGTCGCTTTTGTCTTCAAAGCCTCTGGTAAAAGATTTCATTGACATTTTTTTGCCTACTGGACGATTGGTACAATTGTGCTATTCCTATAAAAGAATATTGCAGATCCTCTCTCAAATGTCGGCAACCGACGTGTTTTGGGCCGGGAATAACAAATTCTTGCACGGTCTTCGCCCTTTGTTCTAATGAATCTACATAAAGTCTACATATTAGGACGCAGTAAGTATAATCCGGTGGCCTCGGCGTTGGGACTTTATACCAAGCTGGCAGGAACTTTAGCTCTGCTTGCGGCAAGCATATCGCTTCTTGGCCATGCTTCGGCCCAATCTTCTACCATCGACGGCTCGCTTTACATAAACTCTGATGAGCCGTTTACCACGTACTACAAGGTATCTGTTTCAATCTCGTGCTCAAGTGACTTGGGGTTTCGTTGCCTTTCAATCACGGTCTCTTTTCCTAATCAAGATGCCAATTTGAGTCCAGACGAGGTAGATGTGGTAGACGACATCAAGGTTACATCCAGCAGCGGCTCCCTTGTTGTCTCTGCAGTAGAGACCGGGCTTGACACGGGCATATTTACATTTGAATTGCAGAACTTTGCCCCTACCGACCTGACCTTGGACGATCATGTGTATCCTCTGCCCTTTGAGGACGGCGAAATAATTGAAATCTCCAGCCTTCCGCTGTCCAAAGACGACGGTGAGAAAAACGTCTCTGCAATTATTTTTAATAGCGCCGAGGACTCGGCAGAACTGCAAGACGACATTATCCTAGATACCGTGCCGCCGCCGTCTGTACGGCTTTTCTTGCCGCCTGACGGCTTGCCGTCCAATGTTAGCAAGCCAACCTTTGACTGGAGCGACGTGAAGGACGCCAACGGTATAGGCTCGTACTTTATTGAAATTGACAATAATCCGAGATTCTCCTCGTCTGACGTCTATGGCACTGCCGGATCAAGTTTCGATAACCCTATTGCGCTTAAAGACGGTGCGTATTTCTGGAGGGTTTGGGCTATAGACTTTGCCGGCAATACGGGGCCAAAAAGCGAACCCTTCTCTTTTGTAATAGATACAATACCGCCTGATTCACCAATTATAACAAGCCCAATTTCGGGAGCGCAAGTAAACGACCCCTTTCATCCGATAACCGGGTTGGCTGAGTCAAACGCTTCTTTGAACGTCTTTGTCGACGACGCCCGGACCACGATAAACGTACCTGACAGTGGCCAATGGGAAATCATTCCAGACTTTTTGGACGCCGGCAGGCACACCGTCTCTGCGATTGCTATTGATGCCGCCGGCAATACTTCCGGGCCAACGACAGTCGCGTTTTCTATAGTCACTGCCGCACCCATGGGAAGCATTGTGATCAATTCTGGTGACAAATATACCACCTCTCGGGAGGTCGTTCTGACTACAACTTGCGTCTCGGCGCCAGGCTCAGAATGCATCGACATGCGCATTTCTACTGGAGACATACTTGAAGCAAAGTTTGAGGGACTGGCAGCAACAAAAACAATGTTGCTTTCAGCAGGCGACGGAGTAAAACAGGTCTATCTTCAAGTCCGAGATTCTGCCGGAAACTTGTCTGAAATATCGACAGATGAAATCATTTTAGACGCCGCTGCTCCGCTGCCTCCAAACATTGTCGAGCCAGAAGCAAATTCCAGTTCTACTGAGAATTCTGTTGAAATCCGCGGAACTTCCGAAGCAGGATCTCGCGTACAGCTGTTTGACGGCCAGCTGCCAATCTGGCAAATCAATTCTAATGAATCCGGAATCTGGGCAACCAGGGTGGATCTGGAACTGGGCCGGCATACCATTTCTGCAACCGCGACAGACATTGTTGGGAACACGTCGGCGTCTTCCAACATCGTTACAATAACTATCGAATCAGTCATAGTCCCGGCGATATCAATAGATTCGACAAGCAACACCAATCCAAGACCCGGAATAGACTCCGTAACAGTCTACGGCAAGTCTTCTGACGCTCCTGGCTCTGTAATAGTGGTTGACTGGGACGATGGAAGCGATCCTACGCAAGTGCCAGTCTCAAGCGGAACCTGGAGTGCAAGCCATGTTTACGCCGACGGCCAGGACGGGACCAAAAACATCATTGCGCGCCTGATAATAAACGGCCAGCCGGAAGCCACAAGCAATACCTATTCTGTCAGCCTGCAAAAAACCGACAACCCGACAGGGATTATCGTCGTCGCTGTTGCCGGCGCTGGGGCGGGCCTCGCCGGACTGAAACTTTACAAAAGCAAACTGAACAAAAAGCCGCCAACTTCTATAAAATTAATCTTCAACTACGGAATTGAAGACAACGATAAAGAGATAATGGCAGATGAAATAAAGCCCGATCCTACTTCTGATCCCAAGATCCACGAAGGCTTTATGGCTACCCTGGGCCAGTCCATCGCACCAGTAAAAGAAGCACTCGGTCAGGCAAAGCAAATAACAGACATTGTCAATTTCTGCAGGGAAGCAAAAGAAGAGCCGGACAACTTTCTTGCCAGGATCGCTGACACGGCCTTTGAGGAAATGCTCAAAATAGTTGTGCCTGTCTTGAGCAGGTATTTTGTTGAAGACATTAGCGTTGAAACAGAGTTCAGAGTCTTGGGCAGCTCAAACAAGACTGCTCTGTTTGACATAGAAGTCAAGATGCGGCCAATACGGCCGTTTATCGAGGCTGCACTTTTAGTAAACGGCGTAAAAACCGAAGCGGCAAAGTTTTTGTTTGAAATTAACACTCTTGCCCAGATAAACAAACTTGAGCTGAGTGCAAGCAGTGAAGGAGTAACGAGGGATATAGAGGATATCCGAGTCGAACTGGACATACTTTTATCCAGCGTTTCAATCACGCACGTCGGCAAGCCTGTTGCAGGCAAGCATATGTTAAACAAGCCTATACGGCTGGCCAGAAGGGAATTTCATCTAAAGAGCGTCGCGCTTGCTCCAGTTCAACCAGATATGTCGGGAATCAAGCCTGATTCAGATATCGTAGAAAAAGTCTGTCCGTCTTGCAAAAAGACCGTCAAGACTGCCAAGTTCTGCCCTGAATGTGGGTTTAGGATTTTGGATTGATAACGCAAACTCTATTTTCATGGCTTGCGTCTGGGCATAGAAGATGTTTACCAAAGAGCGGGATTTTGTGTAAAGTTACAACTTCAGATTATTAAAAACATGGCAAATTGATAAATCCTGCAACATTGTTAAATATATGACCT
>QCWB01000137.1 GCA_013114715.1 Nitrososphaera sp.
AGGCCGTCGACGGACTTCATTTCTGTAAGCGGCCTTGTGGTCCTGTTTACAAGCGGCATCGAAGGCAGCAGGAAAAGTATCTTTTGCAGCTCTTCGTTTGATTCAACATCCAGAACCATGATGCCTCCAGGCGAGTCCGCGAAAGCGAATGCGAATTTCAGCTTGCCTTGCTCCTTTAGGTCTTCGTAAGTGGCAAAGGTCTGCTGCAGCATCTTCATCTGGGCAACGGCCATGTCCGGCGAGACAAATTCCAGTTTGACAGAGTCAATGACTAGGAATAGCATAGCCTAGCGTATATCGTGCAATCGAATAAGCATATCGGTTTGTGAATGTTATTATTCTGGTCCCTGCCCAGTCTGGGCATGTCTTCGACAGAATCTCTGCGCAAGGACCACTTTTTGATAGAAAAGATGATGCGTGCTCTAAACACCACCGCCGAGCTGCTAAAAGCCGGCAAGTCAATACCGGCGCCAGTGCTTGAGCAGGCAATAGATTTTGCAAAGAACTTTACAAACGCCTGTCACCACGGAAAGGAAGAGACGTCGCTTTTTCCGACCCTGCAAAAAAATGGCATGCCGCGTGAAGGCGGGCCAATAGCCAGGATGCTTTTTGAGCACGAAATAACGAAGCAACTGGCTGAAAAGATGGATGCCTCGTCAAAGGCATACATCCAGACAAACGACGCTTCTACGCTTATAGCCGACATCTTGACCTACACCGACCATGTCTCTTCGCATCTTTCCAAGGAGAATTTCCGGCTGTTTATGATGGCAGACATGATACTCTCAGGCAAGGCAGCGCAGATGAACAAGGAGCTGGCCGATGTCGAGGAGGCAAAACTCAAGGATCTTGGCAAGACTCGCGGCCACTACGAGCAACTAGTCAATGATTTTGAGGCAGAAATGACGCGCAAGGCCTAGGGGTGCCGAATTCTGGAAGACGAAATCCGCTCCAGGCTAAAGGAATTGCATGACCACTACCTGAAGGCCAACCCCTACGATGAAGGCGACCCAATCTACTATCGGATAAACTACAGGCTCACAGAATCCTTTTCAATCAGCCGCGATCAGGCTGCAAATTACCATGACAGATACCACCAGGACAACCCCCGGCGCGTCTCTGAAGGATACTGCGATTTTTGCAACGGCATAGTTGGGATAATCCCGATAATCTACGGGATAAATGAAAGCGAGCTGGCTTTTATGAAAAAAGCACAGGCTGAAAGCCGGATAATAATTGGTGATGGCCTAGTCAAACCGGACTCCAAGATGGCCATGTTTGGTTGCAAGGTCTGCAAAACCCCGCTTCCAAAGTGCGGGACCTGCTGATCGAAAAGTTGTTATTCTAAGAATACGTCGTACCTCTGTGCACAGCGCTGTTAGCACCGGGGCTTCTTTTGCCATACTTGTAGTGGCCGTGGGCTTTTCGTTTTACTACGTTGGTGCAAACCCGCCAGAGATACCTGCAGAGCCCTGGGTCGGCGTAACGGGAGCAGTGCTAGTAACGCCAGAACTGGCCAATGCCATAGGATTGCGCGAAGCGCGTGGAATTTTGATAATTTCAGTGGAGCCTGAAAGTCCTGCAGACAAAGCCGGACTTGTGGGCGGCAACACACCGCTAGAAATAGAAGGTGGGAGAATTTTTGTCGGCGGCGACGTAGTGTTGAACATCAACGGCAACCCCATCTTTGGACAGGAGGATATATCAAAATCCATGCAGGGCAAGAAGGTCGGCGATTCTGTGAAATTCACAATTTCCCGCAATGGTGTGATCAGCGACGTCTTTGTCATACTAGAACCCAAGCCATGATTCATGCTTAATAGACTGGCAGGCAAAGAAATCTTGTGCACAAAATTCTAGTCGAGCCGCCGGGACCAAAATCCCTGCAAATAGTCCAGACGATTCAGAAAAACTGCTACGACTCTACATTTACCTATCCGCTTGTCATATCTGACGGGCAAGGCTGCACGCTAAAAGACGCGGATGGAAATGTGTTTTTGGATTTTACGTCAAACATCGGAGCATGCCCGCTTGGATACTGCCATCCAGACGTGATGGCCGTTTTGACCAATTGGACAAAAAACGGCGCGCACAAAATTGCCGGCCAGGACTTTTACTCAAACGAACACGTCTTGCTTTCTGAGGCGTTTGTCTCTATTCTGCCAGATAATTTCAAGGTCTTTTTCATAAACAGCGGAGCTGAAGCTGTAGAAAACGCGGTAAAGCTAGCCTACCGAAAGCAGTTTGCGTCTGGCAATCCAATCATGCCCGGCGTATCGTGCATCAACGCGTTTCATGGCCGGACACTTGGCGCGCTCTCTTTTACTTTCAGCAAGCCAGTACAGAAAGCCGGCTTTCCAGAGCTGCCTGTGCTTCGGATAAAATTCTGCAGTTCCGATGCAGACTCTGAAGTAGACTCGATACACAAATTGCTTGAGCAAAACAAGGTGGCCTTTATACTGACAGAAGTCATCCAGGGAGAAGGTGGCTATAACTTTGCCGGACAAAAGTTCATCTCAAATCTACGAAAAGCTGCCGACTCGCATGGAGTGCCGCTCATCTTTGACGAGGTCCAGTCCGGCATGGGCCGGACTGGGAGGTGGTGGGCCTTTGAGCATTATGGCGTTTTGCCAGACATCATGGCTGCTGCCAAAGCGCTTCAGGTAGGCGCTGCCGCATACAAAAAAGACTACGACCCCGGCCAGCAGGGCGTGCTTTCAAGCACCTGGGGCGGCGGAAGCAGAATAGACATGGCGGTAGGAACCAAGATAATCGAGGTGATAAAACGCGACAGGCTTCTTGACAACGCGACAAAGATGGGCACAATTCTGAAAAAGGGGCTTGCAGAATTTGTCGGAAGAGGCGGCATTATTGACGTGCGGGGAATAGGGCTTATGGTGGGAATAGAGTTTGACACAAAAGCAAGAAGGGACGCTGCGCTACAAGAACTGTTCAAAAAAGGTCTGCTGCTCCTGCCTGCCGGCCAAAAGGCAATGAGGGTAATACCTCCGCTCACGGTAGGCCCAGAAGAAATAGAAGAAGGATTGCAGCTGATATCCCTAGTAGCTTGAATACTCGTTTCCGAGGACTGCCGCGGCAATCTTTAGCTCCAAAACTTCGTTTGCGCCCTCATAGATTATCGTGGCCCTGCTATCAAGAAAATGCCTTGCCACTCTTGCTGTCTTGCGATACCCTGCAGAGCCAAAAATCTGGACCGACCTGTTTGCGCAGTCAAAGGAGCAATTGCTCGCATGGAACTTTGCTATAGCAGCAAGCTTGTCTGCTTCTGACCGGAGGCTAGAGTATAGCACATTGCTTTAGTCAAGCTTTGCAAGCCAGCCGTCTTGTTGTTTTTGGGACTCGACGTAGTCAAAAAGTCTCTGCCTTGCAATGGCCGCGCGGTAAACAAGCCACCGGGAACTTTCGATGCAAGTTGCAATAAACGCAATGTGCTGCTGTATGAGTTGCTTTCTGGCAAGAACAGAGCCGTGCTGCAATCTGGATTTTGAATACTGTATTGATTCTGCAAGGCAGTCTTCCATCACACCAACTGCGCCTGCCGCAACGCTTAGCCTGCCGTCGATAAGAGCGCTGTAGGCAACACTCAGCCCTTGGCCCTTTAGGCCAAGCATGTTCTTTTTTGCGATCCTGCAATCTTGGAACTCTATTTCCGCGTTCTTGACGGTCAAAAGGCCAATCTTATTTTTCATCTCCTGCGTCCGAAGGCCTGGAGAGTCTTTTTCCACGATAAAAGCCGATATCTTGCCAGTCTGCCTGTCTCTGGCATAGGTGGTCATGACGTCTGCAAAAGTGCCATTGCCTATCCCGTGTTTTTTGCCGTTCAAGATACACTGGCTGTCTTTCTCCTCAAAAGTTGTAGTCATTGACGCCGGGTCGCTTCCTGCGTCCGGCTCTGTCAGGGCAAAGGCCATGACCTTTCTGCCTGAAGCTGTATGTGGCAGGTACTCTTTTTTCTGATCTTCGCTGGCCCAGCCCTGCAGGACATCCGGCCTATGGACACGTCTACTGAAAAAAACGTGCGAAGAGAACTTCCCTCCCTTCCTATGCGCTCCATGGCCAGGGCAAAAGTCAACATGTCGTAACCAAGGCCGCCGTATCGCTTTGAAATCGGGCAGCCAAGCATGCCCATGCTTACGAATTCCGGGATTACCCTGTCGTTGATTTTCTCGGCAAGGTAGCATTCCTCTTCATACGGCCTGATTTTTTCGCAGACTTTGTCCAGTTTATTTAGGAATTCTGTCTGACCGGCTCCAAGCTCAAAATTCATCTTTGAAAGGTTAGA
>QCWB01000138.1 GCA_013114715.1 Nitrososphaera sp.
GATAGCGCACATAAAGTACATCCAACACCGCCCAGGAGAAGACCGGGAGCGGGGCGGCCGCGAAATGTTCAATGACAGAGAAGACAGCATTCACGCCCGAGAAATGCGCGAAGCAATCAAAGAGTTAGGCAACAGCCAGGTAGTAGTGCACAAACTAATGCTCTCTCCAGAAGTGAACGTGGAGGACAAGAAAGCGTTCACCCGTGAAGTGATGGAGAACATGAGCCGGGAGATGGGGCGCGATCTGGAATGGTTTGCGGTGCAGCATAACAACACGGATCATCATCACATACACGTAGTAGTTCTGGGCAAAGACCGCAATGGGACAGAAGTGCGCATTAGCATGAAGGATATAGAGAAGGCGCACGAGTACGGAAACAGATATCTGGAAAGGTGCCACCCACTTGAGTTAGAGCGCTCCAGGCGCGAGAGAGAAGACCGGCTAAAAGAAGAGCGCGAGGTACGAGACAAAGCAAGAGAAGCGGCACGGGAAGAGCGAATAAGAGAAGGTTTGGAATTGCCCTGGCTGCATCAGAAGATAGTGCGCGAGCAGCTAGAGCCTTACAAGGACTGGAAAGAGAGACGAGAGGAGCTTGAGAAGAAGCCCGAGGGGAAACGTCAGGAACGTGAGCGGCCATACTACCAAGACACAATAGAAGCGGCTGGGAAGCGGTGGTCAAAAGAGAACAATCTGTCTGAGCTTCGCGATCTCAACGAGCGCCTATGGGACAACTATGAGGAGCGCATACCAAAAGATGACTACAAAAAACTAGCGTCATGGATACGAGAGAAAGAGCGGCAGGAGGCGCAGCCTCAGAAGCAAGAAAAGCACAAGGACAGAGTGCGCAGGGATGAATTTGAGTATGACAGCAACCGCTATCGCAAAACTGACAGCTACGAGAAGCTGACTGGTCTATCCAACAAGTTGAGAGAGAAAGAGGAGCGATTGCCTTTTGATGACTATCAGAGGCTGCGTGGCTGGATAGAGGGCAAAGACCGGGAGCGTTTCTCCGGAGCACTGGAGAAACAGATTGAATTCACACACAAGAAGTTTGAGAGAAGCAGGACGGTAGAAGACGTAAAGGCAATGGAAGGTGGGCGCGTCCTGGAGCCTATGCAAGAGCACCTGATGCGCAATCCGATAGTCGGGCTCTTTATGGCTGAGGCGGCGATAGCAAATGAGATCGTTCGATCGATACCTCTGGATGATCGCAATCGAGATTACTTGAAAGAGCGGATAGATGGATTGGAAGATGCGAAGCGGGAGCTGAATGAAAGACAGCAAACAAGGCGAGGGCAGGAGGATGAGAAGCAACGGGGCTGGGACAAAAATACTGACTTTATAGACGCGGCACTTGGGAAGCATCGCGAAGAGAAGGACAGAGAAACCAGAGAGAAGATAGAGAAAGCACAAGAAGAAGCGAAGAAAGCGAAGGAACGAGAGGACGAAGAGCGTAAGCGTAAACGAGAGCGCAAGCGGGACGATTGGGACAGATTTGATCCGTGGGGGCGATTCTAATGGCAAGCACTACAGTGGCGGTCAGATTGCAAGACGACCTGCTTGAAGAATTACAACAAAGAGCAACAAAAGAAAAGAAGAAAGTATCAGACCTTGTGCGGGAGCTGATTACAAGCGGATTAGCCAAGACAAAAGACAAGGACCAGGTCGCTGCCGGCAGTGAAGTCTTGGCGCGGTTGGACAAGCTAGATAAGCGTCTGGCGCAAGCTTTAGAGAAGAAAGAGACGGGAGAGGGACAGCCGATATTGCGCACGGCATTAGGGCTAGAAGAAATGGAAAAGCGACTGACGAAGTTGCTGATCAAGGCTATAAAAGCGGGTGCAGCCGGCCAGTTCTATGCGCGAGCCGGTGCGCTTGAGACAGTGGATTTAGTGTCAATATGGTCGGCGCAGATTGGAGCGCCAGAAAATACAGAAGCGCGAAAAGAAGTAGCTGGGCGGCTGGATGCGGATGGGCAAGAATTTGCCGAATGGTGGCTGAAGAGCGGCGGCTCATAAAGGTACAATCCAGGCAAGAGGCAAACGGGCTGGCGATTGTGGAAAGGCAGAGTGAAGGGTGATTGAATACAAGAAAGCGCGCGACGTGGATGACCTGGTTTGTGTTGAACGTCGGGAACAGATAATGATTGGTCACAAAGAGACTCCCGATAATGGCGTCCTATGTCTCAAGTTGACGGACTTCGATGCGATGAGCGAGCAGCAGATACTAGATAAATACAACGCACACATCGACTGGCTTCTCGATGGCATTCTCAATGATCGGCCGATTGAAATTGCTCCAGGGCATGCGCAGCTGAAGTGGAGCAAAACGTCAAAGCAATGGACACTGGCGGGCGATGTTTTGCGATGCGAGGTGGACTGGGACAGCGGTGAGGATGAACTAGGTGGACAAGTTGCCATCAAAATTGAAGACACCCTGCTTTCGGGAGAAGAGTTTCTGAAGATGATTGAGACGTATGAAGGGTGGGGGATGCGAATTGAATTCATGCATCCGAATAGGCTTACCAATCCGCCTGAGCCTATAGTCCAGATAAAAGGGAGATGATCAAGGCAGACATTAACATTGCACCGCATCTGGATCGGACGTAAAATAGGGTCATGGGACAGCCGAAAGAAAAGCCAACCGTTGAACAAGTGCTGAAGCTCGTGGAAGAGCTGACGGCGGAAGAGCGCGAGCAAGTGCAGCAAGCGCTCAACGTCCGTGCAATACGGGAGAGGCTCATACAGGCGGAAGAGTCGATAGCCAGGGGAGAAGGTATTCCGGCTGAGGTTGTCCTGGCGGAATTGAAGGAACGAGCCGAGGCAAGGCTTAGAAAGAGTCAGTCGTGAAGTTGATCGTCTCGCCCGAAGCGCGGGAAGAACTGCGAGGAATCGAAGACTACATAGCGCAAGACAATCCGCAAGCGGCGCTTACTTTTGTCGAGCGACTTACTGCGCGGTTTCAAGAGCTTGTTGATTTTCCCGGAATTGGGAGCAAGCGGGATGAATTGAGAGCAGGATACCGGAGTATCGCAGAAGGCAACTATGTAATTTATTACCGAGTGCGTCCTGAAGTGGTAGAGATAATGCACGTTTTGCATGGTGCGCAGGACGCTAAGAAAGTGTTTGAGCAGGAATGAACCGGATGAGGCCGCTGTTCGGTCAGATAATGTCAGCTATGTTTCATTGGTGCTTGGAAAAGCCTCAAGATGCTTATCTGGACTGCGTTGTTCGAGAGGAACTTTTTACTGCAGTTGAAGAGAAGATCGCGCACCATATATTCAAACCTATATTGGGGCGCCCAAAACGCTGCGATCTCACTCTTGGAAACCCTCGTTATGAGCCGCTTTGCAGAATCGTTCTGTCAAGCAACTCGGGTTGTCATGGTGTCGCGCTAGCTACCAAGCGAATTTAGCAACTGCGAAACAAATTTCTCAGCGGCCCAGCTCACCAAGGCAAAGCGGCCAAGCCTTTTTTCTGTAAAGTGGAATACATATCAGTAGGTGGTTGTGTCTGTAATTGATTGCGACACAAGCATCTTCACCATTTGAGTCTCGCGCGAGATCGTGCAAGCTGCGCGAGCGCCGCTCCCAGATTGGATCTACGCAATCTTTCTCTTTCTTATTCCTTCAGAATCCTTGTAGCTTTTGTCCCACAAGTGTTTTATACGAATTCCGCATACTTACCGTCTGCACAAATTCGTTTACATGCAGAAGAAAATCAAACGGCTAAGTCGTTAGTGTCGCAGAGTTCATCAAGTTTTTCTTCATCCAGGTATTTTCCTAAGAAACTCAGATATTCCCTCCGCAAAAGTCAGTTGAAGTCTGCTCACCATGTGTGCGGGGGATGTTCAACCTGAGTTCGGGTGTGGACAAGAACGGATGAAACAAGCTTTTGGAGCTAGTTAAGGCGAGCCATTCCGGCAGCCGGCTCCAATAAAGGAGAAAATCCATATGAAACGATCTGGATTGCTACTGGCATTCGTGCTGGTAGGAATAGGATTCTTTTTGGCATTTGCCCAACCGGCCCATGCCGCGAACTTCACCTGCAACGAAGGCGGTAATGCGCCAACGGGACCAGTCTCAGGTGATGCAATTATCACCGAGCCAGGTTCATGCACTCTCAGTATTGATGTCCAAGCAACAGGGCGCATTATCATTACTGCGGGCGGCGCGGTCAATGTGCAAAATCTCAGTGCTGGCGCCGCCGGGATGACCATTAACACCTCTAGTGGATCCATCACTGCAGGTACCATTAGTACCCCAGACAGCAATGTCAACATCTTTGCCCCCACGAATGTG
>QCWB01000013.1 GCA_013114715.1 Nitrososphaera sp.
TCCGTCCCCTTCATGCATCATATGTCTAAAGCAGATAAGAGCACCGCCTGCAGAGCCAGCAACCAGCACTACAAATAGTATGGGCAACCAGTCGATATTTACCATGGATGCATAATGGATACATCTACAAAATTAAGGGTAAGACGGCTGTGCAATGCATTGCATTGGTACAGTTCGCTATAATTACCAGAGATTTTCCTGTCAGATATATCGACCTTTAGCAGTTTGTACCAAATTGTACATATACGCACCTCAAATTTGTTGCTGAACCCTGATGAGCAATAAGTTTTCATCATACTGATAATTCCAGTGGTGCTTCTGGTCGCAACCATAGTCCTTGCATAGGCAATTATCATGAAGAGAAAGATCGAGAGGATCACTTTTAGTGCTGTAGTGGCAATTTTTCAGAAACACTTGCAAAAAACATCATATTCGAGCTCGTCTGAAAACAAATGAGATGCAATAGCAGATATGTCGCCTTCCAAGCCGGAAAGCACGAAGGACAAGGTGTATGAATTCATAGTAAGACATCCAGGCTCCTACTTTCGGGAAGTATTGCGCTCACTTGGGATGGGGACCGGCAACCTCCAGTATGCACTGGAGGTATTGGAACGCGAAGGACGAATAACAGCGATTAGGGTTGGCTCTTACAAGCACTTTTATCCCTCGGATGTGGGCGAAGAAAAGAAAAATATTCTAGGCATCCTGTCCCAAGAATCGCCCCGAGAAATACTGTTGTTTCTTTCAAGAAAGCCTGGTGCCTGCCAGACAGATGTTGCTAGAGAAATAAAATGCTCCTCGCCTACTGCGCGCTGGTACCTGGTTAGACTCGAATCCCTTGGACTGATATGGAGCCGGAGACGGGGAGCAGAGATAAAGTATTATGCGAATACTTCTGTTCCTGAGCTGGCCAGCCTTCTAAAAGCTTACAGACCGGCTGTCTGGAGCAGGTACGCGGACAGGATGGCGGATTTAATGAGGTCTTTTGACGAAAGCACAAGTGATGATTAATGTCAGGTTTGCTTGACTTTCTGGAGATGAGCCACCATGGATTCTGGTGGGAGCTCTTCAGCCTTGCCAGTGCGGGTTTGGCTCTGGCGCTGCTCGTTGTTGCAGTCATTGCCTATCGGAGGCACAGGCTGAGGAGGCTATTTCCCCTTTCGATTGCCTTTGGCCTCTTCGTCGTAAAGGTCGGGCTTTTGCATCTTGACAGCATCTATCCCATGCTGCAAGCGGAACTCGCGATTTCTTCTGTCGCAGCCGAGTTTGGCATGCTATCGATGATATTTCTTGCAATGGTTAAGAAGTGGTAAAGAGGTCTGTTTTTTAGTCAAATTTCATCGCCTCTTCCTTGGTTGCAGCGACACCTAGAACGGCGAGAAGCAGTAACTTGGTAGGGGATAGATATACCAGATAACAGATAATAAAGTCGGAAAATTTCATTACAAGTCTTTTATAGGAGTGGCAATAAATTCACATATGGTTCGAAGTGAAAAAGGGCGCCGAACTCAGGTTACGAACCCCGGCCCGGGTGCTTAATTCTATGTCGGAACATAATCCGCGTTCTTAAATTCATACTTGGCTATGAACAGATTTTTGTGCAGATCGTCGTTCAAACATCGTCCTGTAAAAGAGGTCTGCGATGACAGGGAGTTCCAGATAGTCAATAAGGATGGCCACCCAGGCAGCATAATACGGGATCTCTACTGAGCTAGACGATCCAAAGAATGTATCGTACACTACTTCGTCTGTGAGCCAAAATATATGAAAAACCTGTACAGCCAACATTGCAAGCAGTAAAGAATTCTTTGCGGTGTTCTTCTGGTGCTTGTATATGCTCAGCGAATAGTAGGTAGTACCGGCAACCAGGGCCGGGATCTCGATGTAGTCTATTACTACGAAAAGCAGTAAGAGAGGTCCACTTTGCTGCAGACCAAAAACGCTATCGCCTGCTATCCGTTTGACAACGATGTCTGCTGTGAGCAAGTAGAGGTGTATAAGCTGAAGTGATACTAGGAAGAACGCTAACTTTAGGTTCAGGTTCTCGTACCTGTACCAGAACTTTACCAGATTTTGGACTGCGGCCGACAGTTACATCATCCTCACTTAATTTGTTATATGATGAATTTTAGAGATACAAGCAATTTCTATGCCATGAACGGTTTTTCTTGCTTTGACAGATTTTTCAGCTGCAGCCTTCTTTTCGTGTATCTTTGCAACTGATGCCATTTGAAAGCTAGATCGATGTAATAATATAAACGAGTTAGGAATTTTCCAACTTTATTGGTGCATTACATTTAAAGATTCTTGGATGATTTGATAAGTGGACAGCAGAGATGATCATTCTTCTGCAGAACTTTCCATGCCCATCATTATCTTTATTCCATCTTTATAGCAGTCCACAGAATAGGAGGACGGATGCATTTTGCCTATTATTTCATTAACATATTTTCCGATATCTTTGACCGTATCGGTCGTAGTCTTCTCATCTTCCAGTGTGATTATTATCTGATACGGCATTTAGAAACGTTTACACGAACAACAATATAACATAATCTAGCTAACGCTGGTACAAGGTTTTTTATAAAAAATGAAAGTTTCTATCCTGTTTTCTAAACAGCAGGCACAAGCAGAGTAGCCTATTGTCTGTAAGGAAGTACATCGATTGATACTTTTTTAAATTTTTACTGTGTATAAGAGTAAATGTCAGAGACCAATTTCATTGCGCTTCTGGTATCGCAGATTGCTATGGTAGATGTCTTGCCGTATCAAGGATCCATTTTAACTCTTTTGGTAGTTGCATTTATCGCTACAGTAGTACTTGCATTTTTCAGACTGTTGATCCCAATTATTATAGCGGGCATAATAATCGTGGTATTACTAATCTTGGCATTCGGGGGAATACCCATACCCGGGTGAAGCTACCATTACTGCCAGCTCTTCAGATAGTCGATTGCACATTTCGTTCTCTTGACTTTCTGTTTGTATCAAGATCTCCTTGCAGCTTGACGTGCCTTTGCTGCTTCTTCTGAGACCTTCTTGGCCGCTTCTTCTGTTTTGCGTTCAGCTTTTTCGGCCTTTTCTGCTGCTTTGTCTGCTTTCCAAGCCTCTTTTTTAGCATTTTCTGTGGCCTTCTTTAACCTCTTAGCCTCATCACTTGTTTCCTTGGATAACTTTTCTAACCTCTCGGTCTTTTCCCAAGCTCTCTTTGCTGCGAGAACAGCTCTTTCAGCCTCTGTTCGCGCAGTATCCGTTGGTTCAAGGGACTTCTCTTGACTTTCATTTTCATAAGAAATCTGCGATTCTAGATACTTGGAAATGGTTTCCAAGAGATTTCCCATCGTAGCAACATACCCCTTGGCTTCCACAAGTTTGTCCTGTTTAAGCGCAACAATCAGGCCGTCAGAGTATATTTTGAGATCATCAAGCATCAAATGCTTGCTTTCTTGCGCCATATCGTTATTACGCAAACATACGATATAAGGACGGCGGAGCGTTGAATATTTCCAAACTTTTATCCAATCAGGATGTCTGACAAGTCGCCAAGCATTTCTTCATTTGCAGCTGCGAAAAAGGAGAGTCTTGTCTTGATTTCTAGATCCGAATCCAATTCTGTGCCTGTTTTTGAATTTAGTCTGCCGCCAGCCTCCTTGACTATCAGATAGGCCGCCGCGATGTCTGTTGGCCGAACCTTGCCGCGAAAATCGATATAAGCATCAAGCGAACCTCGCGCAAGATAGCACATTTCTAGAGCTACTGAACCAAACTGCCGGACATGCTTTGCCTTCATAATTACTGGTGACAAGCGCTCGATGATCTCTGGCCTGACAGAAGAAATGTTCATGCTAACAGCAAGGTCATCGTTGCTTGCAGTTGCAATTCGCCGGCCATTCAGAAACGCGCCTTTGCCCTTTGCCGCGTGATAAAGATCACCAGTTGTCAGGTCGATAATTGCGGCATCCGTCACCGCGCTCAATTTGAAATCTGTCGCAAAAGCAATGGAGCAGCAGTAAAACGGCATGCGGCGCGTTGCGTTGGTGGTGCCGTCTATTGCATCGATTATCACAAAGCCGTTCTTTCCTTCAATTCGGCCGGCTTCCTCGGCTATTATCGTGGCGTCAACACCGTGTTTTCTCAAGACGCTTATTGCGGTCTTTTCTGCAACAAGATCTATCTTTCTGGAAATGTCACCGCCGGCTCCTCTGCCCAGCTGCCTGCTGCCCTCCTTGGTTCCAGCCATGCCTTTTGTACGGGCAAAAACCTGCTGGCAGGCATCCTTTAATGCACGTATCATCTCCTGATTTTGCATCCGTTCTATTAAAAAATTATATCGATGAAACGTCCAATAGTATTGTTGAAGACACAGACAATCCATTCTCCAAGCTACGATTCGGGCCTGATGGAGCGGCTGCTGTTCCGAGTTGCAAAAAAATGGGTTGCAGGCTACAGCGCAAACGACGCCATTTCCGCGGCTGCAGAGTCCAATGCAAAGGGCATGTCTGCCATCATCAACTTTCTTGGCGAGGATACGACCAACGCAGAACAGGTCAGCCTTGCAGTCAGCGAATACGCAAGATTGATGGGCTTGATGCAGGAAAAAGGAGTAAGGGGATGCGTTTCAGTCAAGCCTACCCAGCTTGGGCTGGTGCTTGGCTACGACTTTTGCCTGCAGAATTTTAGGAAGCTGGCCGACAAGGCAAAATCCCTTGGCCAATTTTTGTGGATAGACATGGAGTCTGTAAAGTTCACAGAAGACACCATAACCATCTACCTTGAGCTGCTAAAGCAATACAGGGTTGGAATAGCCGTCCAGGCCTACCTGAAGCGTAGCGGCGGCGATATTTTGCACATACTGGAGTATGGCGGCGCCATAAGGCTAGTCAAGGGCGCGTACCACGAGCTTGCAGAGCATGCCTTTGCGTCAAGAGAAGAGGTCGACCAGAGCTACCTGCATCTAATGGATATGCTTTTTGAGGCCGGCAACTTTTTTGCCGTGGCTACCCACGACTCTAAGCTGATAAACGCGGCTGTAGCCAGATACAACGGCAAGGTAGAATTCCAGATGCTAAAGGGCATCAGAGATGATCTAAAAGCAGATCTGGTTTCCAAATTTCCAGTCGCAGAATACATCCCGTACGGCAACCAGTGGTTGCCGTATTCTGTCCGGCGCATCCGGGAGCGGAAGCGAAATCTAATTCTGCTTGCAAGGTCGCTAGTTGGCTAAAGTCTGGCTCTGCTCTCTCATGAACTGCGTCAGGTAATGCGGGCCACCGGCTCCCCGGCTGGTTGTTGCCGAGTCTTTCCAGCCGCCAAACGGCTGGCAGCCGACCATCGCGCCCGTAGTCGCGCTTACCTGTCTGTTGACGTAGACTACGCCGGCTTCGATGCTTGCCAAGAATTGCTTTACCTCGTCTTTGTTTTCGCTAAATATGCCGGCAGTCAGGCCGTAATCGATGTCGTTGGCAATCCGGATTGCATCGTCAAACTTATCATAATCGGTAATGCAGAGAATCGGGACGAACATCTCTTCTTTGAAAAGCCGGTGGTTCTTTGGCAGGCCGGTCACTATAGCAGGCTCGACAAAGTATCCGTGCTTTAGATCCCCTTCCTTTCGAGTTGAGCCGCCGACGACCAGCTTGCCGGATTTGGCCGCGATTTTGGCGTATTTCTGGTATTTTTCATAGGCGCTCTTGTTTATCACGGGCCCGACAAATGTGTTAGGGTCTATAGGGTTTCCAACAGGCAGGCTCTTTGTTTTTTCAGCAAGCCTGCGCAGAAACTCGTCCTTTACTTTTTTATGCACTATTACGCGTGAGCATGCGCTGCATTTCTGGCCGGAAAATCCAAATGCTGCCTTCATTACCCCGTCGACGGCCTTGCCCAGATCGGCAGTTTCAGTCACTATGGCCGGATTCTTGCCGCCAAGCTCCGCTATCAGCGGCTTTGGCCGAGACTTGCTGAACTCTTTGGCCATGGCATAGCCGACGTCTCTGGAGCCGGTAAAGGCAATGCCAGATACATCGCTGCTTTTTGCTAACTTGGCTCCAACATTGCTTCCTGATCCGCAAACCAGGTTAATTACGCCGTCAGGCAATCCTGCCTGCTCAAATATCTCGACAATCTTGAACGCGGTTATCGGCGCGTCGCTTGACGGCTTGACTATTGTTGTGTTGCCTGTTATGACTGCGCCGACAGTCATTCCAGTCAGGATTGCCGCCGGAAAGTTAAAGGGCGCGATTATTCCCCAGACTCCATAGGGCTTCATCACGCTCTTGCTTTTTTCGTTTGGCTGCGCGCTTTTGGTCGTGATTTCAAAGCCGTTGTTGCGCTCCATCTCCTCGGCGTAGTACCTTACAAAATCGATGGCTTCATCAACGTCTCCTATTGCCTCATACCTGTTCTTGCCGTTTTCATAAGACATCCAGGCGGCAAGCTCAAACTTGTGCTGGCTCATAAGTTCTGCGGCAGCGCGGCAGATTCGCACGCGCTCTCGGTAGTCAGTCTTGCCCCACGTCTCAAAGGCTTTTCTGGCAGCAGAGATTGCCTGTTTTACATGCCTGCCAGTGCCAGCCGGGATGTATCCGAGCACCAGCCTGCTGTCGATAGGGGAGGTGTGAGTTGTAGTTGCAGTCTTGACGCGCTTGCCGGCAATGATAATCGGGTATTTTTTGCCAAACTCGGACCGGACCTGCTCTGCTGCCCGCTCATACTTGACATGAAATTCTCCCTCGGCCTTTTCAATCATGAAGCGGCGGATAGTGTGCTCGTTTTCAAACATCCGGCAGAAATTATGTTGCAGAAGCTTAAAAAGAATTAGAAAAAGAGAAGGTTAGAACCTTCCGATTCCAAATGTTCCACGGGCTCTGGCGAGGCCGACTATCGCTATCAGCGAGGCTGCCAGAACGATTGCAGCGATGACTCCAAACTCTGGAACCACCATTGCGCCCATGATTTCTACGCTGTCGGTTCCCTCCGGGACGTTGAACTTGATTGTCGTGGCTGTGGCCGTATCGCTAACTTTGGTAAATTCTAGTTCCTGTGAGCCTGCCTGCACCGTGTGGATTCCGTCAATCATGTTCTTTGGAAGAGTTAGCCATACATCGCCGGTTCCCTCAAGCTCGACTTGTACTGATTCTTTTGGATTGATCATAAAGGACGTTGCCTCTACGCTGGTTGATTCTCCGGTTATGCTGTATGATTTATCATCAAGCGTGTATGATGCAGAGAACGGCTTGGTTTCTGGTGCGTCAGCAACGCAGCTGCCGTTTTCCATGTGGTATCCTGGCTGGCACTGCTCTGGCTCGGAACCAAGGACCTTCTGTCCGTTGTAGGTAAGTATGGATAGGGTGTCCATGTTCAGGGCCCTAACTGAGTCTGGCAGCGGGACGTAGTGCAGATCGTCTGCAAATTCCTGGCCTTCGTTTACTGCCCACTTTACAAAGTTCACGATTTCCTTGGCCTTTTCCATCGACGAGATCTGTGAGTTTGTCGCAAGCTCTGAGTAAAGCAGAAGGTATGAGAAGCTAGCTATCGGATACGAATCTGCGCCCGGTGCATTAGTCAGCGATACTGTTTCCCATGAATCTTGGCCCTTTGGCAATGTTGCTGAAGAAGCATCGACAGCAGCCTGGGTAGATTCGAGGGTCGGCTCGATAAAGTTGCCTTCCTGGTTCTGTATATACGCATACTGCATGTTTGTTGTCAGGGCATATGCAAGCTCTACGTAACCAATGGTATAGGCAGTTCCTCTCACTCCGTTGGCGACACCTTCGTTACCTGGAGCTGCGATTCCAGTCGGCCAGGCAACCGCTGTGCCCTTGCCGACCTTTTCGCTCCATTCAGGGCTGACCTTTGAAAGGTAGTCTGTCCAGACAAAGGTTGTTCCAGATCCGTCGGACCTGTGGACAACTACGATGTCCTTTGATGGCAATGGGACACCAGAGTTTATCGCCTTGATTTGCTCATCATCCCATCTGGTTATCTTGCCTAGAAATATATCGGCAAGAATAGGGCCTGTGAGCTTTAGACCCTTGTCTGGCACGCCGATAACGTTGTAGGCAGCAACCACAGAACCGATTGTTTCGGGTATGTGGACTGCTGGTCCCGGCAACGCATCTCGCTGCTTTGTGGTAAGTGGAGCATCAGTACCACCAAAGTCGACGGTCTTTTGGGTAAACTGGTTGATTCCAGCACCGCTACCTATGGACTGGTAATTCAGGTTGACGTTTGGGTTTACTTTTTGATATTCAACGCGCCATGTATCAATCAGCGGGAATGGAAAAGTTGCGCCCGCTCCGTTTATGGTTATACTGGTTTGTGCAAACGCTTTTGCAGACACTACTACTGGGAGTATTGAAGCCAGCAATATGCCAACAACAAGCATCGCTTGTATTGAATTCCTGAGAGACACGAGTTTCACTCAAAATCTAGCAAATTAAAGAATAGCGGATATAATGTATTGATCACACTATAGTTGCTCCTCGATATATTATGAAAATGGTATCTATATAGTTCTGTGTGAAATGTCAGTTAAAAAAGAAGGACGGCCCGAGGGCCATTAACTCACGGTTACAGTCGACGTCGAGACCGGGGAGAGCACCGCTGGATTGCTCAGGTTGCTGATGGCAAAGGTCCTTATCTCGTAGTTTCCTGGCGCATCAGGCGTCCATGACAATCCGATGTTGGTCTTGCCGTTTGCCTGGAGTGTGCCTGTCTGCCACTGCAGGTATACGGTAAAGCCATCCGCGTCTCGGACTTCGACTACTGCTGCGAATTGCTGTGGTAGATTGTTGTTGTTTTTGATGGAGGTGGATATGACTGCCTGCACTCTTGCGTCAAGCTCTGTCAAGTCGTTTCCTCTAAGGTCTTTCATGGTAGGTGTTGTCACGTTTGTTGAATCCGTGCCCTGGATTGGTGTGCCGATTGGTACTGACATGTCAAAGTCTTTTTCTGGGTTGTCATCGTCGTCGATTCTATCGGCGTAGTCAGCAGGGTACTGGTCTGTGTATCTGATGGTTACTATGTCTCCGACGCTCACAGAAACAGAGTCTTCCTGCGGCTCTTCAAGCAATGGCACTTCAAACGCGAATATGCCGGTGTTTGCGCCTGTCTCTGTCGCGTCAAAGTTGTCTCCTACCCTGTCGCTGGACGAGAAGACATCTACGCCCTCGATTGTGTCTATCACGTCTGGGTCCTTGTTAGCGTCAGTATCTTCAATCGTTACAGCCATTATATCTTCTGGGGAATAGGACTGCTTGTCTGTTGTTATGACAGGATCAAATGACTTTACAAAGATGATGATGCTTACGAGGTCCCTGCCGGCTGCGTCGTGGTTTTTATCCTCGTAAGATATGGCTATCTTGTCTCCTGGCTCAGCCGGAATGTCTATCTCGTCTCCGTTGGCAGTGATTTCAAAGTCAACGTTATCTTTCTTTTGCTCTGGTGTGATTGGAACCAGGTTTATGGTGAATTCGAATTCTCCGCTGTTAAGGTCTGTTTCTTCAAGCTCAAAGCCTTGCTCTCCAGTAGAGATCTTTTTGCCACCAGTTATTTCTTTGCTGTCACTACTTACCTCTAGGATGTCAGTGTCGATGAAGTTTGTCGCGTTTGGATCGTTGTTGAGGTCTATGTCCAGTATGTTGACTGTGAGCTGGGTCTGCGGTCCGACTTCGCCTTCAGGAGTGACAACGATCCTTGCGGTGCTGGATGGCGGTAGCAGCTTCAGCTCGCGCTCTTCTTCCTCTGAACCATTGGATGAAACCGCGTCTATGTATCTGATAGTGACGTCATCAACCAGCTCATCATCGTCTAGGATTGTAAAGTCCTCTCCGACTTTGAACTTTTTCTGGAATATGCCGGTGTTGTTGCCAGTTTCATCCAGAGTCTCAAAGGTAGAAGCTAGGCCGTCTGGCTCAAATTCTACTTTTACCTGTTCTGCAACATCCCTGTCATGGTTCTGGTCAGCGTCAGTCACTGTGACTGTAATTTCCATGCCGGTGTTGATTGTCCTTGAGCTGGTAGTCAGCTTGCCAGTATAGCCCTTGGCTACCGTGGATGCTTCCTCGCCGTCGTATTCAGCTATGATTTTTGCGTTTGCCAGGTCTTCTGGATCCAGTCCGCAGGTAAATGCAGTTCCTGGTAGTGTATCTGCCGGAGCTACTCCAAATACGTCAAAGGTCTTGTCAAAGATTCCAGTGTTTGCTCCAGTCTCGGTAAAGGAGGTGCTTCCAAAACCGTTGCAGACCGTGGAAATGTCGTCAGCAGAAACGAGCACGTCTCCATCTGCACCTTCAATCCTTATTTCCAGGGTGTCCAGCGGATTAGAACCGTGTACAGCTGAGCTTGGAATCAGAGGGATTGTCTCTACAGTTGAGGAATCTGTGTTAAAGCGCGGGTCGGTTATGAACAGCTTGACTCTTGTTCTTTTTACCTCGACAGTTGAGTCGTTTTCTGGGTCAAATGTGAACGGAAGTCCAAATTCCTTTATCTGCCATTCCAGTTTTGTGTCTGGCTTGCCGATTGTCAGTCTAGCTGATGATTCAAGTGGTGATTCAAGTAGTGTGTCAAACCAGGTGAATTCAGTGTTGTCGCCGTCTACAGTAGATGAAGCAGGTGCAAGCAGCTCGTACTCAAATTCTGCTGAAAAGATTCCTGTGTTGTCTCCTGTTTCCTGGAAGGACAACACGATATCATTGTCTGGGAATGTACTTCCTGCATCTTCTTTATCTATCACTGAATCAAGTTCTAGGTCTGCCATGGGTACACTGTTGAATTCAATGTCCTCTACAGTCAGAGTCCCGTTGTCAAAGGAGTCGGCTGGTATTGTCAGCTCAAAGGTGTCTATGGCATCAGCGTCATCATTAAAGTCGACGTCGGTCAGTACCAGGTATACCTTGTCCTGAGCTCCAATTCTAGTCTGGCCTAATGAAAGCACTGGAGTAGTGTTTGCAGCTACTTTCCCTTTGAACTGGATCTCTTTGGCTTCGTTTCCTCCAACACCGTCTATGTTTACATTAAGGTCATCTGCGGCGTCTGGTGTAAGGTCCGCGTATTTCACCAAAAGATCAGACTTTGCGCTTGCAGCAGAGTCGATTTCTACTATACCGTTGTTAGTCACGACCGTGTCTATTGTGACTTCAATTAGGTTTCCTGGTGTGTCTGGAACAAATATGCCGGTATTTGTGCCTGTTTCAATCAGGTCTATTGTTGCATCGTTTGCGGCAGTGCGCGCCAAAGTATCAGAGTCTGCCGTGCTGCCGCTTGACAGATCTGCAGCCAGGGCATCGATTATCCTGTCTCTTACCTTTGAATCCAGGTTTCTGTCAGGGTCGCTGACTTTGACTGTGAGCTCGCTTTTTGGAGTGGCCGGGTTTGTTACCTCTTGAAGCAAGCCGTCGTTGTTGTCAACAAGCAGAGATCTGGTTACATCGTCTGTTCCTTCCACTCCTGCTGCAACGTCATAGAACGGATCGTTTGGATATGCATCGAAATCCTGAAGCTTGACTACCACGGATTTTGGAGTATTGGCAGCTTCGATGTCAAGAATATCATTGACATCGAGCCTTGCTGTGTATTTGCCTGAATTGTCTGATGTTTCGCTAAAGTCAACTCCAGAATCAAAGATTGCCTGACCAAGATCGTTGTCAGCAACGCCAGAGTAGTTCATCTGCAAGGCATCGGTAGCTCCGTCAAAGTTCAGGTCGTCTCTTCCCGTTGGGTCATTGTTGGCGTCCTGGTCTTCGATTGTCAGATAAAACACGCCGTCAGAGCCTACGCTTGACCTGTCCAGAGTAACAATAGCCTTCTGGTTCTTGTAAGTCAGGGTAATCGAGGTGTCTCTGTAGATGATTTGCACGGTTGCCTCTTCATTAAGCGAGATGCCGTCGTCTACTCCGTCAAAGGCGTCGTTCTGTGTATCAACTCCGATATCAACGTCGCCGCCTTCGCCAATGAATACCAGCTGAGATTCTGCGTCAAATTCTGGGTCGTTCAGGTCGCCAATTACAATGTCATCGTCTGCAGTAACATAAAACACGAACCTGCCAGAATCACCGATTTCAGCAGAAACATCGCCTGTGTCATCGCCTACGGTCACGTCGGTGACTTGGTGATCGCCTCCGCTGCTTACATCGAATGTAACTGTGATCTCATCTTCTTCAGCAGCGTCGTTATTGTCTTCTAGTGTATCGTCAGAGACTGTGATCTCTACTACGCTGCTTCCAAAGAAGGTTGTCTTTGATGCTGTGATGGTTTCCCCTACCGCTGCTGCTTGTCTTAGGCCAGAGTTTATAGAATGGCCTGTAACACTTAGAATGCTCAGCGATAGTATCCCAATTAATACTAAGGACATTATTCTATCCCTTAACATGCAATTCTTCAGCTTTTGCGTTTTGGATTGTTCATTTAGATATTGCCGATGGTGATCACGGATCAAAATGGTAGACACGTATCGTCAAATAGATCATGGCGAACCATATTTTGGAATTGAAAATATGTGATCTAAATGACAAATATCGCCAATTTTGAATACTAGTTTTTCATTCCGTCAGAACGAGATACTTTGCGGCCGGCTTGCCAATTGCGTCTGCCAAGATAGAAAGGATTACAAACTGCTTGCAACCAATGTTTTGTATGAGCGCCACTAGCAACAAGTCAAGGATACTGATATTCTTGATGATTATCATTTCAGTGGTATTCTTTATTGCCAGCTTTGTGGCTGCGGCGTTCAATTCAAGCCCGCCAAGCACACCCCAGGAGGAAGGCGATTTCAAGTACTGCATAGTGGTGCGCACCGGCGAGAGAATGTTCGCAGAATGCCTACCCTGAGCAAAAGCTGCAAACTTGCAAAGGTCAAGTGCTGTGGATTACCTTAAAAAACAAGATAGTTTCGCCGGTTTTTTTTCGCTGGCAGCGACTCAGCTTTAATTTTACGCCTTTTGAAACCTTTTCAAAACCATCGCCTCCCACTAGGGTGATTGCAAGCCTGCCGCCAACTATCACAGGTGCGACGGTGACCGCCAGCTCATCCGCTAGGCCCTGCTGAAGAACAGACCAGTTCAGCTCGCCGCCTCCTTCGACTAGGATTTTCTTTATTCCCATGCCCTTTAGGCAGGCAAAAGCAGCTTTCAAGTCGACTCTGTCGACGCCGGCTACGATAACGGTTGCTCTGCAACCAAGTATCCTCTGCACGTCCTGCAGCGCAGCTTTTTCCGTGACAAAGACCAGCGTCTTTATGCTGCCGGCTGTTTTGAGGATCTGCGAGTCAGACGGAATCCGTCCGAAGCTGTCCATGATTACCCGGGTAGGGTTTTTTCCCTTGACTAGTCGGGTGGTAAGCAGCGGATCGTCAGCTAGGACCGTGGATATGCCTACAACCACGGCATCGCAGTCTGCACGCAGCCTGTGGAGGCGTTTTAGGTCCTGCTTTGAAGATATAGCAGAGTCTCCCGCAGCTGTTGATATCTTGCCGTCGACAGTCATTGCAGCGTTGATTATCACTTTCAAAATCCCAGAAACCTCCTGCCTGCCGTGACAAATTTGCCGTCTATCATCACCGCGCTTATGGAGTCTTGGCTTGCCCTGTGGATTATTGCGGCGTACGGGTCGTGAATCGGTGCAAGGTCCAGATGCTGCTTATTTATGAAAAGCAGGTCTGCAGCGCGCCCTGGTTCAATGCAGCCGCCATTTAGCCCAAGCATCCTTGCAGCATTAACGGTTGCCATTTTCAGGATATCCCGAGGCTCGATGAATTGGCTAGCAGCATTGGATGCCTTCCAGATATAGTCTAGTTCCCGGAACATGTCCGGCGAGTTTAGCATGACGTTGTCTGTGCCTATCGCGACTTTACAGTTTTGTCTTAGCATGGCAGGCACTCTTGGAAGCCCGGCCCCAAGGATTCCATTTGCCCGGGCGCATACCACTATTCCGGCCTTTTTTGCCACAAGCGAAAACTCGTCGTCTGTTGCCTGCGTCATGTGAACCAGGATATCTGGCTGCAGATGCTGCACTATCCTTTCAACCTCGGTTTTGCCGGTGCGCGCCTTGGAAAACTCGACTGTCTCTTTTGACTCGGCAGCGTGGATGGCCAGCTTTTTGCCAGAAGCAAGGCGCCTGTAATCTGCCAGAGCTGCATCCGTGTTTTCGTTGGCTCCACTTATGCCAAGGCCGTCTGCAATTCTTAACACGTTTTCTACGTCTTGCTTTGCTTTCTCTGAAAGCCCGTCAGGTTTTTCCGGGTCGCTGTAATGCTCTGCACGGCCAAAGATAACGCATTTTATCGGTAAGGATGAGATGGCGTCTTTGAGCAGGGCAACTCCTTCCGGCCCGCCTTCCCGAAAATCTGCAAAAGCAGCAATCCCTTTTTGCAGCATGGAAGTTGCAGAGTTTCGGATAAAAGCCTTTATGTGCTCTGGGCTGCTGTTCTGCAGGATCTTTTTCTTGGCTCCAAAGACAGGGTGCACGCGTGAGTCAAGCCTGCTTCCAACTGCGATGTCCTTGCCTATCGAGTCTGCAATGTGGGTATGCGCGTTAATGAACGCCGGGATGACTAGAAAGCCGCTTGCGTCAAGTCTCTTCTCTGCACTTGCAGAGCTAGCGATGACGCCGTCTTTGATCCCTATATCGCCGCGCTCTACATAAGTTAGGTCCGGTCCCGAAAACAGGCTGGCGTTTTCAATTATTAGCATCGTATCTCGTAGATTGTCTGGATCTTGCCTTCATCGCGCAGGTCCCGTATGGTGTCAAGGGCCTTGGTAGCGGCCTCGGCGGCCTTTCTGCCTGTTTTGCCAATCCCGATGCCGCAATTCAGCTTGATGTTGATGTCAGCTGTTATTTTCTTTATCACCCTGTCTGCCTGCTTCTGGGTCACGCCGTTTGAAACCACCATAAAGTTGTCGCCGCCCAAAAAGAAGGTCAAAGCGTCAAGCTTTAAAAACTCCTCGGCCAGCCGGCTGTAGATCTTTATGACAAGGGCTGTCACTTCGTACGGCGATAGCCTACCAGTCAGTTTTGTCGAGCTGTCAACGTCTATGTGCATTATCTGGGCCGACAGGTCGTCTGCGTCATCGTTTGAGCCAAAGATCCTTGCCTTTTCGTCTACAAACCGGTTCTCCTTTCTTGCGTTATAGGCGTTCATGCTGGCCTCAAAAGCCGTCCTGCCGACTCCTATGGCCATGGACATTTTCAGGTCCCGGTACAGCTTGCCAAGCTCGTGCTGGATTTTTGCATGAGCGGCAGCAGAAAGGCCATTTGTTATGGCGAAATACTCGTCAAACCTGTTGAAATAGACCAGGCAGTTGTTTTCGGTAAACATGCGCTGTACATCATGGTATATCCTGGCCTGCAGCATCTGCAGCTGGCCTTCCCGGTCGCTTCCCAGAGTTAGCGTCCAGGGGCCATACCCTTCAATTCGGATTATTGTCAGCTGAATCATCGATTACCACTGTACCCTTTGCTACGGATTTTTCTAGCTTTCTCAGTCTTGATACCATGTTAAATGCTGCGCTTACCGCCCGTATCGGGACTGTTTCTGCGCGGTCTTCTGCCTGCTTGACAGTCATGCCCGGTCCCGTCACTCCAAGGGCCACCGGCTTGCCGTATTTTAGCGACAGATCGGAAATAAGCCGCGCAGCGTTCTCGGCGACAATGTCGTCGTGGCGCGTATCACCTTTTATCACCGCGCCAAGCGTGATTACGGCATCAACGTTTCTTTTTTTCAAGAGGCGCTCCACTGCCAGCGGCATGTCAAAAGAGCCAGGAACGTAAAAGACGTAGCTCAGCTTTGCGCCAAGCTTGGCTGCCTGCTCTTTTGCTTTTTCCAGCATGCGGAAGGTTATTTCCTTGTTAAACTCGGAGACTACTATTGCCAGCTCTATCAAGAATTTATGCCACCCTGGCTTTCTGGTAGGCTTCCTTAAGTTCGCTTGCCTCGACAAGCGGTATGCCCGATTTTTTGGCATAGTCTGCAGCCTTGTCAATGGAAAGAGCGCGGTGCGTTGCAGAATCCATCATCTCGCAGATTGCCACGGCCGGAGTCATCTCTGCAAGCTTCATCAAAAACACGCACAGCTCAGTGTGGCCGTTTCGCTCCCTTAGCAGCCCTTTTGATGCTATCAAAATAGGCACGTGCCCCGGCGCGCGGAAATTCCTTGCAAACTCGGCAGGGCCGCCGTTGTCAATGTTCTTGCATATTTTGGCCATCTCTGAGATGGTCAGCGACCTGTCCTGGTCTGTTATGCCCGTATACGTCGAGCGGTGGTTCACCGACACAGAAAACGACGGCATGTCGCCGTAAGCTGCCCTGCCTTCGACCAGCTTGGCAAACACGGGATTGACCTTTCCTACGTCAGCTATTATGTCGTGCATGTACAGCAGCCCTAGTTTTGTTGTTATTTCGTTGGCGATGGCCAGGCATAAAAGGCCGCCAGCATTTTCCCTCATTGTAGCAATGTGCTGCGGCTTGACATGCTCTGCGGCTATCACCATGTCTATTTCGTCTTCGCGGCCCTTGTCATCGTGGACCAGCACGAACCTGCCAGCCCGCAGGGCGGATATTGCATCAGATAATGGCAATAGTGGAGCTTGAAGGCCAAGTTATTAAAAGATTACTCATAATGTAGTTGTTACCAATATTGTGGTAATGCTGAATCTGCGGGTGTCGCGGTTGGGTGTTGATTTTTAGTTGTGACAGTGTTTTGACGGTTATTTTCCATCCGGTATGTTTCCAAGAATTGATTCTTGGCAATATTCATCTATCATTATTCTGTAATGATCGAAGTTTACTATAATGTGTGGTGATATAGAAGATGCAATTTGGATCATGCTTAACATTGCCGCTAACGCGCTTGCTCCATCGTATTTTCCGAATTGTTGTAATACCATGTCTCCGTAATTGAAAGTGTGGCCGAGATTATCTGATAAAGTAGGTACAACTACCTTGAAGAGATGATACGAACCATTTACGATAATAAGGTCAGGCCTTTTTTCGATTGGAATACTGTTCTTACTATAATAATTATTTAGATGTTCCATTATCGTCTCTGCTTTTAAGCCATTATAAGCAAAAATAATTTTTCTTGGTAGTTGTTTTAATATTTCATCAAGTCTTGAAACCCACATACTTTTCTGAACGTCCACAGGAAAACTAGGAACAGTGATAAGATTATCGATAGCGTTTATGAGCGTGTCTTCTCTAAGGTACGATTTTACGGATATCGCAGCTAGGCATCCCTCTACACAATTAAAAGCCTTTGTAAAAATATTGGTTGAGTTTCTGAATTGTAAAGCATAATCTCCAGTAACCAGAATGTCGATTTGATCTGAAACATTCCCATCAGAATCAAATATTTGACCACCTATCAACACCTCACAACGAATTGGAAGATGTGTCTTCAAGAAGCCTGCTAGTGATTGTTCTTTGAATGTGCCGCAATCAGATGTGTTGTTAAAAAATCCTGCCTGCTTGGCATCAGCTGTTAAGGAATCCGAACAAGCTTTATAATAATTCATCAATTTGTTAGAAAGAGTATGATTGTCCATTACTCTAAAGCTATCCTGCGTCTTGATTAACTTGTCTACTGGCAATATTTAGTAAAGTAAACCATTTGTTTTTATTATCAAGTACCAAGTTTGCCGTGGCAGGAGGTGTCTTTCCTTCTAATGCTGAATGTGGTTTTACAAAATTATACCGTATTCTTTGACCATCTGCGATCAGCTTATACAACATTCTTTGGCAAAAGATTTGATGGAGCTTGACGTATCACGCCGGCGGATAAAGCTAGACAAGGAGTTAAACGAACTGGATCATCTTGTCATAGACTTTACAAAAATCCTCAATGCAAACAAGACAGATTATGTGTTGGTGTCAGGCTACATTTCCATACTTTTTGGTAGGAGCAGGTCGTCCGAGGACATTGATCTTGTAGTTAAAAAGATCTCCCGGAAACAATTTTCCATTCTATGGCAGGCATTGTCAGAAAAGGGTTTTGAGTGCATCACCACCGACGATCCAAAAAACGCATACGATAGATATCTGATGAAACGCTCCGCAATACGATTTGCTAAAGAAGGGACCTTCATACCAAATATGGAATTCAAGTTTCCGAAAACAGAGCTCGATAAGTGGGCTGTAGCATACGCAAAAAAGGTTGTGCTGAATGGCAATGCCATCAAAATATCTCCAATTGAATTGCAGGTACCTTTCAAGTTGTTTCTTGGAAGCGAGAAGGACATAGAAGATGCAAAGTACCTATACAAACTGTTTAAAGAAACTCTGGACAAGAGGCTGCTTGCATACTTTTTAGAGAATCTTGATAAGGAAGACAAGTTCAACAAGTACCTGGCATGAACAGGTTGCCCAAGATAGACATAGACGAGCTTAGAAAGGCCAAAGAAGAGAACTTTAAAGAAAGGCTGGAATTTCTGGACAGCTATGCCAACTGGGTAAAGAATACAAGCAATGCCAAGTGGAGTTCAGCTCACAAATCAATAGTAAACAGAAAGTAAAAGATTGCGGCACGTTTACAATCAATTACAGTACGCTCCCTTTCAACATATAGTTCAATCCTGTTGAAAGCTACAATATTGAATGTTTAATGGTTTGCGATAATGTATGAAAAAATAATTAATGGTGATGCGCTTGCATCAACATTCTTTGTTCGCGCTTCATAGCCCAGTACATTGCTGGATACGCTACTGCATAGCCTGCCGGCAGTATTATGCCAAGACCCAGCCAGAACAGCGCGTCTGTCAATCCAGCGTGCATAAATCCAGGTATCAGCAACGCCAGCGAAATTTCCACGGTCTCCATTGCTGCTATACTTGCTGTATCGCCAGCTATCGTTACTTTTGCGGCTTGCCATAATGGCATTGTTCTGAGCATGGGTATCATGGTAAAGGCGTATCCTACAGCGAAGGCTAATCCTATGGCTAGAGCAATGGTCGAGAACATGTCCCAGCCAAGCAGGAAACCTATCGCAGCGCCGGCCGCTTCACCAATATTGCATCCAATCAAGCATCTAAGAGCGTGCTTTGCAGTAGCCCACCTTATGCTGCCTCCACGATGATGTACGTGATTTTCTTGCATCAGCCTCTCCTAACTGACGCTAGATACATAACAACAGTAGTTTACAATTGTAAAATGCGGTTACGCTGGTTCAGTGTTTTGACCCGAACTTTTGAGCAACATCGCGTTGTCGGTCAAAGAATTATTGCTTGACTAACACAACCATCTTGCTTAGCAAAAGCTTGCTTTTCTTTGAACGCGGCCTTGCGCCTAGCCTGCCGCCGCAGCAGATGCAGTATAGGCTGTCGGTATTAAACCAAACTTGGCAGACCCTGCAAAATCTGTAGCCGTTTAGATACATCCCCTTAGAGTGCTCGAACCTGGCCTTGTGTTTCTGGCAGAGGTCTTTGCATAAAAGTGCCAATTAACAATACCTCAAGTATTCTGCAAGAATTAGTCTATTTTGTTTTGAAGGGCGTAGTTAATGTAGTCGTCTGTGATTAGCGACGGCAATTTCAACGTCTGCGGATATCCCAGCTCCCTTCTTATTTCGTTGTACAGTTGTATTTTCCTGTCAACATCATTTTCTTCTAGGCAATGCATGATCAGTCTTTTTACATCATGTACGGTTACGCTCATACGATGTTTCAATATTCTTGAAGTGAGGATTTAGATATTGCCGTATTATTGCACATAGGCACAAATGAACTATGGAAATCACAGTCTTGATGAAAGTAGACCGGAATTCTTTTAGGAAAGTAAGGGATGAAGCGTTTCTAAAATTATTGGGCGTCGGAAACATCAACAAGCCGGGTATCGTTCATGTATTTTACAATGACGTCTTTTTCTAGTGTAAAGTATTTTTTCAAGCTTTCAACTACGTCGTCCTGGACTAGGCCGTAATCATCAAATTCCTCTTTCCGGCCCAAAACCTTGCGATTCATAATAAATTAACATCATGTTGGAAATTAAGCATTTGCTATGATGGATATATTGTTGCCGATAATCTATTGTAACAACGTTTTGTATATGGAGCTAGCTTAAGTATTTTCAAATAAAACTATTGCTATGGATTCCAAAGAAAAACCAGAGGATGGGAAAGTTGTTCCGATCTGAAAAAGATCAGAGAAGCAGGAATTAAAGGGTTCAAGGACTGGCCTCGCAGTTACGACTAGGCAAATTGTATATAGCTTTCCCCGGTATCTATATGAATAATTGCGGTCTTGTTAATTAGTTGCGATAATACACTATCTACATGCCTAAAGCAATAGTATTGGTTACTACAGATTTTGGAAGCGATGATTCTGTTATAGAAGAACTCAAAACTCTTGAGGGAGTAACAGTAGCTCACAAGGTATCTGGATTATACGACATACTAGCTGAAATAGAGATGAACGACGCTGCAAAGCAGACTGTTTTTCAGCTCAGAAACATCAACGGAATCAGATCCATGGTTCTGTTGATGGTCAAAGAGCAGCCCGTCATGGCGATAGCAAACTAGCTTTCGATATTTGCGTATGAGCCATAGTTGCGCTTTGCTGGTCCATAGTTCATTAGCTAGCTGTATTTTATTTACACAACTGTTAAGAAGCAAATAGGAGATCAACGGTATTGCTCCATACGATGTTGTCAACAAAGGTGAGGGGTTAAAAATCCGCCAACTCGGATATGCTATTCCCACCCCTCACCTACTCAAATTCTTGCAGGTTTCATTTTGGCAGGGACTTGGCAACATATTTGCTTAGAACGTCGGTTTCGATGTTCACCTTATCGCCTTTAGACTTTATCCCTAACGTCGTTATCTCTAGCGTATGCGGGATAAGCGATATAGAGAATATGTCGCCATCAACATCTACAACTGTGAGGCTTATCCCGTCCACAGCCACCGAGCCCTTCTCAACCAGCGCTGTAGCCAGCTCTGGATTGTCTAGTTTTAACCAGATCTTTGTCTCTGCAGGAAATTTTTCGACCTTTTCTATAGTTGCCGTGCCGTCAACGTGGCCTAGAACAAAATGACCTTCAAGCCGGCTTCCGACTTTCATGCTGCGCTCGATGTTTACCTGATCTCCAGGCTTTACCAGGCCAAGGCTTGTCCGGCGCATGGTCTCGGCCACCATCTCAAATTTCGCGTTGCCCTTTGACAGCTTTGTCACTGTCAAGCAGGTGCCGTTTATGCAGACGCTGTCGCCTACCTTCAAGCCGCGGCCCATTTTTCCTAAACTTACTAACATTTCTGTGTCTGCGCCTTTCTTTGCTTTTGAGATTGACTGGACCTTTGCCAGGCCTTCGACTATTCCCGTGAACACTGCAAAAGCTTGCAGGGATCAGGATTAAAAGCCTACCTTGCATCGTACAACTGTGTGCAGGACTGCAGTCTTTTTCGGAGACCAGCTGGCCAGGTATGGCTTTGGGGCCGGACACCCCTGGGGCACAGACAGGATCTACGCCTTCTGGTCCAGGCTGCAGGCTGAACAGCTTGATATTGTTGTGGAGGAGCCGGAAACCGCGGACGAGGAGACTATTCTGTCGTTCCATGAAAAGCAATACGTCGAGCTGGTCAAGATGGCCTCGAATTCGTGCCGCAGCATTCCTCTGGACAGGGGTGACACGCCGTCTTTTCGGAGAGTTTTTGAGGCAACGCAGTATGTTGTTGGCTCTACTCTGGCCGCTTTAAATGCGGTTGTCAAGGGCAGAGACAGGGCCGGAAGAAAAGTAGAGCATGCCTTTAACCCCATTGCTGGCCTACATCATGCGCGGCGCGATACCGCCAGTGGCTTTTGCGTTTTTAACGACATCGGAGTTGCGATAATCCAGGCGCGAAAATACGGGATAAAGAAAATAGCTTATGTAGACATTGACGCGCATCACGGCGACGGGGTTTTCTATGAATTTGAAGACGACCCGCAGCTGTTCTTTGCAGACATTCACCAAAGCCCGCTGTACCCGGGGACTGGCTTTGAATCCGAGACCGGCAAGGGCGCGGCTAAAGGAACCAAGCTCAACATGCCTCTGCCTCCAGGCTCCGGCGACGATGAGTTTTTCAGGGCGTTTGCCAAAGTCCAGGAATTTGTAGACGCTGCAAAGCCGGAATTGATAATCCTGCAGTGCGGCGCAGACAGCCTGGCTGGAGACCCGATAACCGACCTGCAATACAGCGCAAAGGCTCACGGGCATGCAGCGAAAATATTGCATGAGCTGGCCCACAGGCATTGCGACGGAAGGATAATCGCGCTTGGCGGTGGCGGCTACAACAGGGACAACATCGGCAACGCCTGGACCGAGGTCGTCAAGGCTTTTGCCAAGTGAACCGCGATATTGTAGTAGCCGGAAATTCAATGTCTTTTATGTCATAATGTTCCAAACGCTTGATTTTAGGTGCTGGAAACACCTATCCACGGGGTTCCTTAACTTTTAATTATTCTTAATTTTATACGCATGAAAAGCACAAATGTAAAAAATGCTACGCTGACGGCAATAGTGGTATTGGCCTTGGCAAGTATGGCTTTGCCACTTTTTGTTGTTTCAGCAAACGCACAAACAACACCAGAACAGCAAGATTCAAACGACAACTTCTCTACCCGAGTAAACCTCTCTCCCGCAGAAGGATCAGCGGCAACAATGATTGTTAGGGCAACAGGCATGACTTCTGAAGGCCTGAATGTTGAGCAAGAAATGGTAGACGAAACCACGTTCCATGTTCTAATGGAAAGCTCCTTCAGGATTACAGGAGAGGAATCCGGCATGATGGAATCCGAAGACGAGGAAGGAAATCTTTTGACTTCTGTGACTCTTTCTCCTACTGAGAATTCTATGGCAGAGGTCATGATTCACGGAACAGGATTGATTGGAAGAGGCATCATGATTAGCCAAGAAATGGTAGATGAGGATACCTTCAACGTCACGGTAGAGGGAACCTTTGCCATCACGGCAGAAGCAGCACCAGCACCTGAAGAAC
>QCWB01000014.1 GCA_013114715.1 Nitrososphaera sp.
GAATGCTCAGATTGATGCTCTCAATGTTGAACGCGCTCGAAACGGTCAACCGCCTATCAGCCGTATTACTCCGGAAGATGTCATGAGACGGTACACGACATTAACTTCTGAAGTTAGCTGGGCAAGGGAGAATTATTCCCGTCTTAGTCCCGACAATATTTATTCCGGCGGCCGTGAAAGACATGGACATGTTCAAAATTATAATTCGGTCAGATCATTTATGGATTTAGCATCTCAGCTCAGGGGAATTGATACAATGATCATGGATCATTTCTTGAGAGCGGATCCGTCCGCTCTCAGAGCGAAGAGCAATTTTGACCGAGCGGTCAGGGAACACGGCGCAAATAGTCCCGAAGCTCAACAGGCCAGGGAAGAATTAAATGCCATTAGAAATACAGCCCGCAGGGCATTGACACCCGAACGGTATTTGGGAGTAATGCAAAGCTATTTTAGGGCCCTGACAGATACCGCGGCATTGATTAATCCTACGCAGGCCGTGGCTTTAAGAGATCCTCAGTTTGTGATGCGCGGTTATACAGCCACGGTGGCCGCGGCAAGTTCTTTGAGCAGGACGGGTTTCTCGCATGACTTGAACTCTGGCGTCACGGGTGAATTTTCCACACGCATGAACGCATTGACAGCCATGCATTCCTTAAGACTGGAAGCCGAAAATGAAGCGGTTACGAACGCTGCTTATTCCGGGTTGACGTACACGGATGCTGCCGGTGTAGAGCATAATGTGGTTGAAGACGGCAGAGTTGCTCCCGAAGGATTCATGACAGTTTTAAGAGTATATTTTGAGAGAAGAGCGGACGTTGTCAATGAAGGGCTTTCCGTCCTCTCCCGCAATAGAATGGAATGGAATCCCGCGAATGGACGTTATGAAAGCGTTTCAGTCAGTTTAAGCTTTAATGTGGATACAGTTTTACAGCAGTATCAGAGTTCAGTAGCCAAGATTGTGCAGGCCTATCAAGCTGCCAATGGAGCTGATTATTCCTTGGCTGCTTCGCGTATGAGAGAATCATCCATGCTGGCGGCGCCCATGAACGAAGTAAGATCCGTTTACAGCACCATCATGATGGCTGTGGACCGCGAAGTGAGAAGCAATCAGGATGTTTATAGCGGCTATATCACGCGTGTGGGCGGTCAAATAACGGATATTGATTACGGCCAGGCTCTGTCACATTTTGTTCATCGCATGGCGGATGACGCAAGTATCACTTTACGTCTTGCGGATGGCACACAGGGTCTTCCGGGCCATCATGTCATGGTTTTATTGGCTAATAGAATGTCCGCTATGCTTGAAATGTCCGCGTTTATGAGCGGCGGAGCGTTTGAACGCGCCAGTGAAATCAATCAAAGAATGCCTTCAATTTCGACAGTATGGCAGGGCATGGTGGAGAAAGGCAGGGAAGCCCGTACCGCTAGAATGGCTGTAGATGCCGGACGCCAGGGTTTTGAAGGACTGGATATCGGATCAGCGATTATTCAGCAGCGCCGCGATCAGCATACACTGGCGGGCGATTTTATCAGAAACAATCCCGCTTTGAGCGGTGACGCTTCTGCTTTTATCAGTTTTGATGATTACAATGCCGCCGTGCGGCAAATGGGGCATGATTTGGTAGGCATGGTCATGGCCACGCATCAGGGAGATTTTGCGCAGGCCGGCTATCTGGAAAATAGAGTCAGCATAACCATGCAATATACGAATTTGATTGCCGGTTACGCTCAGGAGTCGCGAAAGTATTTGGATGCGGCTTTACAGCATCAATTGGCACCGTTTGTTCGGTCTGTTTCGGATGCAAGAGATGCTTTGAGACTAGCTGCGCCTGAAGAACGCGAAGCCAAACAAAGACAATTGGATGAAGCTCAGGCGGCTCTGGATAATGAACGTGATCGGCTTACAGCGGATTTGAGAGCGGATCCCGCTGCGTTTGCGTCTGCCTATCAGCAAGGAATGACGGATGTTCTGACCAGAGATTTGGAAAATTATAATCTTGTGGCAGGTGCCACCGTGGCGACGGGTCTTGAAAGCACGGTCACTCTGGATATCGATCAGTTAAGAAACATTTACACCAATGGCGCGAGAAACTTGGCATTGGGTTTACAAGCTTTGAGAGTCGGAGATATGTCAGCGGCTTCACGGCATGCTTCTATAGCCACGGCAGCTACATCCATTATGACGGCTTTAACCAGCATTGGCGCTCAGCGCGAAGCTGCTAGGGAAGCCTATGTGCGTGAACAGACGCTTACACAGCAGCAAGAATATCAGCAGGCTCTATCTACCAGATCTGGTGTTGAAACCGCTTTCAGAACTTTGATTCAACGTACGGCTACGGCTGAACGTGATTTTGAGAACGGATTGAGAACTGCGCCAGAGGCCTTTAGAGAAATGTTCACACGGCTTATGGCTACTGCTGCTGGCACGAGCAGGCCAGATGGAACTTTTGTTCCAGGCCGAGCTAATTTGGTTGCCGGATTCGGAGGACAGACTCTCTTGTTCAACGCCTCTGATATGCAGACTTTCATCACCCAGGCTGTACAGAATTTATCACGCGCTGTTACGGCCTATCTTGCTGGAGATTATAAAGAGGCAGAGCGTTTGTTGAAACCTGTCATGACACTGGTTTCATTCTTCAACGCAGTTATTCAATTATCAAGATTTATGGATGTCCTTTCAACGGATGGCAGAACGATTGATGCAGACAACGGTAAACTTAACAATGCCCTTGCTACATCCAATGCCCTGCTCACGGCCAGCGGTGTTGAACGCGAGTATACGTCCGTGGATGTACGTTTAATCGTCAGTCGTTTGGCAGAAGACTTAAATGGCGCTTATCAGGCATTGATGACCGGTAACGAAGCCTTAGCAAGTACGCTCATCAATCGCGCTGAGAGCATGACGCGGACATTGAACTCCATCGAAACCCTTTCCAACGCTTATACGCGTTACGGCAGTTTCAGCGTGGATAGCCGCGGCATCAGAATACTTGAAAATAACAGACCTGTTCCAACTGGATTTATCAATTTAAGAAGCTTGCAAGATGCCAGCCGTAGAATTCAGGCCATGAATCCTTCGGGCTACACGGCTTCCATTCAGCCGGATGCGATCATCGGAGCGATGCAGGATCTTGCTGAGGCCTTTGATCAGGCCATGCAGGCCTTCCTGGGCGGGGATATGGAAAACGGCGTTATTTATTCCCGTAACATGAACCTGCCAATGCAGTTATTAAACACATTCATGAGATGGGATTCGGTTTCGATACTTCTCGTTTCTGCAACGACCAGCGGAGGATATGAGCTGGATGCTGTCCGTGTTTCCGCTTACGCATCAGTGCTTCAATCATCAGGCGGGTCTGGAGCTCTTGCCGCTTCTATAGGTCAGAATCTTGAAGGTATGATGCGACAGGCCGCCAAGGATTTGACGGAAGCTATTAATGCTTATCAGAACGGCGACCGCGATCGTGCAGAGGCTCTTATTTCGAAAGTTGAAACAGCAGCCCGTGTCATGGAAGCCATTAAGAAACTTACGGATCTTTCCGGCCTATTCTCAGCGGAAGGCAGTATTCAATTGCTTGGTCAGAGACTGGCTGCTCTGGAGGGAGAAGGTGCGGATGTTAACGCTATTACGGCAGACATGACATCTTTGATAACAAATATCGGTTCGGATCTGCTGACGGCTATGAGTTCGTATCGCCGCGGCAATTTCGAATTGGCTTCAGGATTTGCGGCCAGGGCTGAATTTGGAAACAGGGTTCTGGACGTTGTTCGCACTGTCAACACTTTGTTTAATGCCATTGGCGGTCCGGGAACAAATGGAGTACCGGCGCTTGACACAAACAGCGTGCGTATTTTTGAAGGGAATTTGAGAGCTTTCGGCGGTCTTGCCGGTGTGGGCTTATCTGCGGACCAGATCGGATCTATGATTCAAAGCTTAACTGACTTGAGAGGTCTTGTGATTGGCGATTTGAGACGGGCTATAGCCGCATATCGCGAAAACAGCATGGATGAAGCTCAAAGATACTTACAGAGTGCTGAAACCGGCAGTCAACTTTTGGACCGCGTCAACAATATTGTCTCTGAAATGGAAAAATACACAACCAACGGCGCTTTTGATCAGCGTAAATTGGAAAGAGCATTAGACAGAATAAATCAAGGAGTGCCAGCCGGCTCCCGCTATACCATGGCAACTTTACAAAGTGATATAGCTTTATTGTTCGGTGCTTTACTTTCTGCCATCGGTAATTTGCGGACTGGAAATATTGAAGATGCCCAGATTAATTCAGGTGAAGCTTCTTCTCTGATATCCGTTGTTACGGGAGTCATGTCTTTTGCCCATGAAAGAAGGCGGCTGGATATGGGTGCTGTTAATAGAGTTCTGGGCAGAGAAGGCATGGAAAGATTGGGTATGACTGAAGCTGATATGCGTGGCTCATATTTGTCGTATTTAAGGCAGGCTAATGAAGCCAGGTTAAGCGGCGATAACCGCTTGGCGAGAACTTATTCAGAAGCTGCTTCTCAAGTCAAATCCAATTACAATATGCTTAAACAGGTGTCCGACCGCGCTCAGGATGTTTCCAAGATACGCCGTCATGACGGTGCCGCGGCTGGCGAACGTGCTCGTACGAGATTTGTTTCGGCTTTGAATATGCTCTTAGCCAGTGTCAATATTCTCCAAAGCGGCAATATTCAGAGTTTGGCTCAAGCTCAAGATCTTTCCAGGAGAGCTCAACAGGGCTTCACTTTAATTGAAAACAGGGCAAAATTGAGCGGCCTGTCGTCCAGACTCAATAGAGAACAACATGAAATGGCTTCCGCTGAAATGTTCCAGGCCGAAGCTCTCTATGACGGGGCCATTTCGGGTGTGACAACTTTTGCTGTGATAGATGCCGAGCTTGACCGCTATACAACGGTGGCCAGCGTTCGCATCTCATTAATGGAAAATGTCAGAACTCAGAGAAATGCCGCCGGGGCCTTGGGACGTCTCCAATTGGATGCTGAACACGCTGGAACGACAATGTCTCTGGATCAATTCCTTGCCACATTACCTGCAGATCAAGCTTCAAGTATTCGCACCCGCCTTGCTGCCATGGGCGATGCGTCCGGTGTTATTACCGTCCCGGTCAGAGGGATTAATGCTCAGATCAGAAAAGACGGCAATTCAACGAGTGTATGGGTACCTGTGGATGAAACCCGCCGCCGCACATTGGTGGGCATGAAGGGAGCGGCCGGAGGAGTTCTTGCCAGAGCAACACGCCAGACCAATCAGGCAACGACTATTCTTGCTTCGCCCTATTTGACCTCTGATCAGGCCAATTCGGCATCGGATTATATTAGGACGGCAGGAACAGGATATTCCATCGTATCGACTTATGCCGGAGGCATTGAAGCGGGTTTAGACGGAATCAGGCAGGCTGTGCGCGAGGAGATAGCGATTGGAGAGGATGCAGCAGCGCCGGAAGATACAATTGCCAGAGATGCTGTGGATCAATTCCTGAGGCAGTTCAATGGATTAATGGGCTCTGCGACAGGCTTATACCGGAAGATTAATCCGGCATACATGAACTTGGATACTCAGCGTAAATTTGAGAAAATTGACAAACTTGTAGAAGCCGCCGGCAACTTAACGGAAGTTTATAAAACGACTTTCCAGAGAATAGCTATTTTCACAACCCATCGCTTGGAATTGAAAGCCTTAAATGCTGAATTAACAAGAACATTGGCCAGTATTTCGGACTTAGGAGAAGTCAGCAGTCCCGAACGCTCGACTCTGGAACGCACTGCGCGCCATTTGAGGGATAGAATTAGAGGCATGAATGAATCCATGATGCGCAGAAATGGGTCAGGGCCTATTGTCGGCGAACGAGACATGATGGCAGGCTTGAGAGATGCCATTACTTCTGGAAATGTGAATCAAATCAAATATATGAACAGGGTGTCCGAACCCATATTAACGCGGACGACGGCAATCGCGGCCGCGATGGCGAATGGACAGACGACAACAACGTCCGGAAATCGGGTGACTTATGGAGCTTCTGCTTCTGGAACGGCAGAATTGGCGCCAAATTCATCCATTCCTCTGGTTACCATTGATCATGACGATGAAGGCAATATTACAGGTTTTGAATTCTCCGGAATCGTGACAGGAGATGCCGCAGCTATCACCGATCAGAGAGCGCGTTTCTTTGGCGCGGAGTCCCATACCGATCAGCAATTGACAACAGCGTTCACCATGCTTGAATTCTTCAGTTCAGTTCATGATTTGGAAAATGCCTATAATTCGGGAGATAAAGCGGCCAGCGAAACGGCTTCTCATCGTTCCATGTCCTACCATCATTTGACGCAGGCCAATGACGCCTTAGGCAGAAGCTTTACCGAGTGGGCATCGAAATTTGCGAATTTTGATCAGTTGACTGAAGATCAAAGAGCGAGCCTACAAACTTCATGGAATCGGTTGAATAGAGAACGTTCCGATACGATTGCACTGATGAATAGAAGCAGTTGGGACAGAGCTTCTGAATCAGCTCAGAGACTGGCTTCCAGAACGCAGTTATTCAGCGCCAGTTCACCCAATTCCATCGTGAATACTTTGCTTGCGTCCAATGCTGCCATCAATGGTATTTCGGGAAGAGTTTCGGACTTGGTTGTGGCGAATTTGGGAGAGAACATCGACCTTATGACACGGCTTGGGGACTTTAACTCAATGGCCAATGGCGAGGAAGCGGCCATGGCTTTTCTCAATAATCTACGCGGCCAGCGCGTTATTTCGCAGGATGTGTTTAATCAACTCGTCTCCGCTGTCCGATTCAACTATAGTGCCAGAGAGCATTTGAATAAGGCTTTGGAGCATTTGGAAAACGGTGAGTATGAAGAGGCCGAGCATGAAGTCGTCAGAGGCAGAGCCGACATGTTCTCTGCTAATATTGCGATTCAGGATGCCGCGATTCAATCCGAAAGGGAAAGTTTGGCCAGAATTACTGGGACAACACAAGCGGATAATGATTCCCGCGCGACTTTAACCGCACGTATTGCTTTGATGGACAGGGCCATGACAGATGTGCGCGTTTTCGAAACCGCCTTGAGATCGGCCATCAGTGAGAGCAAATGGGATTTGGCGGGTGCATTACTACAAGCCGGCTCATTCGGTCTTGAAATGGTAGCGCTTGTGGGTTCTGCAAGAATGAATATGACTAATCCCAATGAGCTGATTATTTCCGAAGGCACGTTACCGGATGGGACGCCGGAGAATATTGTCATTGGCACTCGCACAGGCGACGGGAATTTCACTCTGGCTGGCTGGTTAACCGATCCTACATTAATCCGCCAGGAATTGGCCCGTTTTGAGGGGATGTCTGAGGGAGCCCGTCTTAACAGTACATTCTACGGACGGTTAAGAATGTTTGAAGCCTATCAGCAGGCTGTCTTCCTTGTGCAGCATTTGGATATTAAGAATGTGACGCCTCAGCAGCTTGAGTCGTTGAACAATTTTGTCGCGACAGCCGGCGCTTTCAAGGCGCATGTTGAAATTACAAAACTCAACCGCCAGTTAACCAGTTTCACGCGTGATTCCGTGGAAGCCAGATTGGCTGGACAAGTATTGAATCAGCCCAGCCATCAGCTTGCCACATTGCGCATCGAATTGGGTTATGCAGCCATGTTGACGGGTAATTATGCGTTGGCCAAGAATTTGAACGAATCTGCGGTGTCCATGCTGGGCGCTGAATTGCAAATCATTACAACCAGCGCCAAGATCGTGAATGACTTAAGAAGCACGATGTCGGATGCCGATTGGAATGCCACACTTGGCCGGCTGCCTGTGGACGAAAATGGAAATATAATGTTGAACGATCAGGCTATCATGGAAATCGCAAGCCAGCATGGCATTACGGCTAGAAACGCGGATGAAGCCATAGCCGCCTTCAACAGTATGAGACCTAATATTGATGGCGGAACGTCCGGCATGAGAACATTTGCTGCCGTTGCCAGATTGGTTGCCTCGGTTGCTGTCGCCGGCAGGGAATTAAGAGCAGCTCAGGCAGCTTTAAATCGCGATCAGGTATCACAAGCTCAGGCACATTTGGGAAGGGCTGAAGCCGCGAGCCGCGTTGTGGAAGCACGCTCTTTTGAATTTAAGGTTAACATGATGAGGGCTCAATTAAGAGATGCTGAAACTGCGATGAACAATGCCACTTCGGCGGATGACAGGACAGCCTATTCACGTTTGGCCACGGGTTTATTCCTCAAAGTGTCCATGATGGGAAGCATGATGGACGGAGAATCTGCACAGGCCGACCGCTTATTTACTTTATTGACAACGGCAGGATCGGATCTCAGGCAAATTACTGCTTTATCTGCTGCTTTGGGTGTTCAGCAGGGCCAGCGCCGGGAGTTGATGATGCTGGTTGAAAGCGCTCAAGCCGTGGATTTGGGAGGCGGTCGTTTTGCGTTGAGAGCAACATTGCCCAATGGTCATACCATGGATTTGGCATTCGTGAACGTCACTTCCGGCACCCGGACTGAATCAGCTTCGGTTACAGGAAGCACATATACACATTCTTATCGCGACTGGGGTATTGGGACCACGGGTCATGGATATTATTTCAGCGCTTCCCAATATGTTTCCAGAGATGTTGAAATTGCTACGCGTGCGGGCATCAACGCAAATTCCTTTGAGGTCAGCGCGGATCTCCGGAATGCTATGCGAGGCGAGGGCGCCATCAGCACATCATCGGATGTATTACCCACCAGAAGAGCTGCCGTCGCAGGCCGTACCAGCGTTTATTTAACAAATCTGCAAAGAGCCTCTGCCGCGTTAAGAACCATGCAGACATTGATAGCTAGCGGGAATTATCAGGCGGCGCAAAGTCTGGCAAAAGTGGCTCAACTCTATCAGTCCGCAGCTCAGGCGGAATATCAGAATATGACATTCCAAAGGGAGTCTACTTATCGTGATTCCACGGGCGAAAGGCATTCACGCGGTGAAGCAAGCAGTGATGACAGGGCCAGAATGTATGAAGCGGTTATGCAGCTTACTTCTGTTAATCCGGATGGCCGGGCCGCTTTGCAAAATGCCCAAAGGGCTTTGGCGATGGGAATGGTTCTGGCGACGGCCGGCAGTTTTACACTTGGTTTGGAAATGGTATCGCAGGCTACGGCTGCTCTTACTGTCTTAGCTTCCATGGTTAAGGAATATAAAGCTTCGATGGACGCCTATGAATCCACACGAATGGATGATCCGGATAGAGGAGATGGAGCAAGAAAAGACAACACGGCTATGACAACAGCGGATCGCGATGCGGCAAGGTCCTGGATAACAAGCGCCCGTAATAATATTGACGCAGGTTTGACGGCATTGCGCAACGGTAATACTAAACTTGCCTCCGAGAAATTGGCTGCAGCTGCTCAGGATATAGCGATTGCAAGGACCATTGTGGCGGTTTTTAGCGATAGCTTCAGAAATGGAAATACGGAGGCATTCAATGCAGAAGCTGAAGGTGGGGAAGACGGGAATGGCACTGCCAAATATCGTCTATGGAGCAGTCTGCGGCCGGATAGGGAACGTATTCGCACAAACGTAAATGAAGTGATTGAAGAACTGCGCACCGCAACTCCAGGTTCTGCCCGTGCAGGATTATTGCTTCAGGCTTTGGAAGGGTATCAGACGCAATATAGGCTGGTAGAAATGCAAATGCGTTCTGCAGAGATTACTCCGTTGACTTCGATGGCACGTTATCTTTCATATAAACAGGATTTGACAACTTTATCGAGCCAGATGGAAGGCTTAAATGCAGCTATAACCCGTGCCCGTACTGCGGCGAGCAGCGGAGATTCCGCCGAAATGCGCGCAGCCATGTCGGAACTTACGCGTGAAAATACAATGATGGGCATGCGCATGCAGGCGGTGGGAGCCAAAGATCAGCTTGCGAGTATGAATGAAGAGATGGCCGGACACCGAGGTAAGATAGGAAATGCCGATAACTATGAGGATAGCGCTGATCTCCTCCACAGGGCTGGTCAATACAATGACATTGCTGTGAGAGTCGCTGGATTATCACCAGCATTGGCCCAGATGCAGGCATTGTTAACGCTGGCTGAAAGCCAAGCAAATGCAAGTCCCATTGGCCTAAATATCATGCTTGCCGCCATAGCCGGCACCATGGGAGAAATTAATAAATCTTTCGGAGACACTGAAACTTTAGTCCGTGCATTGGGTGCTGCATTAGGAACGGATGCCGCAAGGGCTTCCGCTTCCGGCTTCCTTGGCTGGCTTTCCAATATTGGTAATGGCGGTGATACTTTGGAAGCCATGGGCCGTTTAAGTTCTGTTTCTAATGATCTTGGGACACTCTTGAGTCGGGCGAGGAATGGCCAGCCGCTGGATCAAGGCATGGTCCGGGCCGTCATGAGCCGTTTCGCGGCTGAAATGAAATTTTTCTCCAAGGCCATGGAACGCGGCATGGACAATATTGGAATCGCATTACTCGTAGTAGACTTGGTGATGTTGGTTGGAGGTTTCTTCACCGGCGGTGCTTCATGGGTGGCTATGGCCTCCTGGAAAGCGGCGATGGCTGCGGCGAGAACCTTATTGCAGCAAGGATTGAAAGCGGCTTTGAAGGCTTTCGCGAAAGAATTCGCAGTTCATTCGGCCGCCCAAGCTGCGAAAATGGGTATTCAGGGCGGTTTAAGACAGATTATGGCTCATCAGGCTGGCAAACTCCTTTTCTGGCGCGGTGCTACAGCCGCGGCCAGAGAAGCAACGGCTATTACTTTGCGTCAAGTGGTTATAACATCTCTCAGAGCTTTTGCCGTTCGCATGGTTAGCCTGATACCGTTTGCCGGAAACAGAATGGCCAGAGGCATGGCTGCGACTTGGGCCAGGGAAGCTGCTCGTGGGAGTTTGCAGAGAGTGGTCATGACTCAATTGGGCAGAACTCTTGCCACCAAAGTCGCTTTTCATACGGCTATTATCAATTCTGTTAAAGCAGGGTTTGTTGCTTTGAAAGAAATGTCTATTGGGACCATTGCGATGCGTGCGGCAACCTATGTCGTCACATTCCCGTTCAGGGCTTTTGTTGCAGGTTTACATGCCGGCAGAACATTTACAATTTTACATATTTTACATCCCGTGTTTGCGCCCGTTATGAATGTGACATTAAGACCGTTAATCGATACGGTTATCAGAGGTTGGAATGCGGTTACGGGCATGAATGTCAAGACACTTCGCGAAAGCGACGCTGAAGCAAGAATTGCCGCGGCTCAGGCTGGGCCCAAGAGCTTTTTCTCCACGGTTGGATCACAATATATTGAAGGCATGAAAATCGGCTGGGCATTTGACCTGCTGGCTTTGCGTGCCTCGATGTTCTCGAGAACCGGTGTTACGGCAAGCAGGACTTTAACTTTGGAATTCGGAAGTGCGGGCAGCCGCATCGCGGCTGGGCAAGGCTTTTTGGGCGTGGTTGGTCTTGGGAATATCACGGCTTATGCACGTCATATGGTTTTGAACGCGGAAAGCCGTTTGGTCAGCAGAGGACTTGGAACGGCTCTTTTTGGTCATTGGGGTATTGTTACCCAGGTGAGCATGCTGGCGTCTTATTCTGCGGCACAGAAAGTGGGCGAATTAATCGCCACTGTCGGTATATCCATCTATGAATCCCGAAGCGGCGGACAAATATCTACCGAACAGCGTGGAAAAATCATGCAATTAGCCCAGCAATTATCCTTTATTTTGGTGCCGACAGGCGGAGCGCGTTCTCGCAGCGGTATTGAATTCCAGCAAAGAGAATCAGCCAGAGCTACAGCTCGGGGTGAATTGATTGCAAGACCCGGCGAGATAGCCAACGGAGTTCGTACACCCGCTTATGAGCATCGCGTTCAAGTGGCTCAAATGAAAATGAATATGCTGGATGGAAATACAAAGGCTGTTGGCAATTCGAATAATGCGACGGCGATGGCAGAAGCTTTTGCCAGCCATGCTGAATTCCAGAGAAGTTTAAAAGACGCAATGACAGAGGCCGGCCATGAAACCTCCAAGGAAGATGTTCAATTCACGACAATGGCCGAAGCCGTTGGAAATAGACTCAGTGCATTGGGCAAAGAATCAGGTTTTAGCGCTACAACCATTGAAGCCATTGGCAAGTTTAGAGAAGCCGCCGGTTCCCTGGGAGCCAGAGAGCCTGCGGGTGTCAGCCCTGAAGTTGCGCGTGAAGTTGTGAAAAGAGGAAACGCTATTGTAGAGGGCAATATCAAGACAGTTGAGGGTACATATAATAAGTTGATATCCGAAGCCAAAAGCTCTTTGAAGAGCCAGGTCGAGGAAGCTAAATCGCAGAAAGAAGCTACGCCTGAGGGAGAACAGGCACCTGAAGCGTCCAAACAGCTTGCGGAATCCATGGATGCCCTGGCCAAAGAGATTATCGAGACGGGAGAAAACTTTAACGCCCGCGATCTCACCTTTTTTACGGAAGCCCTGGAGATGGGACTTGTCCGGCCCGGTGAATTTAAGAATATAGACCGCATGGCTGAAGCTGTAAGAGTCGTAAGTGTTGTTGAATTTCGCTCTCAGGAATTAACCAAAAAATTGGATGCATTGGAAAAACGTCTCGACAAGATGGATTATCTTACGGCCGGTCAAAAGAAGGCCTTTGAGAACGCTATTAGCAGTATTAGAGATGCCCTGGGCAAAGTTCCTGAGGTCGCAGTTAAAGATCCGAAACTGGCCATGCGTATGATGAATGTTCTTGAAAAGAATGTGCAGCAGCTGGAGCGCAGCATGGATCAGATGGATAGAATACAATCCATGCTGAAGGATGGTTCTTTAAGCAAGCAAGAAGCTCAAATGCTGACTCAGAAAGTGATGCAGACGGTCAACTGGATTGCTCAGAGCGCCAAGTGGGTTGCCGAAGGCAAGATTGATCTGGCGGAGGCCATCACGACGACGATTGACGCGATGCAAAACGCCATTGATACCTATATGGATGTCGCCAAGTCAGAAATGTCTGCTGAGCAGAAGGCTCAGGCGAAGGAAAATATGAAGACAGCCATGGATATTATTTCCGCGGTTGGAGAAGGACTGGTCAGCGGCTCGCTCTCACCATCAGCTATCACGCCTTTATTGACACATGCCAATTATATTACAACGGGTGTTCAGGGTGCTGTGAAGGCCGCAAATATGGCCAAGCAGATGGAATATATTGACGCGATTCAGTTCCAGGATGCCATGAAACTCATGGGATTGCAGATGACTCCGGAGGCCCGCGCTCAAATGTCCGCGATTATGAGAGATGTGGCGCAGAAGTATTTGGATGCCGTCAAAGCCGCTGATCCGAAGATGAACGGCGGCCAGGTCAAATTTGCTGAGCTCTCCGGTTTAAATACAGTGATGCGCGGCTTTAATCTGATCATGGCGGCTGCAGGCAATATGGAATCATTGGGCTTGCCTAAAGGCCAGTCTATTACAGAGGGTACCAAACAAACCATTAAGGAAGTGGTCGCTAAACTCAAAGACAAACTTAAGATTAATGAAGATGTGATCATTAATCGCAAGACGGAAGATTTGATTAAAAATGCTGAAACACCTGAAGTAATGCAGGAAGTGTTTGCCGTTGAATTGGTGGCCAAGAGTCTTATCGCCATTGAAACATCGCCCGGCGTGAAAATGGTAGACGGAAAATTGCAGTTCTCCAACCCCGCTATGGAAAAAGCGCATGGCGAGTTAAAAGAAGCGCTCGATATCTTGAACTTGGAAAATGTTGAACTGAGCAGAGTTGAAGAAGTCGCTAAAGGTGTTGAAACGGCTGCTGCTTTCAGGACCAGAGCGGCTATGGAGAGAGTGGAATCCGCAAGATCCATGCTTAAGGAATTATCCATGGATGTGAAGGCCTTGGAAGCGGGTGTCATGCCGGCTATCAGCGTGCCCCTCAAAGCCTTAAATGAGGGCATTGCGACCTACAATACTGAAATTAAGGCCGAAGGCCGCGCTGAAATGTTGAAACAGTTTGAAGCGGCTCAGTCCATACAGGGTGAGGTTTCAAAACTGATGCCTGAAATTGGGGAGAATGGCAAGGCCATCGCCGGAACTGGAATTCTGAAAGAATCAAGCCGTGCGGTATATGCGGCTAAAGTCGCTGAAGCAAGGGCGCTGATAGGTGAAGGCCGCGCTGTTGACGCCCAGAAACTTCTTGTGAATGCAGTGTTAAAATTGGGCAGAGGTCGGTTGTCGCCAGAACAGTTAGGTCTCTTGCAAGGCGTTAGAAAACAATTGAGAGACGGTAAAGATGTTACGGTTGCACAGGCCAAGACAGTGCTTGGAAGCCAGAGCAGGCTTGCGGAAGTTATAGACCGCCGTTTGGCCGGCAAATCTGGAGAGACAATGGCAGAGCGGTTTAATAGCCCAGACTTCAAACAATTGGAAGTTCGTTTGAGCGCGGAAAAAATTGAGATCAATCAACTGTCCCTCAAAGAAGCGTTTGCCTTGGCCGATGCTGTCGCAACTTTGAAAGACGGCGGATTTGGCAAAGGGAAGAATGCCGGCGATGCCAATCTTTTGAGAAGGGCTTCGGCTGACATTGAAAATATGGGGCATTTAGAAGCCTTGCTGCGTATTGAAGGGGTAACGGATGCGCAGGGATCTCTTCTTGCCAAGGACAGCGCCATTTCGCAAAGGTCTCTTGACTTGTTGAGAGCAGAAGTCAGCAATCGCAGCGAAGCCAAGGATACTCATCGCCGTGTTCAAACTGAGGACGGAAGAACAGTGACGGTAGACAGAGAAGGAGCCTCCGTTTCCAATACTCAAAACCGTGAAGCTTATAAGAGATTTGAACAGGTGAGGGATGAAATAACCGGCCGGACATACGGAGAATTGATGAACAAAGAACATCCGCTGTCCCAGACATTAGGGGTCGAGCGCATGCAGGTTGGCGAACTGGCCAAAGCACAGCTTATGGCTATTGAGTCTGCAGAAGGATCCCTGGCTCGTGTCAAGGAACAGTTGAAAAATGAATTCTCGGCGGAAGAAGCTCAAATGGGTTCGAAGAGCTGGTCAGAAATGAGAGCTGAAATTACCAATGCCAAGGGTGAGACAAAAGCCCGCTTGGAAAAATATTTTGAGTTGAAGAATCTTGCGAATGAATTACCCAAAACCATTGAAGGGATGCGCAATATTGTCAGAAGTATAGAGGCGCTTGGTCCTGAAATGATGTCCAAGACAGTTGCGGAAGCCCAAAAAGCCTTGGATGCGCAATTCGCCAAACAGGTTGAGGCTAAACAGCAGGAATTGACAGCGGCTGAAAAGAGAGTCATTTCTGATCCCGCTGCCGCTGCTGAAGTTGCCAAGCTTAGGGCGGAATTGCAAACCTTTACCGCTCAGCAAAAAGCCGTTGAAAATCTTGCCAAAGAATATGTGCTTGAAACAGCCGCGCGCGTCATGGAAACCATGGTTGAGACATTTAACGGCAAAGCCTGGACATTAACTGTTGGGCAAAAAGCCTTGATTCGCGTGAACTTAAGAGGAGAGTTTGGAGCTGTTGCGGCAGGTGAAGGAAAGACGCTTGTGTTTATTGCGGTTCTGGGTGCGGAAAGAATGATGGCTGGAACCAAGAACTTTAAAGCCGAGTTAATGGCTCCTTTGGAAAGTTTGATCGCAGAATATGTTTCACAGGATCCTTCCACTTCCGGTATGAAAATATCTTCCCGTGAATTGACTCGTTTGATGGGATATGAAATTGTGGACGGCAAAGCCCTATATGAACAAGGAGGACGGGACGGGTATAAGGCCTTGATAGAAGCCTATAAGGATACCAGCAAGGTTGTGGCCACGGATCAGGCCACACGCCAGCATATTGCTAAAACAGCCATCAAAGAATCTGCGCTGGCCTCAGCTATCAGAGAAAACGTTGATTTCCAGATTCGTGATGAAATTGATTCTATTGCTTTGAACAAAACATCCGCCATTACATCGAAGGATAGCGTGGCGTTTGGCGAGAAACGCGTCAATGAAGTGGAAGCACGTGCGCTCATTGCCGAATCAATCATCAAAGAGCTGGAAGCCAAAGGCAAAGTTACTGAAAATATTGAAACATACCGTGAAGCTCTCAAGAATGGCGAGGAAATGGTTTATCGTAACCGTAAAGAGCTTTTCTTGACAGAAGCGGTTGTTCAGCGTTATTTGCGTGAAGTGGAAAGCAAAGCAGGCCAGAAGGTCAATGAGGCTGATGCGCTTGAGATGTTCCGTGCAGGCACAGACAAATTGAAAGATGATTTTACAATTGCGGAAGACGGCAAAGCCACACCTGAAGATATTGAGTCAGGCGAACATCGCGGCCAGCAAAGCCAGAATCATGACTATGCCATCGCGTTGCAGTTAAAAGCCAACCGCGTTATTGAACAAGCCAAGAATGCCAAGGAAGCCGTGGAAGGTGTCAATATGCTTGAGGGTGTTCGTGGCTATGTTCGTGTGGATTTGAGTGGCAAAATGACCGTGATATCCGAAGGCATTGGAAAAGATAAGATGGGTGCCGGCGAAACAGATAGTCAGGCAGTAGAAGCTATGACCGTTTTGGGACGTCAGGCGGGCGGTACGGCCACACCTGAAACAGCCAGAAGTATTATTGAGAGCCGTCATGGAACTAAAATGGTTGAAATCGGAGCTTCCTATTTTGATGTGGCAGATTTCCAGTCCAGAGGTAAAGGACGCGGCGCGTTTGAGTTCATAGAAAAGACTGGTAACAGGGATGTCGATTTGACAAATATCGCCAGACATATTGTGGAAGTCAATAGTGGAAAAGTTCCGGAAGGCAAAGTCAAATCGTTGGATGCCAAGGGAGATAGCGTTTTGGCCATGGTAGATAACCATGTTGAATTAAATATATTGAAGACCAAGATTTTGGAGCAAGCTGAGGCTCTTGGCGGTCCGGAATTGAGACGTGAAATTGAAGCCAAGATGCGAGTGATCGAAAATGAATTACCCACAAGCCAGATTAAAGACATAGCCAAAGGCATGGAGCATGGCCGCATGATCGTTATCGCGACAGAAATCGGATCGCGCGGTATTAACTATAAAGGCGATTTAACCCAAGTTAATGTCGGAGTTGAAAAACAGGAAATAGGGGGAATTGGCCAGACATTCAATCGTATATCCAGATCTGGCGCTAAAGACGGCGGACGTTATGTAGGTAACTGGGTAACTTATGTTGATAAGGCAGCCGTATTGAGAAATCTTGAAGGCATGCGCGAAGCAATGCGTTTTGTCGAGGAAGCTAAAGTTGGCGAGAGATTCTTTGCTGATAAGCAGGCATTGGTTGCGGAATTAACGGCCAAGCAGGAGAGATTGGCCAAAGAGGTGCCGCCTTTAAGGCTTTCCGAGAAAGAAGAAGTTCAATTGGCTACCTTCAAGCGCGTGGTCGAAAATTTTGAGAAATTTATGAAAGGCGAAGAATTGCCTTTGAGAGATCTTTTTGAATTGAATGCGGAATATAACGGTTTGGTTGCTAAATACAAAGCTTCCGAATTTGCTGCGGGAACAGATGCCTTCAACAAACTTTTCACTGAGAAAGTGCTTGAATTAAGATCCAGTGAAAAAGTTTCGGCCAAAGACGTTGAAATATTGAATGAAACTTTGATGAATTCCTACAAGTCTGAAAACGGAACGGCCAAAGCTGTTGAAGGCCAGGAGTTGAAGAATCAACTGGAAGTGGGAGAAAAACTGTTCGTCAGCAATGCTCAAAAAGCCTTGAAATTATTCAGCGAAGCTCTCCAGAAAGGCCTGTCAGGTGAAGCCAAGACTCAGGTTGAAGCTCGAGTTCAGGAATTGCAGTCCGTGCTCGGAGAAATTGAAGCCAAGAAAACAGACTTGTTTAAGAGTGTTGAAGCAGAAAGAATGAACTTTAGAGATGCCGCGACTGTTAGGGATGTAGCCAAGGCTGTTCAGACCATGAGTAAGGATTTCTTGCCGACGCGTGAATCTGGGAAAGTGGAAGAAGCGGCTGCTTCCGTGGACAGCGCAGTTAAACAGGTGGCGGCACAGCATCCGGATGTCATGAAGAGTATACCCAGAGAGAAGGGTGTTGAAATTGTGCGTGAAGCTCAGCGGACCGGAATACAGGGTTCACCTTCATGGACTCAAGCTTATGCAGGATATACAACGAACGCGTTATCTCAATCCGGCGACACAGCAGCCTTGATGCAGACCGCGTATCAGGGTGCAAGTGCTAGTGGCTTAAATGTAACAAGCTGGAGCGCGATGGGCGCAGAAGAACAGGCGAAGACGGCTTCTGGATATGGATTAAGTGTCAGCCAGATGGGAGAAGTTGTGGCGGCCGCATCCAATTCTGAAAGTTTTGCTACCTTCACTCAAAATCAGACAGTTCGCGAGAACGCGGCCTTAAGCGGATACAATACATTGACAAGCGGTCTTGGCGGCAATACCTGGAGCGGCTTATCGGCCTCTGAACAGACGAGTGTGACCGAAAGCATGGTGACGAACATGACAAATCTCGGCTTAGGCCAAGCGGAAGCTCAGGCCCAGGCAGAATTTATCATTAATAATATCGCGCAAATGCCGGCTTTAAGACAGTTAGCGGTGGATAGAGTAGCCGTAAGAGAAATCACAAATCTTATGGGTGCAAAGAATGCTCAAAACCAGAGCACATGGACTGAAATGACAAATCAGGCAAGAATCGAAGCCATAGCTTCGATGGTGCAGGCAACAGCGGGCTTAAGTATGGAAAGAGCCTTATCGATATTAAATCCGTTATTAAATATGAAGGAAGAAGGCGCTAAATATCTCATTGAAGCGGTGAAGAGCCTGGCGGCGGTGGCCGAGGCCGAGAGCTTGAACAAGAAAGCGGATGTGATTGCCCAGACGGCTGGAGGAATGCTGGGAGCCGATGTTATCAATGGCGTTGGGATGGCAGGAACCTTGAACGGCATTATCAGCATAGTGAAAGGCAGTGAAATGAGCGCTTCGGAAAGAAGAGAAATGGCTGAAGCTGTGACCGCGGCGGTGAACACCATGCTTTCGAGCGAAAGCTTCAAAACAGTTGAATTAGGAGCTCAGGAAGTAGAAGCCTTGAAAGCGGCCGCAGGAGCCATCAGCTTTGCTTCAGAAGTGGCGAGCGAAAATAAGGGAACATTGGAAGGCTTGCAGCTGGCGAATAATTTGGAAAGCGCGATAGGCAATCTTGTTTCACAGCAGGTGGTAGATATCAAAGTAGCCGAAGCCATTAGAACATTAAGAGAAGAAAACGTTCAAAGTTTAAGCGGTAACCCGGCTACAGCACCGCAGATGGCTGCCGTCACGCAATTGGCGGAAGTGGTGGGGGCTCAAGAAGGTACGGCAGGATACGCTCAAGTAATCAGTATTGTAGGTAATGCCTTAGGTCTTGCAGATCAGCAGGCCATGCGTCAAGAGGTCTCCGCCGCGGTCCAGACACATTTTGGAGATTCGGCTGTGGCAAGGCTCAATGAGAGCACGGAAATAACGACACGTGTATATGGCAGTTTAGCACTGGCGCAGCAGATCGTCATACAAAAAGCTACCGATGCAGCTGAAGGAAAGACAGCCCAACACATAGCTGCGGTTAAAGCCGAAACAAAGACAGCGGCTGTTGGCAAAGTGGATATCACTGAGGCGTCCCAGGCTGCGACGACTCAACAGTCCTTCATCACAAGCGGTGCCAAACTGGTAACAGCATTACAGCAGAAATTGGGAGTTGAAGGGGCCAAAGACTTGCAGCAGAAAATATTGGCTGGAACGGCGCAGAATGCGACACCTGAGCAGAAAAACTTCATGAACAAATATGAAGCCGAGGTGAAGATTTTAGCCGGAGCCCTGAAGAATTTGGTGAAAGAACAGGTAGAAAGCTTTACCAATCAGGCCATTAGCGGCATACCTGGAGTGAAATTACAGATACAGGCCAAAGTTGATTCAGACACGAAGCAGAATGCGGATGAATTCAACAATACATTCAATGTGACAGTGGTATTCAAGAATGAAGCTGGACAGGAAATCACAAAGAGTCTGAACGATCTGAAGTCGAGCAAAGTAGAAGCTGAAAAAGACTTATACAGACAAATCACAGAAAGCATGAAAGTAGCCAGCGGGAAGTTGACTCAGGACTTGCGTGAAAAAGTGGCTGCGAACAATGGCGAAATTAGTGATGAAGTGAAAATGATGGCGATAGTGAACGTGAATGCCGCGTTCCTGGCGACCAAAGGCTTTATGCTGCATCACACGCAGAATTTGGCGGGCTTACTAACAGCCGGAGGAAATCTCTTGCAAATCGGAACTGGCCAAGGCAAAACGGAAATCTCCTCGATGCCGCTATATATCAATGCTTTGAAAGGCGGGCCGGTAGTGCAGTTCTTAACGACATCCGATTTTGCTCAGAACGATTATGAGAGAAATCAGCCGGTATACGAGGCTTTGTTCCAGGGAACTGACATGAGGGCCAGAGCGATAGTCAAGGAAGACGGTGAAGACATTCAGGCGCTGGAAAAGCAAGAAAAAGCGGTGGCCGAACTCTTGGAAAAACTCCCCTCACTCACTGTGGCTGGAGCTATACAGGAAATCGATAGCTTCCTGAAAGACTATGAAGCCGGAGTAAAAGGCTTTGAAGCAAGAGCGGAATTTAGAACCACTTTAGAAAGTGAACAAGAAGCATTAAAAGCATTGAAAGAAAAATTGGCGAAACAGGATCAGGCCCTGGAGCTTTCCGAACTTGCTGACTTGGAACTGCAAAGAGAAGTTCTGAATACTTTTGTGGCCCGGGATGCCTTGGCGGCCAGAATACAGCTGGCCAAAGAACGAGAGGCAAAGGGTAAGCAGATTGCCGAAATACGCTCAGTCATGTCCAATGAGATGGAAAGGTCTGTTTTCAAAGAACTGATTACCAAGGCTCAGGCAGAGGTGGCGAAGAAGGAAGTTGCGTTAAATGAACTCACCTCTGAAAAAGTAGTAGACTTAGCGGCGGTAGAGAAGGCTAAAGCGGAAGTGAAGGACGCACAGGAAAAAGTCAAATCGGCCGAAATGCAGATGGCCTTGATGCAAATATTAAATTCTGTCGAATCAGCAAGGCCTGAAGCAGCCATAGAAAAACTGGAAGCCTTCGTGGAACAGTATGGGGAGAAGGGCTTAAGTCAAGCCCGCAAGGCATTGGCGAAGACATTCAAGGGAGATGATGGACTGGGCAGCCGCATGGCCATAGGGCTGGAGTTTGTGGAACATCAGGCTAAGAATTTGAAAGAAATTGCGAAAGTCAATGCTGCGCGTGAGAAACTAGAAGCGGCTGAAAACATACGCTCTGAATATCAGGCTCAACTGGAAGCAAAGGCTGCTGGTCTAAAAGAAAGAATCCAAAAAGCGCGCGAAGCCGCTCAGGAAGCCCAATCGAAGCTCAAATCCGACTACAACGATGCGGGTATTGTGTATGTGGCGGTGGGAGACTTTGGCTTTGCCTTGCTGGAAGACCTCAATAAACCGGCCAGCCAGAGAGTCATACCCAAGGAATTTAACTTTGCCAACATTGACGAAATAGACAGCGTCTTATTAGACCAGGCTCTGACTGATTACATACAGGCAGCACCGGGCGGCGAATTACCTGAAGCCAAACGCAGTTTATGGGAAGCGGCGACAAAGGCGGCAGAGAAAATGCTGGGAGACGGATTGCTTAAAGAAATTGCGCGTCTTGAGCGCGGCAAAGAGCTCGTTGAAAAAGGCGTGGTGGACTTCAGCATGTTCAAGGCGGATAAAGATAAAGACAGCATCACATTGACTCGCGCAACTGCCGAAGAAAAGAAACTGGGCATTGCCAGAGGCCAGGAAATGGTGGACACCCTTTATGAAGAGCTCAAAGCCGAGCAGCCGGATGTGGCCAAGAGCATGACGAAAATGCAATTTGCCGTAGCGGTAGAAAAAATGATTAAAGTCATGGTGTTAAGAACAGAAGGGGTGCAATACACCGTTGATGAAGCCGGCAAGAGTATTAAATTGAACGACAAGATCACAGGTCAAATCACGGATCAAAGAGATTCTGATCTGGGCATTGCTTTAGACATGAAGCACCGGAACAAAGTAGAGGTCAAAGACGACAATCGCACGAGTTCCAAGCTCTCCTCAGGAGCCTTCTTGAAGCAGCTCTTCAAAGACTTCGGTGGTTTCTCAGGAACGGTATATCGTCAGGCCGCCCTGCAGGAATTTGGTGAGGTCTTCGGGAAGAAAGAAGAGAAGTTCATGCTCATCCCGAACTTTGTAGGTATTATCAGAAATGACAGGCCCGAAGAAATCATGGAAAACGACCAGGCGGCTTTTGACAACTTCTATGCCAAGTTGGTTGGTAGAAATAGCTTGGGTGAGAGCGTGCTCGAGAATACAAGCCAAATCTTTACGGCCAGAGACGCAGAACAGACTCATTTGATCTTTAACAAAGTCGAGCAGCAATTAAAAGAAGACATAGAAGACGCAAGAGCCGCAGGTAATGAAAGCGAAGCTGCCAGACTAGAAAAACTCTTATCCAGCATGCTCATGCTCGATGGGCGCCAGGAGAAAGAAGAGCGTGAATTGATTTTGGGCAAGGCTTCTGAACCCGGCCATATCATTATCACGAGCTTAATCGCGGGCCGTGGAACAGACTATAAACTATCTGAATTTGACCTGACAAAAGAACTTTTGGAAGAAATTTCTTCTAAGGAAGCTGTTGAAAAACTGGACAAACTGGTCAAGAGCGTCAATGAAGTACGCCAAATATTGCAGAATAATGAAATGGATGTGGCCCGAAAGGCGGGAGCCCTCGCTTTACTCGCTGATTTGACTACCAATGGCCAATATGATCAAAGCAAAGCTGCCGCGCTTGCTCAGAGGGTCAATGCGGCGGATATGACCAAACTACTGGAAGCCGTAGGCAATGTGTTGGCCGGCAAGAAAGGTTTTG
>QCWB01000139.1 GCA_013114715.1 Nitrososphaera sp.
GCTCATTTTTTCGATACGTTTGAAATTGCCAATCCTGCATATTTTAGTCATTCTTCGAGCCTAGAAATAAATACAAGCAAGCAGTGCTTGCTCAAATGACCAAAAAGGCAGCTGTCATCAAAGGAGACGGGGTTGGCCCAGAAACAGTTGATTCCATGATAAAGGTTTTGAAGGCTTGCAATTCACAGATAGAGCTTGTTTTATGCGAGGGCGGTTCCGAGCAATGGGAAGCTAATGGCAGAAAAGACCAGTCATACATCCCGGATTCCACGATGAAGCTGCTTGAGCAGAGCGACGCCTGCTACAAGGGGCCCACTGCAACCATACCTGTTCCAAACTCGCCCCGGTCAGTAGCAGTCACCCTGCGGCAGAAATTCGAGTTATACTCTAACATCAGGCCGATCAAGACGTACAGCAGGATAACTCCAAATCACAACCTGGATTTCGTCTGCTTTAGAGAAGCTACTGAGGGCCTGTACACAGGATTAGAAATGCAGCTGACCGACGACGTTGCAATTGCAATAAGAAAGATAACAAGGCAGGGCTGCAGGCGCTTTGCCAACGCGTCAATGGACTGGGCCAAGAAATACAACATGAACAAAGTCGTGGCCATAACAAAACGCAACATACTGAAAATGACAGACGGCATGTTCCTAGACGAGATGCAGGCCGCTGCAAAGAGGTACGGCGGCATTGCAGTTGAAGAGCTGTACATAGATAACATGATGCAGCAGCTGGTACTGAACCCGGAGCAGTTCAACGACTCAGTGCTGGCAAGCACCAATCTGTTCATGGACATTGTATCAGAGCTTGCCTCCGGCGTTATTGGTTCAATCGGCCTGGTCTACTCATCGAACATGGGTGAGCGGTTTGCAATGTTCGAAGCTGCCCACGGCACCGCGCCTACAATTGCAAGGCAAAACAAGGTCAACCCAACTGCCGCGATATTGTCTGGGGCCTGGATGGCAGAGTACCTTGGAGAAACAGAAATCAGAAATGCCATATTCAAGGCTGCAGAGCAGGTGATAAACGAAGGCAAGACAGTCACGTCGGATATTGGCGGCAGCTCGTCTACAACGCAGATGACAGACGCGATCTGCCAGCTGGCTGCAGAATATCTAAGGAAGTAATTAATACAAGCCAAGGAAATCCGGATGCTGATTGGTCAACAAGTTTGCCATAATCATTGCAGGGATTGTGGCTGCAATGGGCATCATTATAGCACTGCCGAATATAAACACAGACCAGGCCGGCGATTTTAAATTAGAATACAGCAAGCAGGAACTGAGCAGAACCAAGTCCGGTGTGCTTGGAGCAGTCAGCGTAGAATTGCTCAGCATTGACAAAAACGGCCTTGCGTCCTATTCAAAGGACCAGTCTGCAGAAAAGCAGTTGCAGCTGAGCAAGGAAGAGGCAGGCAGGATAAAAGGCCTGATACTTGAGACGGGATTTCTGGAAATTCCAAAGACGGACTATTTGCAAAAAGATGGCGTAACAGAGTTCACAAAATACACGGTAAAGATAACTGCAGAAGGGAGACAAAAGACCATCAACTGGGTCAACGAATCAGCACATGAAGGCGTAATCCCGCCAATTATTTCAAACCTTGGACTCCAGCTTGATTCTGCAATAGCCAAGTTTGGCTGAAACATATATAGAGCATTTTGGGGCTTGCTTCTGTATGACAATATCGCTTGTTGCCAGCGATCCGGAAGCCAGGGGCGTCAAGACAGACAACCTGACGGTTCGCGGAACAACTTTGCTAAAACGCGGCTTTGCGCACATGCAAAAGCACGGCGTTGTTATGGACGTCACTACTGTTGAGCAGGCCCGGATAGCTGAGGAGGCCGGCGCGGTTGCAGTCATGGTGCTTGACAAGCTTCCCTACGACGTCAGAAAGGCAGGAGGAGTGGCCCGCACTGCAAGCATAAAGGTAATCGAAGACATAATGGACGCAGTAACCATCCCTATCATGGCCAAGTGCAGGATTGGCCATACTGACGAGGCTCGCGTGCTTCAGGTAACAGGTGTGGACATGATAGACGAAAGCGAGGTCCTGACCCCGGCAGACGAGGAAAGGCACATCTGGAAATGGGATTTTACCACCCCCTTTGTCAACGGAGCAAAGAACCTGGGCGAGGCCCTGAGAAGAGTCGAGGAAGGCGCAGCCATGATAAGGACCAAGGGCGAGCCGGGCACCGGAAACGTTGCCGAGGCCGTGACCCACATAAGGATGGTCAACAACGAGATCCGCAGGATAAGGTCCCACTACCAGGATAACGACAGGCAGGAGCTGATGAAGGCAGCCAGAGAAATGAAGGTATCGTACGCCATAGTTGAAGAGACCGCAAGGCTTGGAAGGCTGCCTGTAGTCAACTTTGCGGCTGGCGGCATTACCACGCCGGCGGACGCGGCGTTTTTGATGAACCTTGGCTGCGACGGGGTCTTTGTAGGCTCGGGCATCTTCAAGTCGGAGGACCCGGCGCAACGGGCAAGGGCCGTCGTTTTGGCCACGACTTTTCATGATGATGCAAAGATGGTGCGTGATGCTCAAAAGATGGTCGACGAAAGAAAGTCGCTTCTTGGCCTGGATACAAAGAACCTAGAGCTTAGGATGCAGGAAAGAGGACAGTCGGCTTGAGCAAGATCACCATCGGCGTCCTTGGGTTCCAGGGCGACATCGAGGAAAATATCGCTGCAGTAAAGCAGGCTATTGAGCAAAGCAAGGCAGATGCGACAGTCCAGATGGTAAAATACCCGCAAGACATGGAAAAGATAGACGGCCTTGTATTGCCTGGCGGCGAAAGCACGGTCCAGAGCAGCCTTGCAGCAATCCAGCAATCCATTCCAGCATTAAAGAAGAGGATTTCCGACGGCATGCCGGTCCTTGGCACCTGCGCTGGAATGATAATGCTCTCAAAGCGGTCCTTTGACCGAGTCGTCGGAGACACCGGCCAGAAGCTTATTGGAGACCTGGACATTGTGATTGAGCGAAACGCCTTTGGCAGGCAGAACGACTCGTTTGAGGCAGATTTGGAGGTAAGCGGAATCGGAAAAGAAAAGTTCAGAGGAGTATTTATCAGGGCTCCTGCGGTCAGCGAGGCAGGCAAGGATGTAGAGGTCATTTCCAGGTATGGAGGCAAGATAGTCGCAGTGAAGCAGGGAAACATCATCGGGACGGCTTTTCATCCTGAGCTGGCCGGCGACGCCAGGATGCACAAGCAGTTCCTAAAGATGGTGCAGGACTACAAGAAATCCAGATAGTGCAGGAAGTTTAAAATATCCCGCGAAATTTTAAATATTGTACTATTTTAGGAGCAATGTAAAATGTCAATACAGCAAGCATCGGCTGGCGGAGTTCCAGTATTAATATTGAAGGAAGGCGCGTCGCAGACAAAGGGTCGCGATGCCCAGAAGAATAACCTGACTGCTGCCAAACTAGTGGCAGAGATTGTAAGAACGTCTCTTGGACCTCGTGGAATGGACAAGATGTTGGTCGACTCGCTTGGCGACGTCACCATTACCAATGATGGTGCAACGATTCTCAAGGAGATAGACGTCCAGCATCCAGCAGCCAAGATGATGGTCGAGATAAGTAAGGCCACTGACAACGAAGTCGGAGATGGCACCACGTCTGTGGTGGTCCTGGCCGGGGCCCTTCTTGAAAAAGCTGAAGAGCTCATTAACAAAGACGTTCACCCAACAATAATCGTAGACGGCTACAGAAAGAGCGCCGCCAAGGCCATCGAGGTTCTAAACGACATCGCCATGAAAGTCGGCAACCAGAAAGAAGACCTGGAAAGGATAACCAAGACATCGATGCAGACTAAACTCGTCTCAAGGGAAGCAGACGAGCTTGCAGTCCTTGTTGTTAATGCTTCGCTTGCCGTTTCCGAGAAGAAAGACGAAGGCAGCGTCATGGACATCGATGACATCAAGGTAGAAAAGAAGGCAGGCGGATCCATTCGCGATACCAAACTTATCAAAGGTGTTGTCCTGGACAAAGAAGTCGTACATGGCGGAATGCCAAAGCGTATAGAGAAGGCCAAGATTGCCCTTATCAATTCTGCTCTTGAAATTGAAAAGACAGAATTTGACGCCAAGATAAACATCAGTTCGCCGGATCAGATGAAGATGTTCCTAGAAGAAGAGAACAAGATCCTCAAGAACATGGTCGACAAGATAGTCTCCGCTGGAGCTAACGTAGCAGTCTGCCAGAAAGGCATAGACGACATTGCCCAGCACTATCTG
>QCWB01000140.1 GCA_013114715.1 Nitrososphaera sp.
TGGAAAGGAAAGCTAGGGGTGTGGGTCTAAATGACTGATATTGACGACATATTTGAAAGGGCAGCAACTGGAAAATCATTGCTAAAGAACAGGCAGACCCTCACAATAGACTATGTTCCAGAAAAGCTTCCGTTTCGCGACCAAGAATCAAGGACTCTAGCACAATCGCTTTCAAGCGTGTTCAAGGGCACTAGGCCGTCTAACCTGCTTTTGTTCGGCAAGCCTGGAACCGGAAAAACTGCAGTCGTAAAAAACATAGTCGAGCACCTGATAGCCAAGGCCAAGGAACGCAACATCGAAGTCATTGTGCCAATAATCAACGCCAAGACTGCAAACACGGCCTACAAAGTGCTGTATGAAATAGCGGAAACCATGGGAATAAACAGAGAAGACAAGAAGGTCCACTTTACCGGCCTTTCAATAGGAGAGGCAACCGACAGAATTTTGCAGTTCATCCAGAAAAGAAACCTGCACGTCATCATGGTCATAGATGAAATAGACTCTCTGGTAGACAAGAACGGCGACAACGTACTGTACAGTTTTACAAGGGCAAACGAGCGTATGACCAAGGGAGGCTTTATCAGTCTGATAGGCATTTCAAACAGCCTTACGTTCAAAGACAAGTTAGACCCCAGGGTAAGAAGCAGCCTAAGCGAAGAAGAGACTGTTTTTAACCCCTATACCGTAGAGCAACTCAGACAGATACTTTTAGAGCGCTCAAAACTGGCCTTCAATGACGGGGCGATCAGTGAGGCAATAATCAATCTTTGTGCAGCGATGTCCGGCCGGGAGCACGGCGACGCCAGAAAGGCAATAGACCTGCTGCGGATTGCAGCAGAGCTTGCAGAACGGGACCATTCATCAAGCGTTGACGAAAAACACGTCAGGGCAGCGCAGGAAAAGATGGAAAAAGACAACAATCTAGAAGTAATCAAGAACGCAACAACACACACAAAATTTGTTATCCTGGCAATCACAAAATCAAAAAACGGCAACACAGGCGACGTCTACGAAATCTACTCTGCGCTGTGCAAAGACGCTGAAGAAACGCCGCTGACCCAGCGCCGCGTAACCCAGATAATAAGCGAGCTTGACCAGCTAGGCATAGTTTCAACGGATGTCATCAGCCAGGGCCGCTACGGCCGGTCCCAGAAAATCAAGATAACTGTCCCAATAAACACGGTATACGAAGCTCTGGGCAAGGACTTTATTGACCGTTAAAATCCTGCAAGAACGGCTGCATCGTTGCAAGATTAACAACCGTAGCGATGCCTGGAGTAGGCATAATCCCCATCGTCTGCTGGAACTTGGTCTGCGCCTGCCAGGCACCTGAATTTACAACCAGCGTCCCGCGATACTGGTCTATGTCCAGCACATGCACATGCCCGGAATGCAAAATGTCAGGCACTTCTGAAATTACCATCATGTCCTCGGATTCCGGGGCCATCGGAGTCCTGCCGCCGTAATTCGGCGACAGGTGCCGCGCCTTTAGAAGGACCTTCATGGCTTCTGCTGGTTTTGAATAGCTCAGGCCAGGAGTTGTTGCAATTACATCATCCAGGCTCTGCCCGTGGTACATCAAAATCTTTACTCCGTTTAGCTCCACCATGGCTGGATTTCCAAGCATCGTGCAGTTTTCAAGGCCGTATATGCCGCCGGAATCTTTTAGCGGAAATGCCGGCTGCGGAAGAGCGCGCCGTCCAGGGTCATGGTTGCCAGGAATGATAAACGTCTTGATGTGCTTAGGGATTTTTGCCAGCAGCCTTGTTACGTGGGCCATCTGCGACGCTGCGTCCAACTCGAGCAATTCCTTGTCCTGGTTTGGAAAAATGCCTATGCCGTCGATGATGTCGCCCCCAATGCACAGGAATTTTATCTTGCGAACAACGTCGTCATCGGTCATGGAAAGCCAGTCCAAAAACTGCAGGAACTCTTTTTCCATGAAATACTTGCTGCCAACATGCAAGTCAGATATCAGGACCGCGTAAACTTCCGACTTGCTTTTGACAGGCAAATGCTCCGGTATGTCTGGCGAATAAACATTCTTTATAATCAAGCCGGGGCCGGCCTTTGCAGGCTCTATCTCCATCATCACTACTTGGTCTAAGGCAAGGGCCGAGACCTGCTTTCGCACATCCTCTGACATGGCAGTGGCAGTCATCAATCCAGTGTAATCATCAACTTCAAGGTCAATCCCGTTCTTCTTTGAGCGCCGGGACATCAGCAGTCCTGCAACGATGTATCTTCCTGCGCCGTTGTCGCGGCTTTTTTCTCCAGCCTGAACGTTGCCGTTTCTGACGTGCTGCTTTACCATGGAAATTTTTGAAATCCGCTTGCTGTCAGGCCGCTGCGCCAGTATCTTCACGGTCTTTTCAAACCGGCTTTTAAACAAAAACGCATAGCCATCAACCCCCTCGCCAGTGTTGACATTAGGGCTGGAATCCATTATAATCTTGGTATCCTGCTGGGCCGGCGAATCCAAAGTCACGTCATCTGGCCGAACAACTTTTCTGATGTCTTCCACCAGAATAACGGATTTGGTTTTTTTCTGCTTGATAATATCTTGAATCGTTTTTAACACGTCTGCCTCAAGCCCCTTTAGCATGGCAAAGGCGTCAGGATGAATCTGGTAACCCTTGCTTATGGCGTAGGACAATGCGCTAGAAATCTCATTTTGCACAGTCAAATGTGGAGGCGTTTTTCCCTTTGGCTTTCGTCCTTAATTACATTTCTGCAAGACAAGGTTTTATCTTGCCAACGCGTAAAAAAAGTGTGAAGAAATTCTGCGGCAGGTGCAAAAAAGAGTTGCCTGCAGATTCAAAATATGCATTATGTCCTGATTGCCACCGGCGGACCGTACTGATGGAAGATGACCGAGAGTTTCACGAAAATTCCCGGCTTCACTGGTAGGTCACGAATAATCGCTAAATATGCTGTTGATATACGAAGTCAGGTCGTCGCGCAGCTTTATCACCCGCGCGCGTTTATCGCCATCCAAGTCTGTCGCAAGAAGCACATCCAAGCCTTCAACTAGGTATTTTATGTTAGACATTGTCAGCAGGACCTTTTCTTCTTTAGCGTTGGCAGTCATTGCACCTTTTATTGCAAAGAGCTTATTATTAATCTCGCTGGCGAACCAAATTAATATTCGAGGCGACCTCCGCCTCATATGTCAGTCGGGGCCAGTCCAGACGACGAAAACTACCAGCAGCAGACCATAATCAACCTGTACAACTCTGGCATCGAACCTGAAATAATTGCCCTGCAGCTAGACATAGACGAGGACCGGGTTAACAGCATCATCTCGCTGTTCCAGTCCAAGGAGGAGGAAAAAACCAAAGCTGCAACGGCAATCTCACGCGCGCCGTCCTTTGCATCATTTCTCCTTGATAAGGTTGTTGACACTGACGAAGCTGTCAAGCTGGCCCAGGAAAGAGTCTGGAAAGCCCTGAAATTTGAGCCAGAGTTCAACCTTACTTCGGGCGAAACGCAAAGCCTGCTTGAAAAATTCGTCAAGTCCAAGGTTTCCTTTGTCACTTTGCAGATAGACCTGGTAGGCTCTACAAAGATGTCGATGACCCTTCCGCCGGACAGGCTTGCCAATATTGTGCAGGCCTTTACCCAGGAAATGTCCATCCTGATATCCGCCTATGGCGGCTATGTGCTAAAGTACGTCGGCGACGCGATTATGGCCTTCTTTTTAGCTGACTGGAACAAACTTTCAGTGCCATGCGCCAATGCCGTCAGCTGTGCCATGGCCATGATAAAGGTCATGCGCCAGGGAATAAACCCGATACTCAACCAGTACGACTACCCGGAACTAAACGTACGTGTTGGAATCGACGTCGGCGACAACGTTGTAGTGCAATATGGCTGGGATACAATCACCATGGATGATGACCGGCTGATAAGAAGGCCGCACCTTGACATACTTGGGTATGCAATCAGCGTTACGGCAAAGATGACCACCCTGGCCAAGCCGGACCAGGTGGTGATAGGACAGTTTGTATACGAAGCTCTTCCCGAAGACCAAAAATCCAAGTTCAAGCCGATAAAGGTAAGCTCAGAAGCCTGGAGCTACATGAGCGACTACACAGGTAAAATTTACCAGATTTTCGGCAGCGTCTAATTTCATAAACTATATATCATAAATTTGCGCATAAATTTCATCTAATGCGTTCTATCGAATATGAAGACTCTTTTGTAAAAATTGCTGGTCTTATCGGCGGCGAAGAATACGTCAAAGT
>QCWB01000141.1 GCA_013114715.1 Nitrososphaera sp.
CATGATAGCCGGGATTCCAGACGCCGCATGAAGTATCCTTGTCTTTATCGATTTTCTGGCCGCCCTGACTCGAAGCTCGCTGTGGGTAGTGGCAATGAGCGGATCTCCGTATGTAATTATGGCAACTTTTTTTGATGCCGCGTCTTCTAGGATCTCCCTGCCGTCCTCGACAAACCATCTCTGCACAATCTTTACCTGCTTGCCGATTATCGAGTTTAGGCTGGCTATCTGGCTGTCTGAAAGCGAGCTTGTAAACCTCTCTGCGTATACCACGTCGCAGTCCTTCAGAGCCTCGATTGCCGCAAGGCTCAGGCCCTTGTATCCGTTTATCCCTGCACCTACAAGATACAGCATGCAGGCCGGCAGTCCTGCCAGATATATGATGTTACTTTTTGTTCTTTTTTATGTGGTGTATCCGAGACAGGTGGAACAGCGACCTGGTAAAGACCTCGACGCTGGAGACAAACTCTTCTATGTTGACGCGCTCGTCTGCGGTGTGCGATGCATGAGGATCTCCTGGGCCATACGTAACCACAGGCACTTTGAAGCTGTTGCCAAGCACGTTCATGTCACCAGTTCCGGTCTTGCGGAGAAGGACCGGACGTTTTTTGCATACGTCAAGTACACCCAAAGATAGAGCTCTGACCAGCGCAGACGAATGGTCTGCCTCAAACGGCTCAGTCTTGTCCTCTATTCTGTATGTGGTCTTTATGCCTTTTTGAGCTTTGACCTTTTCTATGACGTCGTCGACTATGTCTAGAACCTTCTGACAGGTAGTGGTAGTAGGAACGCGCATATCTATCGTAATCTTGCATTTCTGTGGAGTCACGTTATGGCTTGAGCCGCCGCTAATCTCTGTAAGGCTGCAGCTGATAGAGTTGGCTTTTGTGTCAGCCGTGCCCACTTTTTCAATCTCGGACTTTATGGAATTCCAGAAATCGTACATCTCTTCGACAGCGTTTCTGGCCAGCCACGGCGCGCTTGCGTGGGCGCTGTCCCCGACGTCGACTGTCAGTCTTATAGCAAGCCGGCCCTTGTAGGCTATGGTGATGTTCTCAATTCCGCTTGGCTCGCCGAACATGGCGTAGTCAATCGCCATCTTGCTTTTGACAAGGTGTTTTACTCCTGTGGCATTTCCTTCCTCGTCTACAACGCCGGCAAATATCACGGTGCCGCTCTGCTTCGGGAACTCTGATGCTGCCAAAAGCATCGCAATCAGCGGAGCCTTTGCATCAGACGCCCCCCTTCCGTAGAGGTGGCCGTCCTCTATTCTGACTGGGACCTGTCCTGGGACCGTGTCCATGTGGCCGCAGAGGAGAATCCTTGGCTCGCCAGTGCCCTTTGTGGCTATCACGTTTCCGACGCTGTCGATGCTTACCTGCTCAAAGCCAAGCTCGTTTGTGCATTTTTCCTTCAGGAAATTGGCAAGAGCCGCTTCAGACCTTGACGGGGTGTAAATTTCAAGCGCTTTTTGTAGCAGTTCTATTGCGTAGCTTGGAGAGACCATGCTTGCTACCTTCTTAGGCTCAGCGCGTAGTCTATCATCATGCCTGGAATGTCAACTCCTGTAACGCGGACAGTGTTTTTGAATTCCGTGGTGTTGTTGACTTCGTGGATAACCAGGCCGTCCTTGTCGCTTTCCATCAGGTCGACTCCAACTATTTGCCCGCCAAGAACCTTGGTGGCCTTGACGCAAATGTCTTCAAGCTCTTTTGTCACCGGGCAGGCCTCTGCGTGTCCGCCAAGAGCCATGTTAGTCTTCCATTGCCCGTCGCCAGAATACCTGTAGATGGCCGCGACAACCCTGTCTCCTACGACGATTGCCCTGATGTCCCTTGGCGGGCGCTGTACAAACTCTTCAAAATAGTAAATGTGGTACAACGGGAACATGTGCTCTCTGTCCTCTATCACTGCTTTTGCGGCATCTTTGTCGCGCAAAAGGCCTATCATCCTGCCCCAGCTTCCGACTACTGGCTTTATGACTGCTGGATATCCGAATTCCTCCAATGCCGAAATCGCGGCTTCTTCTGAAAAGGCGCTGATTGCCTTTGGGGTCTTTATGCCTGCCTTTTGCAGCTCCATGTGGGCAAAAAGCTTGTTGCCTGTTATCGAAGCCACGCGAAGCGGGTTGATTACCTGCGCTCCAAGGCCTTCCAGTGCGGCCGTGGCGTGCACGCTTTTAAAATAACTGACGCTTCTCTGCAGGACTATTTTGTCTGCATACATGCTGCCGTTGTTTAGTCGAATACGTAAATTCTTGATGTCGACGTTGTCTATCTCGACTCCTTTTTTCTTGGCGGCCTCGTACAGGGACTTCTCTTCCCATCTGATAGTATCGTACAGTATGGTCAGAGAATTGCTTGATGCGCCATTCACTGTCCCCAGTCCTCTCCGACGACCTGGGCTGGTTTTATGTCAAATCCTGTAGCGGATTTGACCAGCTCGTAACTGGCGCCGCAGTCTGGGCATGAAACGATCTCGCCTTCTATCGAATCGGAGGGGATCTTTATCTCTGCATCGCATTCTGGACATTTGACCATTTGGTTCTTACTCCTTCTGGCTAACCTTCATCGGCGCGTCATTAAGTATCTTTCTCTCTAGTCTCTCGTCTAAGTAGAGCTCTAGTATGTCGCCCATTCTCAATTCCTTTAGCCCGCGTGCAAGCTGCTCTGCCTCGTGCTTGCCTGTCTCAAGCCCCAGCAAGGACAGCAGGTACGCCGCGCCGTTCTTGCCTGCCAGCTCGCCGAAGACTATTTTGCGTCTGTTGCCGACTAGTTTTGGCTCAATGATCTCATATGCAGCAGGGTTTCGAAGTATTGCAGCAAGGTGTGTTCCAGCCTTGTGCTTGTACGCGCTGTCGCCTACAATCGGCTTTGATTCTGGAATCGGCAGGTCTGTGTATTCGGACACTGTCCTTGACAGGTCCTTTGCCATGTGCAATCTCAGGTCGTTGTTGGACTTGTAGATAAGCGACAGTGCAACCGCGGTCTCTGACAGAGACGGGATGCCAGTTCTCTCGCCAAACCCATCTATGGTGGTGTGAATCTGGTCCGCGCCAGCCTCGCAGCCTGCCAGCGCGTTTGCAAGCGCAAGGCCTACGTCATTGTGGCAATGCACGTCAAGCGAAGTCCTAGACGTGTCAATCTTTTCGTAGACCGTCTTTACCAGGGCGTACATGCCCCTTGGGCGCATGATGCCTACTGTGTCCGGGATGCTTATTCGCTCTATTCCGCGCTTGTTCATCTCCTTGCACATTTCAATCAGGAATTCCGGCTCTGTCCTGCTCGCGTCTTCCATGGTGAACCTGGACTTTAGCCCGTGGGCCTTGATATAGTCTGCAACTTCCAGGGCCCTTGACTTGGCCTCCTCCCTTCCTATCTTTAGCTTTGCAGCAAGGTGTATGTCTGATATGCCCATGTATGTGGCAACCCACGTCGCGTCGCAGTCGATTGCGATATCGACGTCTGACTTTATTGCCCGGACATGAGCCACGATGTCGGCCCGCAATCCTTGCTTGATTATCGTCTTTGTAGCTTCAACATGGTCTGGCGAAACGACCGGGCTTATCTCTATCTGGTCCACGCCAAAAGAATCAAGCATCCATGCAATCTGGATCCTCTGCTTTATTGTAAATGAAACGCCTGGGTGCTGCTCGCCTTCCCGAAGGGTGCTGTCAAGTATCCTGACCTTCTTTCCGGAAATCGCGGCATCGGTTCCACCAAGCCTGTTGTACATATGCGCATAATAGTTCGGGTCGTCTGATTTTAGTGACATTTCTGTTACTGGTTAACTGGTTTCGGACACGATATAAATCTTATCGCAACTGTTATAGCGAATTCCATAAGATTTTGTTGCAAAAATCGCTTCCGGAAAACCATAAAAATGCGGAATTCGATTGGCAGGCCATGGTTCTTGACGCAACCAGTCGAGATCTGCTCAATTCGTGTATTTTTCAACCTGCTTTGCCAGGTTTTCAAACGAGCCCTGAATGAATTTTGTCCTTTTTTGCACGCCTTGGCTAAATCCGTCAAGTTTCTTTCGGTTTTCGGCGGTCATTTTTTTCTGCTCAACTGGGTTTGGCGAGCCTTCAGACGTCCTCAGTTCCAGAGATCTTTCGGACGTCATCTCCTTTACTATTTTTGCCAGCACGCCTGCCTCTAGTTCAACTTTGGCAGCCTTTAGCACGGATTCTATGTCTTTTGATTCAAGCTTTTGAAGCGGTGCGTTTTTCT
>QCWB01000142.1 GCA_013114715.1 Nitrososphaera sp.
TCCTCGATTCGGTGCGATCGGAACTTGCATCGCAGCTCCCGGATGCTCTCTAGCGGGATGGTGTACGCGGTCACGTAGGCGTTCGTCGGCGTGTCGTATCGGCTGACAGATCCTTTGCAGGACCTGCTATCTGTGCGAAGCATTAAGGTCTGTAGGCTAATCCTTGATAAAGCCGCTCACCCCAGAGACTCCTGCTAGGTCAGACTTTAGCCTGTCCATCAGGGATTGCTCGTCGTCTGAAAGAACATCTCGAGTCTTTTTGTCTTTCAGCTCCACAAAGCGCTTTAGTTTCTTGTAGTTTGAGTAGCCTTCGATGGTTTCCCGCAAAAAGTCAATCGGGGCACGGCCACTGGCTCCCTTGCCGTTTAGTTCCGAGAGCAGCTTGGCAACTTTCTGGTCAACTTCCCAGTTTGGCTCCTGTGCCTGCTGCTTTCTTATCGAGTAAAGCACGTAGCTGCATTTTCGAAACCGGGTTCCGTCTTCGTTTAGCAGGTCCAAGTTCGGGCTTAGCCGCAGGCCGGGCTTTTGCGGCTCGTCAAAATAAATCCAGTGGCCAGTCTGAAGCAAGTTTGCGCCTGTCCTCTCATCGGATATGCGCAGCTTCAAGTTAGAGTCCATTATCATGTCGTGCTCGTCCATGTTCTCAAGCAGAGTGGTAAGGCTCTCGCCTATTGTCTTGCCCATGGCCACGTATGGCGCAAAGACAGGAAATGCAACAACCACGTTCTGGGCCACCGAAAAGATCTTTGCCAATCCTTCCTTGATATCGTCGTACTTGTCAATGTCGTATACCTGCGGCTGCAAAATAACGTGGCTGTCCTTAAAATCGCTAAACGAGCAGACCAGAGACTTGAACAGGTCTCGCAAGACAACCCCAATCTCCTGGCCTTCCTTGAAATAATGCACGCGTTGGACCGGCGGAGAGGTTCCAGTCTGGTAGGTCGTGACCACCAGCAGATCGTTTGTTTTACCTCTTTCTCTTAAGAACATCCTGCGCTCATCGTCGTAACTCTTGTCTACAAAAACGGATGTCAGCTCTATGCTAAACTCTGACGCGCTGGCTATCTTGGCGGCAGACTTTTCCTTCTCGTCTGCTCCATAGTATTCAGTGGCGTTTGGAAGCAGCTTGTTTTGCTCATCGTTTGTGCCTATGTGAAGTGGATGATACCACCAGTGCTGTCCCTCGCTAGACTCTAGAGCTTGCTCTATTGCCATGTGGTTAAAACATACGCCTAGTATTAGAGCATATTGCAAATCTGCAGAGACAACTATTTTAGAAAAGAGCTGTCAAATCACATTGTGGCAGAATACCTGGCAGGCATCAACAATGCTTGGTTCAAGTTCCAGGATCCAGCTGAAAACAGGCTCATGGATTGCTACGGAACTGACCTGGGCAGAAACCAGTTCTCTGGGACAGAGTTGTGGCACTGGCCTCACTCAGAAGACATCTCGCATATTGATTTTTCAAAGCCAGAACAGAGCCCCAAACCTTCGATATTGAAGTCGCGGCAAAATATTCTGGAAGCCCAGTTTCAGAAAATTGCAGGCATTGACGTTGTCAGGATGTGGCTGTTTGAAAAACTCGAAGGCCTGGTTTTTGACTCGAACCGAAAAGTAACGGGCATTGATGAGCAGCTGCTGTCAAACGTCGACAAAATACTGCAGCTTGCCGGCAATCACAGATTCAAGGTGTATTTCTGCCTCTTTGACTCGTGGGCCGTCGAGTACAAGGTTCCAGGAGGCCTGCCGCAGCACAGAATACCCCAGTATGATGCTTTTAACAAAGCAGTACAGCAGACAACAAAATCAATAGTCGAAAGCCCGTCTGACTTTATTTCAAACGTGCTAAATCCGCTTGTGCAGAGGATAAAAAACAATCCAAACGTATACGCAATCGACGTAATTAACGAGCCGGAAGGCATGATGAGAAACACACCGCTGGTCAGCGAACAGGCCATGAAAAACTATATTTCTGTCTGCTGCAACGCGCTCAAGCCCATCAAGTCAAGTGTCGGCTGCATGGAAAAAGAGACAGCCATGAGATTTTCCAGTCTGCCTGTTGATTTCTGTGATTTTCATTACTACTCTGACTTGCCAAACAGGCTTGACAATTACAGGTCTATTGACTATGCTAACAAGCCGTGCATAATTGGCGAGTTTGGAAAAAGAGATTCAGCAGGAAACGTAAGCATCCCGGCAGACTTTGTACGCAACTTTATGCAAGACGCCCTGAACAAGGGTTATTCAGCCTCGCTTGCATGGGGCAACATTTACGATTTTCCGCGGGATTCGCTGCAGGTAATAAAAGACATGTCAGCTAGGGTAGTACCAAAGCCATCGTTTTGGGAGAGGTTCTTGCAGGCACTTGGAATGTGGCGAAGATGACAGAACACTAAAAGCAAGCAGCTGCAAATACAGATTGCTTGAACCGCAAGGTAATCCTATGGTCAGTTATTTTGTATCTGGCAATGATCGTGCCAGTCACTGTCTTGCACGAACTCGGACATGTCTACGTCTGCTCGGAACACGGCTACCAGTCAAGCATCTGGATAGACGCAACTGGAGGGCATTCGCAGTGCTTTGGCCGTCTGGAGCAGATACCGGCTTTCAACGCAATGGGCGGCCTGTTTGGACTGGCTGGCAGCGGGGCAATAATAGCTGTTGGGCTTGCAGCAAGAAAGCACGTGGCTATTTTGGTAGTTGGCCTTGCCTATAGCGTGGACCAGACAGCCAAGATAGTCTTGGAAGGCTTTTTCACATCAACATACCTCTCTGGTTCTCTGGATTTTGCCATAACGGCATTACAGGTAGCGTCATGGTTTGGCTTTATGTTCTACTTTGCCCGAAGGTCGAGTGTAACAATCAGCCAGAAGGAGCCGTAAAACTTCAAGATATATTAGTCAGAGCTTGATGCCAAGTAATAATGCGTAGAAAGATCAAGGTTGCCATAGCTGGTGTGGGCAACTGTGCATCTGCCCTGGTGCAGGGAACACGGTATTACCGGAACAACCCGGAGGCCGCCAAGCCTGAAAACGACTGGATCGGCCTTACTGCTTATAACCTGGCAGGGATGGAGCCGTCAGACATCGAGTTTGTTGCCGCTTTTGACGTAGGCAGCACCAAGGTAGGAAAAGACCTTTCAGAGGCTATTTTCGCAAAGCCAAACAACACTGTTCAGATTGTCAAAGACATGGACAAGACTGGCGTCAAGGTACAAAAGGCCGAGACTCTAGACGGGATCGGAAAGCACCTGTCGCAAAAAGTAAAGATTGCAGACGGGCCGGCGGTCAATGTCACCCAGGCCCTAAAGGACAGTGGAGCGGAGATGCTTCTTTGCTACCTTCCTGTCGGAAGCAGGCGCGCAGTCCAGTATTATGCAGAATCCTGCCTTGATGCAGGCTGCGCCTTTGTAAACGCTATACCTGTCTTTATCGCTTCTACTCCGAAATGGCAGCAGGCCTTTGCAGGCCGCGGCCTTATCTGCGCCGGCGACGACGTGATGAGCCAGCTAGGAGCTACCGTGGTCCACAAAACGCTTGTCAAGCTGTTCGTTGACAGGGGCGTCAAGATAAACGAGACGTACCAGCTGAACATCGGCGGGGACATGGACTTTTACAACATGCTTGACGAGGACCGGCTAGAGGACAAGCGGATAAGCAAGACCTCCGCGGTTGCCGCAATGGCTCCCTACGAGGTCCCGATGCGCATTGGCCCGTCTGACTTTGTGTCGTTTCTAGAAAACGACAAGGTCTGCTACATCTCAATAAAGGGCCAGTACTTTGGCGGCATACCAGTAGAACTGGACGTGAAACTAAAGGTAGTCGACGCCTACAACAGCGCCGGAGTCATGATAGACGCGGTCCGGGCAACCAAGCTTGGAATAGAGCGGGGCATATCCGGCCCGCTTGAGAGCATCTCCGCTTACTGCTTCAAGCACCCGCCAGTCCAGATGCCCTATGCCGTGGCAAAGGCCAACTTCCTAGAGTTTGTCGCCGGCAAGCGCGACCGCTAGTTGATAAAAATAATTTCACAAAAAGGGGCCGGTTCTGTGCGCTACTGTATATAATTAACCGGTCTCTGGTCTCATGCAAGAGGACCTTGGTCCACATAAAGAAGCTAGAAGTTTATGGCTTCAAGTCGTTCAGCGGGCGGTTAGCTATCAGGGGCAGGCCGGGTTGAATGCCATCATGGCCCAGCGCCGAGCGAATGTTGCGGGGTTGACATACG